>JAGWZH010000019.1 GCA_018971945.1 Alphaproteobacteria bacterium | reverse complement strand
AAATGTTTGCTCATCCACCTCTTGGGCCTCGTGGGTGTGGCGGATGAACGCCACCTCCACGTGCGCATAGCGACGGGTGAGGAACAGATAGAGCAAGGTGAAGAACCGCTTGGCGAGGTCCTTCATGTGCTCGTCCATCGATCCCGACACGTCCATCAGGCAGAACATGACCGCCTTCGCCACTGGCCGCGGCGTGGGATCAAACCGACGATAGCGCACATCGATCGGGTCGATATAGGGCACGAGCGTCGCGCGACGCTGGAGCCGCTCAATCTCCGCCTTCAGGGGCGCGAGGGCGTCCTCGTCTGCACCGGCCGCAATCGCCGCCGCGAGCGAGTCTTTGGCCGCTTCTATGTCTTGCGGCGTCGGCCGTTTCAACGCCAGGCGTCGGGCGAGACTATTGCGCATGGTCCGAGAGACCGACAGCGACGCTGGCGGCCCGCTGGTGCGATATCCGGCGCGGACGAATTGATCGACGGCGTCCCCTGTCACTTGGCGTTTGACGAGGTCTGGCAGCTCCAGATCTTCAAGGAAAAGCTCCAGGAACTCTTCCCGTGTCAGGGCGAACTGAAATGCGTCTTCCCCCTCCCCGTCGTCTCCGGGACCGCCGACGCCGCCCGCGCCTTGGTCTGGCCGCGGGATCGTGTCGCCTTCCACATAAGTCTTGTTGCCGGGCAGGAGATAATCCCTTTGTCCCCCCATAGGGCTCCGCCGCAGCGTGGGCTCGTGCACGCCGTCGGCGGGGATCGAGACGTCCCCGCCGTTCGCCACATCTTTGATACTGCGTTTGGCGCTGGCCTCGTGCACCGCGTTGCGCACCAGCGAACGCGCCCGCCGAATGAAGCGCTGCCTGTTGGCGAGGCTCTTTCCGCCGGGGTTGAGGCGACGATCGATAATGTGCATGCGCGACCCTTACCCCGTCAAAGCCTGTGCGAACCTCAGCTGGCCTGTTTCACCCGCATGTACCATTCAACAAGCCGCCGAACTTGGCGTTCGGTGTAGCCTCGCGTGACCATACGGCTCACGAACTCCTCATGTTTTTTCTCGGTTTCATTGTCCTTCTTGGACCCGAAGCTGATCACGGGCAGCAGATCCTCCACTTGGCTGAACATGCGCCGCTCGATCACCTCACGGATCTTTTCGTAGCTGGTCCAGCTGGGATTGCGTCCGCCGTGGCTTGCCCTGGAGCGTAGGGTGAACTTCACCACCTCGTTGCGAAAGTCCTTGGGATTGGCGATGCCGGCGGGCTTTTCAATCTTTGACAATTCCTGGTTCAGAAGCTCGCGGTTCAGGAGCTGGCCTGTATCAGGGTCTTTGAAGTCCTGATCCTCCACCCAGGCGTCGGCGTAATCGACATAGCGATCAAAGAGGTTCTGCCCATAGTCGTGATAGCTCTCGAGATAGGCCTTCTGCACTTCGTTGCCGATGAATTCGGCATAACGCGGGGCGAGCTCGGCCTTGATGAACTCGAGATATCTGCTCTCCGTGTCGGTGGGGAATTGCTCCCGCTTTATCGCCTGTTCGAGCACATACATGAGGTGCACGGGGTCGGCGGCGACTTCCGTGACATCATGGTTGAAGGTCGCGGCCAACACCTTGAAGGCGAAACGGGTGGAGACCCCGTCCATGCCTTCGTCGACGCCAGCGCTGTCTTTATATTCCTGCATCGTCCGCGCCTTGGGATCGACTTCCTTGAGGCTTTCCCCGTCATAGACGCGCATTTTCGCGAAGAGATTGGAGTTTTCGTGCGCCCGCAGGCGCGACAAGACCGAGAAACGCGCCAGCATCTCAAGCGTTCCAGGCGCGCAAGGCGCCTCCGCGAGCTCCGAGCCGGAAATCAGCTTGTCATAGATACGTCGCTCCTCGGTCACCCGCAGGCAGTAGGGAACCTTGATCACGAAGATCCGATCGATGAAAGCCTCGTTGTTTTTATTGTTTTTGAAGCTCTGCCACTCCGCCTCGTTAGAATGCGCCATCACGATCCCCTGGAACGGGATGGCGCCGATGTTTTCGGTGCCGACATAATTGCCTTCCTGCGTCGCGGTCAGCAGCGGATGCAGCATCTTGATCGGCGCCTTGAACATCTCGACGAACTCAAGAACGCCTTGGTTGGCTCGGTTCAGACCGCCGGAATAGCTATAGGCGTCAGGATCGTTCTGCGCGAAAAGTTCAAGCTTACGGATATCGACCTTGCCGACGAGGGCGGAGATGTCTTGGTTGTTCTCGTCTCCCGGCTCGGTCTTGCTCACCGCGATTTGACGCAGCCGGGACGGGTTGATCTTCGCCACCGAGAACTTGGTGATGTCCCCGCCGAACGCGTCGAGCCGTTTCACCGCCCAGGGGCTCATCAGCCCTGTCAGGCGTCTTCGCGGAACGCCGTAGCGCTCTTCGAGCTCCGCGCCGTGGACGCCGCTGTCGAACAATCCCAAGGGGCTCTCAAACACGGGCGAAAGCTGGTCGCCGGCTTTCAGCACATAAATCGGCTGGTTTTCGATCAGCGCCTTGATCCGTTCAGCCAATGAGGATTTTCCCCCGCCGACGGGCCCGAGGAGATAGAGGATTTGTTTGCGCTCCTCCAGCCCCTGCGCGGCGTGCCGCAGGAAGCTCACGATCCGCTCGATCGTGTCCTCCATCCCGTAGAACTCTGAAAAAGCCGGATAAATTCGGATCGTCCGGTTCATGAAGATCCGACCCAATCGGGCGTCCTTCGCCGTGTCGATCACCTCGGGCTCTCCGATCGCCTGGAGCAGCCGCTCAGCCGCGCCGGCGTGCATCATCGGGTCGTCTCGGCAGGCGTGCAGATAGTCCTTCAAGCCCATCTCGGTTTCCCGCCGGGCTTCGAACGTTCTCGCGTAGGACTGGAACAGGTCGTTAGACATATGAGCTCCGATCGCGTCGCTTAAGCGCCAGGGCGGACCACGGCCCTGTTTCTGAGCGCTTCGAAATGCGTTGTGGCGCGCCGACCCTGGGCTTCCTCATCGCCGGCCGATCCCGCTCGGCCGTCCATCGCCATGCCCGACGCGCCGGTTGCCGGTTGAGCCCCCGTCACGCCAGAACTATGAGCCAAGTCGCGGGCATTTTCCAATGGATTGACATCGGCATCTTGCCTGTCGGGCGATCTTTGACGCAAGGCGGCCTCCCCATTCATCGCTCCGAGCGGAGACGACAAGAGGACAGTGTCGCCTGCGCCGTGTGTCTCAAGCGCGGTTAGGATAAGGCGATGTTGCGGCAAAGAAGTCGGGCCTAGCGCCCGATTTGCTCTGCGAGGTCCGCCAGCGCTTGGGCGGCATCAGTGCGCCCCGCGGCTCTGGCCGCCGCCGCCCGCACGCTGAGCCCGTGGACGTCATTCAGCCGCGTCGCCAGCAATTGGGCAAGCCCTGCCGCGTCGAACTGCCCCTCAGGGACCACGTCCGCCGCCGCAACCAGCGCCATGCTTTCGGCGTTGGCGCTTTGATGGTCGTCCGCAGCGATCGCCAGCGGCACAAGAATCGCCGGCCGGCCGATGACCTGGAGTTCGGTGACGCTGGACGCCCCTGCCCGGGCGATCACGAGATGGGCGGCTGCGATCCTTGGCGCGATGTCGCTGAAAAACGCCGCCGCCTCGTGGCGAACGCCCGCCTGGGCGTAGATGCGCCTAACCTGATGCAGCTGTTCTTCGCGCACCTGTTGGGTCACCCACAAACGCCGCCGCAAGGCCTCGGGCAGCATCGCGATCGCTGCGGGCACGACCTCGCCAAGGATGCGCGCGCCCTGGCTGCCTCCGATGATCAGAAGCCTGATCTCGGCCCCTGCGTGCGCCTCTGGATAAGGCGTCGCCCGCGCCGCCACGATGGCTGGCCGGGCCGGATTGCCGACAGGATGTTTGCGCGCCGCAGCCGACGACGGCAATTGATCGAGCCGGTCAAACCCGCAGGCGATGGCGGCGGCGTCTTTCGCGAACAGCCGGTTGACGCGGCCGAGCACAGCGTTCTGTTCATGGATCAGGATGGGTCGCTTCTGCTGTTTCGCCGCCCAAAGCGCGGGCAACGAGGGATAGCCTCCAAAGCCCGCCACCAGGACAGGCTCGAGCCGCCGCAACAGGGCGTTGGCCTCCCCAAGGCCTTTCCAGATCGCGGCCATCGCTTTGATCGCCCGCAGCGGATGTACGCCTTGGATCGTGGCGGCGGACACCCCGTGGATCGCCTCAGCAGGGAACTTGTCGGCGTATCGCCGGCCTCGCTCATCGGTGATCAGGACGATCCGGTAGCCGCGGGCCCGCATCTCCTCAGCGAAGGCCGATGCGGGAAACATGTGGCCACCGGTGCCGCCGGCGGCGATGACCACGGTTTTCTCAGACATGGGCCTCGCCCTTGCGCTCAAAGAGCAGATTTCCCGGCGCGGCGCGCGTCAGAGCCAAAACGAGCCCTATGGTCAAGGCCGCCGACAGCATCGACGAGCCCCCATAGGACACAAGCGGCAGCGTCATCCCCTTGGCGGGGATAAGCGCAAGATTCACCGCCATATGGATCGCCGCCTGCACTGCGAGCATCAAAACGAGGCCGCCTGCCGCGAGCTGGGCGAAGGGGTCGGCCAACCGGCTCGCCCGGCTCAAGCCGCGCAGCACCAGCGCGGCGAATAGGCCGATCAAGCCCAGCGACGCCAAAAGTCCGAACTCCTCGGCCGCGACCGCAAACAGGAAATCGGCATGAGCGTCCGGCAGCTGAAGCTTGACGAGCCCTTCGCCCGGGCCACGGCCGAAAAGGCCGCCCGAAGCGATGGCGTCGAGCGCTCTACCGACCTGATACCCGCCTGGGCCCTCTGGCGCCACGAACGCGTCCCATCGCGCCCGCACATGTGGGAATGCGGCGTAGGCGAAAAAGCCGGCGCATACCGCCGCCGCCGCGCCCCCGGCGATCCACAGCCAGGACAGCCCCGAAAGGAACATCATCCCTGCGAGCACAGTCCCCATGAGCGCGGTCTGGCCAATGTCGGGTTGCGACAGCAAAACCGCCGCGCTCAGCGCGTAGAGGCATGCGGCGATCCCGATCGCTGGAAACGCCGGGTTTCGCGCTTTTTCCGCCAGCATCCAGGCGACAGCAATGACGAACCCCGGCTTGAGGAACTCTGAGGGTTGCAGGCTCAGAGGTCCGAAATCGATCCACCGCGCGGCCCCTTTCACCTCCGCGGTCAGCGAGGCGATGACGCACAATGGCAAAGCGGCCGCGAACACCAGGACGCCGAGCCGCCGCGCCGACTTCGCCGAAAGCCGCGCCGCCAGCGCCAACACAAGAGCCCCCGCCGCAACGAACGCCGCGTGCCGACCCGCGAAGTGGAAATCCGCCTCGATATTCATCCGCGCCGCCGCTGCGGGGCTCGCCGCCATCGACACCACAAGCCCCAAGAGCGCGAGCGCGGCGGCGTTGGTCAGAAATTGTCGGTCAAGGCCCGCATAAGGCGCCCGGGCCCTGATCAACCATCCCGGCGCCGCCAGCGCGGTCATGCGCCGCTTCCGCTTGTATGGCCGCCATGGGCGAGGCCCACATTGGGCTTGGTCCGCGTCTCGACCTCGGCCTTCAGCGCCGCAACGGCCGCCTTGAAGGCGCGCCCGCGGTCTTCGAAGTCTTTGAACTGATCGAAGGAGGCGCATGCGGGGGACAAAAGCACGACGGGATCGACGTCCCGCGCCGCCGCTGCGTCGGCATAGGCGCGTCTCACGGCGGTCTCAAGATCGCCGGCGATCGCGAAGGCGGCCTTGCCCTCCAGGAACGCAGCGAAATCATAGGCCGCTTCTCCGATCAGATACGCCTTCGCCACCCGCGGCGTCAGCGGCGCCAGCGAGGCGATTCCTCCGTCTTTGGCCTGGCCGCCGGCGATCCAATAGACCCGCGGATAAACGCTGAGGGCCTGCGCCGCGGCGTCTGCGTTCGTCGCCTTGCTGTCATTGACGAAGCGCACGCCCTGAACCGTGCCGACCCGCTCCAGCCGGTGCTCAAGGCCTGGAAAGCTCGCGATGGCCTCGACAATGGCCCGCGGCGCCAAACCCAAAGCCCGGGCCGTGGCGTAGGCCGCTGCGAGATTTTGACCATTATGCCGCCCGGGCAGCGCCGGGACCTGGTCTTGGTCCATGACCGCTTGCGCCCGTCCCGCCAGCGCGTCGTAGAGCCGCCCGCCGACCACACATGCCCCATGCGCCAGCGCCTGTCCGCTCGAGACCGCCGCCACCTGCCGCCCCCCCACCGCGGTGAGTTCCGTACAGACCCTGGCGCAATAGGGGTCGTCCGCGCCGATCACGGCCCAATCTTGAGCCCCCTGGTTCATCAAGATACGCTTTTTCGCCGAGAGATAGCCATTCATGTCGCCGTGGCGATCAAGATGATCGGGCGAGAGATTGAGCCACACCGCCACATCGCACCGCAACGAGCGGGTGAGGTCGAGCTGATAGGACGACAGCTCAAGCACATAATAGGCGCCAGCGTGGATCGGCGGCAGATCGAGCACCGCGCGGCCGATATTCCCTCCCAGCCGGGCGTCCTTGCCGCACGCAGTCAAAATATGCGCAATCAGGGCTGAGGTGGTGGATTTGCCATTTGTCCCGGTCACGCCGATCACTTTGGGCCGGTAGGCTGGCGACAGCGCGTTCACCGCTCGGGCGAAGAGCTCCACGTCGCCCATGATCGGCACGCCCACGGCCTGAGCGAGCTCCACCACGCGGTGCGGCTTTGGGTGTGTCAACGGCACGCCGGGCGAGAGCACCAGCACAGCGAAATCGCGCCAGTCGCGGGCGTTGATGTCGCTGACCGGAACGCCGGCAGCTTCCGCCGCTGCGCGGTTTTTGGCGTCGTCATCCCAGGCGAGGACACGCGCCCCGCCGGCTGCGAGCGCCCGGGCGGCGGAGAGCCCGGTGCGCCCAAGGCCAAACACCGCCGCCTCCCGCCCCGCATAGTCGCCGATGGTGATCACGCGCCTCGCCCCTCTGCTGACCGATCATCGCAACTTCAAGGTCGCAAGACCGACAAGCGCGAAGATCGTGGAGATGATCCAAAAACGGATCACGATGGTGGGCTCAGCCCAGCCCAGTTTTTCGAAATGGTGGTGGATCGGCGCCATGAGGAAAACGCGCTTGCCCGTCCGCTTGAACCAGGCGACCTGGATCATCACCGACAAGGCTTCGAGCACGAACAACCCGCCGACCACCGCAAGCACGATCTCATGCTTGGCGGCCACCGCCACCGCCCCCAAAAGCCCGCCCAGAGCCAAAGACCCTGTGTCTCCCATGAACACGCGCGCAGGCGGCGCATTGTACCAGAGAAAGCCGAGCGATCCGCCGAGCACTGCGCCGAGGATCACCGACAGCTCCGAGACGCCCGCCACATGGTGGATCCCGAGATAGGCCGAATAGTCCACTCGGCCCACGAGATAGGCGATGACCCCGAAGGTCGCTGCAGCGATCATGACGGGCACGATGGCGAGGCCGTCAAGCCCGTCGGTGAGATTCACCGCGTTGCCCGCGCCCACCACCACGATCATGGCGAAGAGCACGAAGAACACGCCCATATTGAGCACCACGTCCTTGAAAAACGGTACGGCGAGGGAGGTGAAGTCGCCCCCTTGCAGCAAGACCTGCCAGAACGGGGCCCCGGCGTGCCCTGGAGGGATCGTGGAAGCCCACTGCGCCGACAACATGATGAGAACCGCCGCGAGCGCGATCAGGAACTCGAGCCCCAGCCGCAGGCGACTGGAGAGCCCGTCGGCCTTCTGCTTGGTGACTTTTCGGAAGTCGTCGATGAACCCGACCGCACCGAACCCGAACGTGACGAGCAGCACCCCCCACACATAAGGATTTTCCAGATCCGCCCAAAGAAGCGCTGAAACGCCGAGACTGATCAGGATGATGAAGCCGCCCATGGTGGGCGTGCCCTTTTTCGTCAGAAGATGGCCCTGTGGCCCGTCTTCCCGGATCGGCTGGCCCTTGCCCTGTTTTTTCCGTAGCCAATTGATCATCGGCCAACCGATCACGAAGGCGATCAACAGCGCCGTCACGATCGCCCCGCCGGTGCGGAACGTGATATAATTAAACAGATTGAAGAACTGATTTTGGTCCGCCAATCCGCCGAGCAGCTCGAGCATCGCTCCGCCTCCTTCAGGTCGCCGAGAGCGCCTTGAGCGCCTCTACGACGCGCGCCATCTGGGAGCCGTTCGAGCCTTTGATCAAGACAATGTCGCCGTCCGCAAGCACCTCGAGCAATGGATCGATCAGCGCCTGAGAGGTCTCCCTATGCGCTCCTTGCATCTGAGGGGGAAGCGCCTGGGCCAGATGCGCCATCATCGGCCCTGCGGCGAACACGAGATCCACAAGGCCTTTCTGGGCGTGTTCGGCCATGGCGGCGTGATACTGGGGCGCCTGCGGGCCCAGTTCCCGCATGTCTCCAAGCGCAGCGATCCGGCGACCGCCGGGGCCTGGCGTGCGATCTTTCAGGCTCTCGAGCGCCAAAGCCATTGAAGCCGGGTTGGCGTTATAGGCGTCGTCGATGACGACAATCGTCCCGAAGGGCGCCTTGATCAAATGGGTGGCGCCGCGTCCGTCCAATGGGCGAAGATCCACAAGAGCCGCCGCCGCCGCCTCAAGATCGCCGCCCGCCAGATAAGCGGCCGTGATCGCGGCCAGCGCGTTGAGCGCCCAGTGCGCGCCCTCCGCCCCGACGCGATACGCGATCCGCCGCCCGAGCACCTCCGCCTCCGCCTGCGCTCCGCCCGCCTCGGCTTTGTAGGACAAGAGCCGCGCCTCGCATCCGGGCGCCCGTCCAAACCGCAGGGTTTGCGACGCCCACTGCGCGGCGGCCGCCATGAGGATATCGGCATGTGGCGCCTCGTTTGGGACAAGCGCCGCCCCATCGGGCGTGAGCCCTTGAAAAAGATCGGCTTTCTCCTCAGCGATCCGGGCCAATGTCCCGAGATTCTCGATATGCGCGGGCGCAATCCAGGTGATGACGCCGACATGCGGCCGCACGAGCTGAGAGAGGGGTTCGATCTCGTGACGATGGTTCATCCCGCACTCGAACACGCCGAAGGCCGCCGCCTCGGGCATCCGCGCAAGCGTCAGCGGCACGCCCCAATGATTATTGTAGCTTTTCACCGAAGCATGTGTCCGGGCGGTGGCGGCGAGGCAGAGCAGGGTCGCCTCCTTGACGCTGGTTTTGCCGACGCTCCCTGTAATCGCCACCCGCTTCGCCGCGCTCCGGTCGCGGGCCGCCACGCCGAGGGCCTTGAGGGCCTCAAGGACGTTCGGAGCCAGCAAAGCCGGTCCATGTCCCAGAGCCCGCCCTTCACTGATCAGCGCAGCGCATGCGCCTTTGGCCATGGCGTCGGCGACGAAATCATGGCCGTCGCGCGCATCCTTGAGAGCCACAAAGAGATCCCCCGGCTGCAGCGTCCGGGTGTCGATCGACACGCCTCCAGCGATCCAGCTGTCTGAACCAATGAGCCGTCCGCCGGTCGCGGCGGCGGCGTCTTCAGCACGCCACAAAACCTCAAGCATAGGTCGCCTCCAGCGCCTTCAGCGCCTCCTCTTGATCCGAAAACGGATGAACCGTCGCGCCAATGATTTGTCCCGTTTCATGGCCCTTGCCTGCGATCAGCAACGCATCCCCCGGTTGAAGCCGCGCCACTGCAGACCGGATGGCTTCGGCCCGACCGGCGATTTCCTGAGCGGTCGGCGCCCCTTCCAAAATCTGACCGCGGATCGCCGCGGGGTCCTCGAATCGCGGATTGTCGTCCGTCACCACCACCATATCGGCATGCCGCTGGGCGATGGCGCCCATCTGCGGCCGCTTGGCCTTGTCCCGATCCCCGCCACAACCGAACACCAAGACGATGCGCCCCGGCGTGTGCGGCCGCGCCGCCCGAAGCAGGACGTCCAAACCGTCCGGAGTGTGGGCGTAATCCACAAAGACATGTGCTCCCGACGCCGTCGCGCCGATATGCTCCATCCGCCCCTTGACGGGCTTCAAATGCGTCATGCCCGCAAAAACCGTAGACGCGTCCTGACCACCCGCCAGCGCCATCGTCGCCGCGGTGACCGCGTTAAGCGCCTGGAACTCCCCGATCAGCGGCAACGCCACCCGATGGGTCTGCCCGCTCCAGCGCAGATCGATCGTCTGCCCCGCCGGACGCGGCTGGATTTCGACAATCTTCAGCCCCTCAGGGGCCGCGCGCCAGCCGCAAGTGATCACTGAGAGCCCTTTCGCCCGGGCCCGGTCCTCAAAGGCGGCCGCCTCTTTTGCGTCGGCGTTGACGACTGCCGGCGCTCCTCGCGGCAGCCGGTCCCACAGCATCAATTTGGCCTCGCGATAGGCGGCCATGTCGCCATGATAGTCGAGATGGTCCTGCGTCAGATTAGTGAAGGCCGCAAGCGCGAGCTTCACCCCGTCCAACCGATGCTGGTGCAGCCCATGGGAGGAAGCCTCCAGGGCCGCATGCGTGACGCCCTCGCACGAAAGGCGTTGCAGCATGGCGTGGATCTGCACGGGGTCCGCTGTGGTGTGGCCGAGATCAACGATCCCGCTTTTGGAGATGGCGCCCAGCGTGCCAAGGCTCGCCGCTTCGATCCCGGCGGAGGCCCAGATCTGGCGCAGAAAATCCACAGTCGAGCTTTTGCCGTTCGTGCCGGTCACCGCCGCCACCAGGCTTGGCTGGCGCGGATAGAAACGGCTCGCCGCCAACGCCAAGGCGCGACGGGGATTGTCGCTGACGATGTGCGGCAGGTCTGACTCAAGGTCCAGATCTCCCGCCGACAGAATAGCCGCAGCCCCCCCTGCCGCCGCCTGCCCGACAAAGTCCCGCCCGTGCCGGGCGCTGCCCGATAGGGCTGCGAACAAAAACCCTGGCTTCACTGCTCGGCTGTCGGCGGTGAGCCCTGAGACTTCAAGCGCGGCAGCGCCTGGAGGCAAAGGGGGATCGAAAAGCGCGCTGAGCTTCATGGGGAGGCTTCTCCTGTCGCTTGCGGCGCCGCCTGCGCCGTGAATAGCCCCAGGAACGGCGCGATGCGCAACGCGGCGCGGCCCGCGATTGGGGCCGCGACGCCCCCGCCCGTGGGACCGGCGCCCTCTTCCACCCCACGGACCGGCTCGTCAACAACCACGGCCAGGACGAAACGGGGCGCCGCGGCCGGGAACACCGCTGCAAAGCTGGCGACAACCCGATTTTCCTCGTAAGCGCCCTGCGCCGTCAAACGGCGGGCCGTACCGGTCTTGCCCGCCAAACCGAAACTGGCTGAAGCGGCCCGCCAACCAGTGCCTTCAGGCAGGGCCCGCGCCATCGCTTCGCGAACGATCCGCGCAGACTCTGGACTGAAGACGGGAAAATACTCCGCTTCCGCCTCCAGCCGCGGCCGCAAAGTGAGGCTCACCCTCCGGCCGTCATTGACAAAGACGGTGTAGGCGCTCGCAAGCGACAGAGGCGAGAGCAGCATCCCATAGCCATAGCCTCGCGCGGCGACGTCGGTGGGGCCGCGCGGCGGCGCGAGCCGGTGCGCCGCCGCTTCCGGCAGGCCGATATCGAAGCGGGCGTCAAAGCCCAGCCTTTCAAGATATTGTGTTTGCAATGGCCCGCCCACACGCAAAGCCGCCATCGCCGCAGCCACGTTTGAAGACCGCGCCAGGGCCTCCTCGAGCCCGATTGGCGCCAGCGCCGGTTCGGAGTCTTGGATCACCCGACCTTCCACCTGCACCCCATCGGCGGTGTCGAAAAGCTCCGAAGCCAGAAAGACCCCTGCGTCCAAGGCCATGGCGAAGGTCAAGGGTTTGAGGGAAGAACCGAGCTCGTAGCGCGCTCCAACAGCGTGATGGCGCCGCGCTTCTTCGCTCGCCCCGCCTTGACGATTGGGGTCGAGAAAGGGCCAAGACGCGAGCGCGAGGATCTCTCCTGTTCGCCCGTCAAGCACCGCCATGGCGCCGCTGCGGGCGCCGGCGGCCTCCGCGCCGGCGGCGAGTTCAGCCTCGACGGCGTGCTGCACCCTAAGATCAAGCGAAAGCCGCACCACCTCTTGTCCGTCGATAAGCGAAGCCATGCCGCGCTCGACGCCGGAGAGAGGCTCAAGATCGATATCGGTATAGCCGAGGGTCTGCCCCGCCAGCGGCCCGTTGGGATAAACCCGCCGCGGCTCGGGCTCAACGCTCAAGCCGGCCAGGCCCAAATCCAGGGCGGCCTGCGCCTGCGCCTGCGTCAATCCTCGCCGCACATAAACAACCCCCCGCTCCCGCTCAATCAGTCGGGCCGCGAGCGCGGAAGCGTCAAGGCCTGGCAGCAACTGCGCAAGCGCCTCCGCCGTCGCGCGCGGATCCCAAACGAGTTCGCGCCGCGCGATCAGGACCTGCCCCTGACCCGCTCCGATAAGCAGCGCCCCGTTTCGATCAAGCACCCGCCCCGGCGATCGCTGCGAGGGCGCTTCAGGCCGCGTCGCCAGCGCGGGCGCGCCTGTGAAAGCCAATTGCGTCGCCCGCAGCGCAAGCCCCACAAAGACCAGCGCCACGACCAAAGCCACGACGCGCAGGCGCCCCCGGGCGGGCGCGGCCCTCATGGGCGTTGTCAGGTGTTCCGCCTCCGCCAAGGGATCGCGAAACGGCTTCACCGTCCAGGCTCCGCGTCCGCCCGCAGCGGGATCGCCTCGATCGCGCCGATGTCCTGCGCCTGGGCCTGCGCGCCCGGCTCAAGGCCCAGCCGGCCAGCGGCCTCCTGCTCCAATCGGGCGGGGGACTCAAGCATCTGCGCCTCGGCTTCGAGCGCAGCCACGTCGCGTTGCGCTTCGGCCACCGCCGCCTCCAAGCCTGCGATCCGCTGCCGCGCCCGCATCGCATCGGTCTTGGCGCGATAAAGACCGACCGCCAACGCCGCGATCACGATCAGAGCGGCGAGGGCGAACCAGCGCGGCGCTTTCATCGGGCGATCTCCCGCCATTCGGCGACAACCCGCAAGGACAGGGGCGGCGCCTCGAAGGGGGGAAAAGCCTGTGCGTGCGTTCGCACCGCTTGCCGCAAACTGGCGGATCGCGCTCTCGGATTCGCCTCGCATTCGGCGTCGGTCGGCGTCACAGGCTTCCGCGCGGGCAGAACGAAACTGGGCGGCGGCCCGGCCGGCGGCTCGGGAATATGGCGCGAGCCTGACCCCAAAAGACCAGCCCGCGCCGCGAGAAACTGCTTGGCCATGCGGTCTTCTAAAGAGTGAAAACTCACCACGACAAGCCGACCGCCCGGTTTCAACAGCCGTTCCGCCGCCGTTAAGGCGCGCGCCAGCTCCCCGAGCTCATCGTTCACCAGGATGCGCAAAGCTTGGAAGGTCTTTGTCGCTGGATGGGTGCGTGCGCCCCGGCGCCCGCCGACAGCGCGCTCAATAATGGCCGCAAGCTGGGCCGTTGAGTCGATCGCCGACGCCGCCCGTTCTTGAACAATCGCCCGCGCGATGGGCCGAGCCATGTCTTCTTCGCCATAATCCCGCAAAAGATCGACGAGGGCCGCCTCGGTGAGCCCGTTCACCGCGTCCGCGGCCCGCGGCCCTTGTTGGCTCATCCGCATATCGAGGGGTCCGTCCGCTTGAAATGAAAACCCCCGCGCGCCCTGATCCAGCTGAAACGAAGACACCCCGATATCCATCACCACTCCATCGAGCGGCTCAGCGATAAGAGACTCAAGATCCCCGAAAGCCCCCAGGCGGAGCGACAGCCTGTCGCCATAGAGCGCCGCCAGCGTTTGTCCGCGAGCGATGGCTTCGGGATCCCGGTCGACGCCGATAAGCGCGCAGTCCGCCTTCTGAAGAATGGCCGCCGTATAAGCGCCGCCTCCGAATGTCGCATCGCAATAAGTCTCCCCGCACGCGGGCGCGAGAGCGGCCAACATTTCGTTCAGCAGCACGGGGATATGGCTCACGGCGCCCCCTCCTCCGCCGCATCGATATCGAGGAGATCGCCCGCTGCAGCGATCGCCGCCTCGCGCCGCGACGCCTCTCTGGCGGGCGCCCAGATCTGGAACCGATCTCCCATGCCCACGCACAGGGCCTCGCCGCTGATGCCGGCGATCTCTCTGAGCTCCAGGGGCAGGCTGACGCGTCCCTTGACGTCCACGCTGATCGCCCGGGCCTCGCCAAAATAAAGCCGCTCCAGCGCCTCTCGTCGCGGGTCGAAAGGCTTCATCCGCGCCAGGATCGCCCGCCGGCCCGCCAGATAGGGCTCCCCCGCCGCTTCCAGGCAACGCCGATCAAGCGAGGGGAAGACGTAGAGCGTCAGATCCTCGCTCTCTGCCGCCCCGGGCGCGCGCAAGGGCGCCCGCAGCGAAGCCGGCAGGCTGAGTCGCCCGCTGTCCTCCACGCTGATCGGGTGCCGCCCTGTAAAAAACATGAGCCCATGCCTGCAAAAGGGCGCCTCCGGGGGGGCTGCGACCCATCTTTGGGGCAGTATGGGCTAGTTTGGGATGTTTTGGGAAGAGGCGGAGAAAGAAAATGGAGACGACAAGGGAGCCGCGGAGGCGGGAATAAGAAAGCAGCGAGCGCGCCTCCGACCCAGACCGTGCGGCGGGAAGGCGCAGGGCGTCAGCCGGCCTGTAAGCCGGGTTCTGTCCACCCCATTGCTGGGGATGGGCGGCCATTCCTCTGGACCGGGGTTCACACCCCGGTTCACGCAACCTACCCGACCGCTCTCGCCCGCGAGACAGGCTGACCCCAGCAAAGGGGCGGCGGTCCTATTCGGTCTTGCTCCCGGCGGGGCTTGCCGTGCCGCTTCCCTTGCGGGTCGCGCGGTGGGCTCTTACCCCACCGTTTCACCCTTGCCTGCGCCCGTTCCAGGACGGGTCCTGAAATGGGCCATCGGCGGACTGGTTCTCTGTGGCGCTATCCCTCAGGTTGCCCTGGGCGGGCGTTACCCGCCGCCGTGCCTCGGTGGAGCCCGGACTTTCCTCCCGCACAGCCTTTCGGCTTTTGTGCGAGCGGCCGCCCGGCCGACTGACGCTTGCTCCCTTATAGATTTAAGACGACCGTCGCGGAAGGGACATCAGCAAGCTCAATTCCAAAACCGCCGTAACCCGATCGAGGGTTTGCCCGTCAAGGAGACCGTCGATCCGTTCTGGACGGAATCGGCGTTGAAACGCAGCGACGCAGGCTTGGGTGCGTTCGCAGTAAAGGCCGGTCGCCGCCGTCCCATAACCGATGCCGGCCAGCGCTTCTTGCAACCCAAGGACCTCAACGCTTTCCGATCCGGGGCCTGCAAGCCCGCGCCCCGGCGTCCCCGCCTTGAAATCCGGCCACAGCGCGACACCCGCCGCTCCCAGATCCGCCCATGGAAAATGCTCACCCGGATCGGCCTTGCGCCCAGGCGCGACATCGGAGTGCCCCACCACCGCCGAAACCGGCAGTCTCCGCCGCGCGAGAATATCCCAGACCAGCGCGTTCAGCGCCGCGATCTGCGGCGGCGGATAGTCGGGCAGGCCGAAATCGTGACCGCCGTTCTCGATCTCGACGCCGATGGCGTTGTGGTTTACCCCCTCAAGCCCTCGCCAGAACGAGGCGCCAGCGTGCCAAGCCCTGGCCTCTTCATCCACAAGCGCGAAAATCTCCCCGTTTCGGGCCACGACATAATGCGCGCTGACCCGGCTGAGATCGGTTTCTGGATCAATGGCCGGGCTCTGCCAAGGACCGGGATACCGCCCTGCTTTGGGAGCGGGGTCTGTCAGTCGATCAAGAGCTGCAGCAAGGCTTTGCATCCCGGTATAGTGAAGCACCACAAGATCAATCGGGCGCTGTCGGGCGTCGAAGTTCGGCGAAGGCCGGCTCGTGGAGCAGACGGTCATTGTTGCCACCGCTTCAGAAATGCGCCGATATCGGGCAGCCGCGCGTTGGGCCGCACCGCGATGATCCCGACGCCAAAAAGCGCAAGCCCCGCTCCCGCCAGGAGTTGTCCTGTCAACGGCTCGTTCAGCACCAGCACCCCCAGCACCACCGCCCAAACCGGCGTCAACAACGTCAAGGGCGCGATCAGCGTCGCCTCATACCGCCGCAAGAGCCTATAAAACATGGCGTGACCGAAGATCGAGACAACAAACGCCGAAAAGAGCAACGCCGCCCAAAATGGCCAACCCATGGCGATCGCCGCTTGCAGCTGGTTGTCCTCATAAAGGAGCGTCAGCGGCGCGATGACCGGCCAGGAGGCCATCGCCACCCACGCCTGCAGCCGGAAGGTCGCCACTTCCTCCATGCGTTTCATGACGATGCCGCCGATCGAGCCGGCGAGGGCTGCAAGCGCCGCAAACAGCACCCCGACTGAGAGCCCGAACCCCTGGGGATCATAGGCCAACACCACCACGCCGATAAAGGCGAAGGCCATGCCCGATCCCCGGCGCCAGCCAATCTTCTCCTGAAGGACGAGCATCGACAGGATCGTCGTGAACGGCAAACCCAGCTGCAGCGCCACAGCCACTGTGGAGGCCGTTCCGGTAGCCAGCGCAGCAAACAGAAAGATGAAATTGAGCGCCCCCACCCCCATCGCCGCCGCCAGCGCATGCCCCCATTGCCGCGGCGCCGGCCAGCAGAGCGGAAAAAGCACAAGCGCGATGAGCGCGAAGCGCAGTGTGGCGTAAAACAGAGGCGGGACGTCGATCACCACGTAACGCGTGACGACGATGTTCACCCCCCACACAAAGCAGATGAGGCTCAAAAGGAAGAAATCGCGCAGGGTCAAGGCAGAGCCGCGGATGCGGGAGAGGGACACATGGCGGCGCGCAAAACCCTGCGCCACGCAGACATCTTAGGACGCCTGTTGCGCGAAAGCGACCGACTAAAGCGAGGAACGCTCAGCCACCCAGCCGTCCGCAGTCGGTCGGCCTTCCAGGAGCGGCGGCCCAGCAGGGCCGGGCCGCCGGCGCGAGGGCGCAAAGCGCGTGACCAGCGCCGCCAACGCCACCAGAAGCCCGATCACAGCCGCTGCGACCGCCGCGATCGCGAGGATCAGCGCCAAGAGCACGCCCAATGCGCCGCCGACAAAAGCGGAGCTTGCGCCTTCGGTCCGCACCGCACGCTCATCCAAAAGCGCCGGACGCGAGCCGATCCCTGCGGTCGGCGATGATTCTGCCATGGGCGGGTCTCTCCTGCATGATGGTCCGCCGAACGCGAGCTTCGGTCCCCACGACCTCGGCGATCTCACCAGGGAAATTTGGTCTCATGAAGGCGAACGTCAATCCGCCGCCTTCTGCAACACGGCGCGGGGTTGGCCGCCGCTCTCAAGTTCAGCACGGATGCGTGCGAAAGCGGCGTTGATGGCGGCGCTTTTGTCATGCGCGATAGCGACAAACTCCGGCGGCGCCCCCCGCTCAGCCATCCGGTCAGGATGATTCTCCGCCGCGAGCCTGCGCCAGGCCCGTCGCGCTTCGTCCAGGCTCGCCCCCGGGAAGAGACCCAAGACCGCGTAGGGGTCGTCCGCTTCGAGTCCCAGATTGGTCGCGCGAATACGGCGAAACTCGCTGTCGCTGAAACCGAAATGGTCTGACACCGTCTTCAGATAGGCGATCTCGCGTGGCCCCACCACCCCGTCCGCCGCCGCGATATGGAACAAGCCGTCAAGCACATCCTCCAAAAGACAGGGGCGCGCCCGGTATTTCCGTCCGATCTGCTTGGCGTAACTTTCAAACCCGAGAACCGACTGTTTGGCTATGGAGAACGCCAAGCCGAACGCCTCCTCTTCCCCGGGAGGCGGCCGGAACACCTGCGCCGCCGCCCGCACCTCGGTGGGGCTCACTTCTCCGTCCGCTTTGGCCATTTTCGCGGCCAATCCCACGACGGCGGCTGTGAAACCAACATCCCCGGGTTGGGGCGCGCAGGCTAGATCGTCTGAGGCTGGGGTCGCCTCGGGTTCAAACGCCTTTGCCGCCAGAGCGACGATCGCAGACCATACTGACATGAAGACATGTTGGCTGAATGCGCTCTGCTTGTCCAAACACCCAGCAGTTGATCGTCGTTGAACGCTGTTGACGACGCCGACCCAAGCGCTCCCCTGCCGCCTGAAGCGGTGTGAATGCCGCAGAGCGCCTTCTGCAGTGATCCAATCACAATGCCTCTCGTAAAGTATCGTGTATGAGATAGAAAATCATACGAAGGAGAGAGAACCATGCGAAAATCCCTGACCATGCTCGCCGGCGCACTGGCCGCCCTTTGCCTCGGCGCGGGCCCTGCCGCCGCCGAAGGCCCTACCGCCGCCGAAGGCCCTGTCTGCGGCGGGCGCGCCGCGCCTGCGACGCATTCAGCGCCGCGGCCTGCGCAAACGCGCGGCGATATCGTCGACGTGGCCCGGTCCGCGGGTCAGTTTAACACGCTTTTGGCCGCGGCGCAGGCGGCGGGTTTGGTCGAGGCGCTCCGCGGAGAAGGTCCTTTGACCGTCTTCGCTCCGACCGATGCGGCTTTCGCCGCTCTGCCGCATGGAACCATTGAGCGGCTTCTTCGTCCTGAGAGCCGCGAGGAGTTGCGGGCTCTTCTCGCCTATCACGTTGTGGCGGGCCGCGTGGCTTCGGACCAATTGGCCGGCCGCACCCTCGCCCCTGTCACTCTTAACGGCGCCATCCTCGCCATTGACGGCCGCCAGGGCGTGACCGTCAATGAAGCAACGGTGATCGCAGCGGACGTGGCTGCCGATAACGGCGTGATCCATGTCATCGATGCGGTGCTTGCGCCGTTCTAAGTCCAAGACTGTAACCAGAAACCGATAAGGATAATCTTCAGATGACGATCATGAGACCTTTGGCGTACGCAGGCCTTGGGGCCGCCTTGGCGGTTCTGGCCGCGTGCGGCCAACCCCAGCCGGCGCCGGAAACGAATGCAGCGCCTTCTGTGGCGGCGGAGACGGCGACGGCGACCCCTGATGCGGCCTCCAATATTGTGGGGGCCGCCTCTGCGGATCCCCGCTTTACGACGCTTGTCAGCGCGATCACCGCTGCGGATCTGGGCGCGACGCTTTCCGGCGAGGGCCCCTTTACCGTTTTTGCTCCCGTGAACGAGGCTTTCGCTGCGGTTGAAACAGACGTTCAGGCGCTTCTGGCCAATCCCGACAAGGCGCCCCTGCGCCGTGTCTTGGGCTACCATGTCGTCCCCGGCCGTCTCATGGCGGCCGACCTTGCAGGCCAGACCGAAACCCCCGCCACGGTGGCAGGCCCCACATTGCCTCTGACCGCATCGGGCCAATCGGTGCTGGTAGGCGGGGCCACGGTCATCCAGGCCGATATCGTCGTGGGCAACGGCGTGATCCATGTGATCGACGGGGTGCTGACGCCGCCGGCCCCTTAGGAGAAAAGGCCCATTCGCTCAAAAACGGCGACCTGGCGATGGAGGCCCCGCACAGGGGACCCTGCATCGAGAGCCGTTCGATCCTAGGGCGCCTTGCGGCCATATGGACTCGGCCCCAAAAACCGCAATGCGGTCAAAAGGGTGATCGTGAGCGTTGTCCGCCATATCTTTCTGGCCCCAAAAGGCCGGAAAACGCCCTGGGCCGGCGCAAGCCGGTCCAGGGCGCATGCGGGCAGGGCTCAAAACGGGTGGGGGTAAGACCCGGTGAAGCGTCGTTCAGGGCCCGAGCGCTCAAAAGCTCCGCGGCTGGGCGAGTTGGGCGCGCAAGGCGGCGATCTCTTCCCGCAGGCTCCGCACCTCCGAAAGGATCGCCCGGCTCTCTTCCGCAGCCCGGTCCTGCGCCTGGGAGATGTCTTCGACTCCCTCTTCGATCTCGCCGATATCTTCCTCGATCTCTTTCACATCCTCTGCGATCAGCGATGTGCGCGTATCTTGCACGGCGTCCACGATCACCCCGATGAAGAGGTTCAAGACCGCAAACGCCGCGATCACTGTGAACCCCATCACAAACGCCCAGGCCCAAGGATGGTCGGCGTTGAGGCTCTTGACGAGGTCGCCCCAACCGTCGAATTGGGTGAGCTGAAACAGGGTCAAAAGCGACAGCCAAAGATCTCCGAATTCCGCCGGGTGGGTGGTGCGGAAGAGCGTGGTCGCCATCACTGCGCCAATATAAAAGACCACCGCGAGCACAGCGACTGTGGCCAGGATGCCTGGCATCGCTCCGAAAAGCGCCTCTACGACCCTTCGCATTTGCGGCACCGCCGACACGAGCCGCAGCACTCTCAGGATCCGCAGCGTCCGCAGGGCGCTGATGAACGGCATCATTGATATATAAGAGAGGCCGACGACGATGACGTCGAAAACATTCCACCCCGACCGGAAATAGCGCCGGGGCCCCGCCGCCAGGAACTCGATCACAAGTTCGGCTGTGAAGATCGCCAGAAAATAGCGGTCCAGATCCTCGATATAGAAGTGGAACGGGTGGGCGTCGCCATAATGGGCGTCCACCCCGAGCGAGATCGCATTGCCGACAATGCAGAAAAGGATCACGCCCTGGAACAAAGGCGAATTGGCGATGGCCGCCATCGCCCGCCATCCTCCGGCGTTCTGAAGCGGCAGGTCCGCCTGCCGATGCGCTGCAGCTTCCGCCATCCCGCTCCTCCCGCTCTCAATGCCTTTTCAGCATCAATCCAAGACCCAGGCCCTCCCCAAGACCCACGCCCTCCCCAAGACCTAGCCCCCCAACATCGAGAGCCCCAAAACCCAACTGGTCCAAAGCGAAGCCGCAGCGTAAAAAGCAGCGTCCCCCAAGCCGCCGGCGCCTTGACGCGACCGCAGACAGGCCAGGCAACGATTGCTACTGCAATCGCCGCCCGATGCAATCATGCTGAAGAGAAAAGCCCGTCCAGCTCAGCCCTGCGCCGCGGCGTCGACCGCAGGCAGGGTCGCCTGACGCCATCCCACGGCCCCGAAGGGTTTTTCGGGCTCCGACTGAGGCAGAATAAAGCCCTGCACGCCATAGATGCGTCCGCCCCAATGTCCGCCGGGCACGTGCCACACCTGCACCGCGCTCCAGTCGCCTGCGGCCGAGACGTCGCGGACCGGGACGCCGCGGGTCACCTCACCGCTATTGAGCCAATTGGCGTGGTCGACAAGAACCATGCGCTCCGACACCACTTCCACCACGACCGCCACATGGCCGCGCGCTGAGGTGCGGTACCCAAGCATGGCCATGACAGCCCCAATTTCGGGCCGCTCGATCCGGTCATAGGCGCTTGAAGCGGCTTGCCGCCACCACGTATTCGCGTTGCCGTAGATCTCCACACCGGACAAACGCCGTGCGAAGGGAACACATTGCTGCGGCGGCGCGGTCCGATCCAGCGTCGCATTGGCGACAAAGGCCTCCTCGCCTGCGGGCGCGAAGGCGCTGGGCGCGGCTTCCGCATGCGCGGAAGCCTCGCCAAACGCCGCGGCGTCGCCATTGACCTCTTCCATCGACAGCGGGGCCCGCGCCTCGGCGGGCGAAGCCCACCCGGTTGCGAAGCCCGCGGCGACGGCCCCGGCCACAAGTGCGATCATCCTACCTGTCATGCCCTCTCCAGTAACGCTGCGGCATTGTCGCCGGTCACTACGTCGGGGCATGCTTAAAAGATTGCAAACGCCAGGACAATCCCGATCGCCCTATAGGCGATCGCAAGTCCCATGAAAAATGTTTCAGAAAGATTGAGAACGAGCCCGAGAGCGAGATTAACGACTGGCCATGTTGACTGTGTCCGGCAAAATGAATCCTTGCACATTATAGACACGGCCTCCCCAATGACTTGCTGGGATGTGCCACACTCTGACAAGGGACCAGTCATTCTGAGGTGAAACGTCAAGAACAGGGACATTGATGGAAATCTCCCCGCCATTCAGCCAATTGGCGTGATCGACAAGGATCATGCGCTCTGAGAGGACGGCGGTGACGAACGCCACATGACCTCGTCTAGTGGTCCTGTAGCCGAGCATCGCCATGACCGCCCCGGTCCGGGGCCGGCTCAGCCGAGCGAACCGCCCCTCCGCCTGGTCCCACCATGTATTGGCGTCTCCATAAATCCGAACGCCCGATCGATCCCGGGCATAGGGCACGCATTGCAGCGGTCGCGCGATGGGTAGGACCGCCGGAGCTCCAAGATCGCCAGGCGGGGACGCCCAAGGCGGCGCGTCCGACCCCATCGGCGCGGTGGGCGCCGGGGATGGTCCTGGCCTGTAGATTGGCGCAGGCGCGCTCACGCAGGCGGCCAAAAAAGCCGCTGCTGCTGCTGCAAAGCCCCAGCGCGCGGCCCTATCGAAGGGAGAGCGAGAGAAATAGGCAGGCAAGGTCGTCGTCATGCTCGTCCCGATCGCATGCCCTTAGCTTACAGAAGACCTCTTGTTTCCAGGTGAAGCGGAGTGGTTTATGAAGATTAAGGCCTGTTCGGGTCACATGGCGTTGGGCGTCTTGGGTCGCCAAACCTGCGCTCTCTCGTCTTGGGCTATCTCCTTCGCCGCCTTTTCGTCCTTCCCCGCGGCGCATGCCTGGCGACGTGTTGCCGGCTTCTGACAAAGCGAGAGCCGTGTCGCACGCGTCGCATCCAGGATAGAGACGGCGCCCTGAAGGGCAGACAGGCGTCATTCTTCGAAGGAACGACCACAACAATGATAAAATCACATAGTGAGAAAAAAAGAATCAATAAAGTCGTTTCGATAAAAAAGAAGAAGAATAAAAATTGAATATATATAAACAAAAGTTATGTTTTATATGAAGATAATTAGTCGGGGATTTAAAGGTTGTCCTAAAATCAAATCCGAGATCTGTTCGATTGGCGATTTTGACCGTTTTTCTGGGAGGCCGCATCAGCGTCGGCGGAACTTGTATCTTGCCGTTTGGAACGCCTCGAAACTTGGGCCTGGCACCCCCTGCCGCACAAGGGCTGCATAAAGCGTATCGAGCCCATCCATCGAGAGCGGCGCCCGCACAGGCGTCCCCTCCGCCCGTTCCAGAAGCAGGCTTCCGCCGCCGTCAAGGCGCACGGCTGTGATCTCGGTCAAAGCCAAGTTGAGCGAACGCGCCGTGAGAGCCTCAGCCCTGAGCGTCCCGTGGTCGAGCCATAGCCGCCGACTGGCCCAATCAAGGAGCATAAAAACCCCGATGGCGACGAAGACTCCCATCAGAACCAAGGCGAATGCCTCCGCTCTCCCCCAGAGCCGCGCCGCGCCCCAAAGGCCAAGCACGATGAACAGCGCCCCGATGCCGCCTTCCCAATAATGCGGCCGCGCTTCGATCCCTTTAAGCGGTCGCCAGGCCGCAGCGAGCAGCGCCCCGACAAGACGCGCGCCATAAAAATAATAGAACGCCAAAAACAAGATGAACGGCAATTGCCCGATCAGGACCTGCATGCGCGCCTCTAGCTCCCCGCCGGCTTTGCGGCGTCACGGGCCGGATCATAAGCCAGGATGGGCGACAACCAACGCTCCGCAGTCGCTATATCCCAGCCTTTTCGGACCGCGTAGTCGAGAACCTGGTCCCGATCGATCCGCCCGACGCCGAAATATTCCGCTTGGGGGTGACTGAAATAAAGCCCTGATACGCTCGCCGGAGGCGTCATGGCGAGGCTTTCAGTGAGGGTCATGCCCGTTCGCGTCCTGGCGTCCAGAAGATCAAACAACGTCCATTTCTCGGTGTGGTCTGGCTG
Source organism: Alphaproteobacteria bacterium (assembly GCA_018971945.1). Lineage (GTDB taxonomy): Bacteria > Pseudomonadota > Alphaproteobacteria > Caulobacterales > Aquidulcibacteraceae > REEB509. The sequence goes on along the minus strand of JAGWZH010000019.1, from coordinate 16,193 downwards.
AGCAGGATAGCCAGGCGCGGGCCTGATCCCCCGATACTGCTCCGCGATCATCGCTGCGGGTTCGAAAGCCTCCTCGGGCGAAAACCCCCACAACTCCTTCCGAACCCGAAAATGCAGGGCTTCGGCGAAAGCCTCAGCAAACCGATCGGCGAGCGCCTTGACCATGATCGCGCTGTAGTCGTCGTTGGCCTTTTTGAACCTTTCCGACGCTTCGACCTCACCGACGCCCGCGGTGACGGCGAAGCCGCCGATATAGTCTCCAACGCCGGCGGGGGCGACAAAATCGGCCAGGGCAAGATTCGGCTTGTCGGCGCCTTTGTCCATTTGCTGACGCAGCGTGTGAAGCCTGGCGCGCTCAAGCGCTCGGGTTTCGTCCGACCACACGACCAGGTCGTCGCCGTCCCGATTGGCGGGGAAGAAACCCACAACGCCCCTGGCTTCAAGCCATTTTTCGTCGATCATGCGCGCAAGCATCGCCTGCGCGTCTTTAAAAAGGCCCCGCGCCGCTTCGCCGACAATATCATCTTGGAGGATGGCCGGGTATCGGCCGGCCAAATCCCAAGAAGCGAAGAACGGCGTCCAGTCGATGAAAGGCGCGAGCTCCGCCAGCGACATCGACACATCACGGACGCCGAGAAAACTTGGCTTCGGCGGGACATAAGCGGAGAAATCGGGTCTGAGGCCTTTCTCGCGCGCCGCAGCCAGCGCCAAGCGCGGCCTCTTATCCTGCGAGGCGAGATAAGCCTCCCGCACCCGCTCGTACTCCGCCCGCGTCTCTGCGGCGAAGCCGACGCGATCCTCCGGGCTCATGAGTTTCTGCACCACCGGAACCGCCCGGGAGGCGTCGGTCACATAGATAACCGGCCCCGAGTAACTGGGCGCGATTTTCACCGCCGTATGCGTGCGGCTTGTGGTGGCCCCGCCGATCAGAAGCGGCATGGTCATGCCGCGTCGTTTCATTTCCTCCGCTACAAACCGCATTTCGTCCAAAGAGGGCGTGATGAGACCGGAGAGGCCGACCATGTCAGCCTTCGCTTCCGTTGCCGCATCGAGGATTTTCTCAGCCGGAACCATTACGCCGAGATCGATGACGTCATAACCGTTGCATTGCAGGACGACGCCCACGATGTTTTTGCCGATATCGTGGACATCGCCTTTGACTGTCGCCATCACCACCGTGCCGTTCGATCGTCCAGCCATGCCCGTCAGGCGTTTTTCTTCCTCCAAAAACGGAACGAGATGCGCCACCGCCTGTTTCATCACGCGCGCGCTTTTCACCACCTGGGGAAGGAACATTTTGCCTGCGCCGAAAAGGTCGCCGACAACATTCATTCCGGCCATGAGGGGGCCTTCAATGACATGCAGGGGGCGCGACACAGCCTGTCGGGCTTCCTCGGTGTCTTCAACGATGAACTCGCTCAGCCCGTGCACCAAAGCGTGTTCCAAACGCTTTTCAACCCCGAGGCCGCGCCAGGCCAGATCACGCTCTGGATCTTTTCTCTTGGCCCCGCCTTTGACGCGCTCGGCCATCTCTAAAAGGCGTTCGGTCGCATCCGACCGTCTGTTCAAAAGAACGTCCTCCACCCGCTCTCTCAATTCAGGTTCGATATCGTCATAGACCGCAAGGGCGCCTGCGTTCACGATTCCGAAATCCATCCCCTCCCGGATCGCATGATAGAGGAAAACCGCATGCATGGCCTCTCTCACAGGCTCGTTGCCCCGGAACGAGAAGGACACATTCGATACACCTCCCGACACGTGCGCGTGCGGGAGGCTCTCCCGGATCATCCGGGTCGCCTCAAAGAAAGCCAAGGCATAATCATTGTGCTCCTCGATCCCGGTCGCAACCGCGAAGATATTCGGATCGAAGATAATGTCTTCCGGCGGGAAGCCGTGGCCTGTGAGGAGATGATAGGCGCGCGCGCAGATCTCGTATTTGCGCTTTGTCGTGTCGGCCTGGCCCTTTTCGTCGAAGGCCATGACCACGACCGCCGCTCCGTAGCGCCTGACGAGTTTAGCCTGCCGCAGAAACGCTTCTTCACCCTCTTTCAAGCTGATCGAATTGACGATCGGCTTGCCCTGGACGCAACGCAGGCCCGCTTCGATCACCTCCCATTTCGAACTATCGATCATGATAGGGATGCGGGCGATGTCTGGCTCGCCTGCGATCAGGTTCAAAAACCGCGTCATTGCGGAGGGCCCGTCGATGAGGGCCGCATCCATGTTCACGTCGAGGACATTGGCGCCTGATTCAACCTGCTGCCGAGCGACAGCCAGTCCGCCGGCATAGTCGTCCGCTTCGATCAATTTGCGAAATTTCGCCGAGCCCGTGACGTTCGTCCGTTCGCCAATGATCACGAAATTCGAAAACGGGTTGGCTGTCGTCATCGCCCAACGGCTCCTCAGCCCGCGACCGTGAAGGGTTCAAGCCCGGACAGCCGCATGGCCCGAGGCGGTTGCTGCGGCCGTCTGGGCGCGACGCCTTCCACCGCCCTCGCAAGCGCAGCGATGTGCGCAGGAGTGGTCCCACAGCAGCCTCCGAGAATATTGACCAGCCCCGCCTGCGCCCATTCGCTGTAGTGCTCGGCCATGGCTGCCGGGTCCTGATCATAGCCGCCCATGGCGTTTGGCAGGCCCGCATTGGGATACGCAGAGACAGGACAGTCCGCGACCCGCGCCATTTCCGCAAGAAATGGCCTCAACTCTGCAGGACCAAGGGCGCAATTGAGTCCGACGGCCCAGGGTTGAGCGTGCCGCACAGCGTTCCAAAACGCCTCCGTCGTCTGGCCCGACAAAGTCCTCCCGGACCGGTCAGTGATCGTACCGGAAAGCCAGATCGGCAGCGCTACGCCAGTCTTATCGAAGGCTTCCCAAACGCCCCAGAGCGCCGCCTTCGCGTTCAGCGTATCGAAAATCGTCTCGATCAAGATCAAATCGGCCCCGCCCTCGATGAGAGCCTCCGCCTGCTCTTGATAGCTTGCCGCGAGCTGGGGGAAGTCCACCTCGCGGAAAGCCGGGTCGTTCACATCGGGCGACAGCGACAAGGTCTTGCTGGTTGGCCCGATCGCCCCGGCCACGAGCCGCGGCTTGCCGTCCTGGGCCTCTGCAGCATCCGCCGCTTCCCGGGCGATCCGCGCCGCCGCTAGATTGATATCCCTCACCGCATATTGCAGGTCATAGTCCGCCTGACTGACGGCGGTGGCGTTGAAACTGTTTGTGGAGCTGATGTCAGCCCCGGCGGCGAAATAGGCTGCATGAATACCTGCAACGATGTCCGGCCGCGTCAGGCACAGGAGATCATTGTCGCCTTTCAGCGGTTTGTGATGGGCGCAAAACCGGCCGCCGCGATAATCCTCCTCCTCAAGACCTTGGGTTTGGATCATTGATCCCCAGCCCCCGTCCAGGATCAAGATTCTCTTCTGCCGCTCGGCTTCGACCGCCGCCAGGCGCCGCTCTCGATCGCTCATGCCGCCTGCTCCTTAGCCTCTGGGAGAACACCCAGCATTCGGCAGGCCGCGAGCGTCAGCTCGGCCCGATTGAGGGTGTAGAAATGAAAAAGAGCGACACCCTCCTCCGCGAGCTTTAGACAAAGCTGCGCCGCCGTCGTCGCCGCCACGAGTTTGCGGGTTTCCGGATCGTCGTCGAGTCCTTCGAAAAGCCGTTCAAGCCAAGGCGGCACGTGCGCGCCGCAGCCGGCGGCCATTTTCCTCAAACCATTGAAGTTCGTCACAGGCATGATCCCGGGCGCGATGGGCAGCGCGATCCCGGCCTTGGCGAGCCTGTCGCGGAAGCGCAAAAACGTCTCCGCCTCGAAGAAGAACTGGCTGATCCCGCGGCTCGCTCCCGCGTCGATCTTGGCGCGTATGACGTCAAGGTCATGCTCGATCGACGGGCTTTCGGGGTGTTTTTCGGGATAGACCCCGACGCTGATTTCGAAGTCCGCCAAGCGCTTCGCCGCTGCGACAAGTTCCGTGGCGTTGGCGTAGCCGTCCGGGTGAGGCGTGAAGGCCTCCGCAAGCCCTCCGGGCGGATCCCCTCGCAAGGCCACAAGATGCCGCACGCCCGCATCCCAATATTGCCGCAAGACCCCATCGACCTCGCCGCGCGAGGCCGCCACCGTCGTCAGATGCGCCGCCGGCTTGAGATGGGTCTCCTGGATAAGGCGGGCCACCGTCCTGTGGGTTCGGTCCCGCGTGGACCCTCCAGCGCCGTAGGTCACAGACACGAAGTCTGGGTTAAGCGGCGCGAGTTTGCCGATTGTTTCCCACAATTTCACTTCCGCTTCAGCGGACTTGGGCGGGAAACACTCGAATGACACGGACAGCCGGCCCGCCCCTGCATCAGCAACGCTCATCTTATCCCCCCAAGGCCGCCGCCGAGGCCGGCTTCGCAAGCTTCCAGATGGTCACCGTCAATCCTGGCGCATCCGTCTCTGGGGCCAATGTTCTTGTCGCCTCGACGATAGCCCCTGCCGCTCCGGCCCATTGCGCGATCTCCGCCGGCGCGATCCCCAACCGTCGGTGGGCGTGGTCTTCCCGCAGAAACTCGTGATCATGCGGAGCGAAATCGGCGATCAGAAGGGCGCCTCCCGGTGCGAGAACCCGCACTGCTTCCGCAACGGCCCGATCGGGGTCAGCCAGATAATGAAGCACCTGATGCAGCGTGACGAGGTCTGCAAAACCCGAAGCGAAGGGGAGCCGATAGGCGTCTGCAGAGCGCAGCTCCACGTGCGCTCCGACCTCGTCGAGTTCAGCCCGGGCTATGGCGAGCATTTCCCGACTGGAGTCGACGCCCACCGCCGTTTGCGTCCGGGGTGAGAACAGTTGGATCATCCGCCCGGTGCCCACGCCGATATCGAGATGCTTGGCGAAGGGGCCGTTCCCTGCCATCGCGAGCAGCGCCGCCTCGATGGCCGCCTCGGGCTGATGCAGCGACCGCAGGCGGTTCCATTCTGGGGCGACCCTTTCGAAATAGGCGCTCGCCTGGGCGTTCCGCGCTTCCCGGATCGCAGCCAGCCGCTCCAGGTCTTCTTGAAAGACGGGATCGGCGGGATCGATGAGGGCCAACACGGCTTCGGCGAGCAGCCGCTGGGGAGTGCCGGGCGCGGCGAGCCTGCAGAACACCCAGGCGCCCTCCGGAGTCCGCTCCGCGAGGCCGCAATCGGTCAGAAGCCGCACATGCCGGCTGACCCGCGGCTGGCTCTGGTCCAACGCCGCCGCCAGCTCCCCGACCGCAAGCTCCCCCTGGGCCAGGAGCGACAGGGCCCTGAGCCGGGTGAGCTCGCCGGCCGCGCTCAACGCCTCCACGGCTTGCGCCGCAGGCATCACCGGCTTCCCATACGCCGCCCCATCGCTTGGAGATATAAACATATCTTTATATGACACCAAGACCGACAGGTTGGGAAGCCCCCTCCTTGCGCGTTGCGAGCAAAATCCTTCGCCGTGGCCACATGTGATTGGCGGCGGCGACGGCGATCGCGCGCAGGATGGGGCCGTGGGACTAGGGCGTAGGCGGCCCGCCCGCCTCGCCGGAGGGCGAGGAAGCGCTGTTCAGCCCAAGCCTTGCGTAACGATAGGACTGGCATGGCTCGGCCCCGGCGGCGGGTTCGACGCCTGCGGGATAGACCGTCACCGATAATCGCTCGCCGTCATTGGAAAGCCGCGCCGCCAAAGCCCCGGCCTCCGTTCCTTCGCAGAGCCGGGCCTCTCCCGCCGTCGGAGCGGGATCCACGACCAAACCGAACACGGCTGCGCACGAGCCCCCCATCAGCGCCGCCGCCGAAGGCCCGAGCGCTTGGTTGCCGAGAAACCGCAATCCTGCGGGTCGAAAATATTGAAACTGGGCCAAAGAGGGCGCGAGGACCAAATCTCCTGTCACCGTCAAGGCGGAACCAGACAGAGCGATCCACTGCTCCGCGCGACCCTCCGGCCGGTAGGCCAGGGCGTCAGTGCAGTTGGACGCTTCGCCAGAGGCGCCCAGCGCGGCCGATGACGAGGAAGCCCTTGCGGCGCCAGCAGAGGACGGCGATGCTGAGCGAGGTGGAGCCGATGCCGAAGAGGCCGATCCCGAAGAGGCCGATCCCGAAGAGGCCGATCCCGAAGAGGCCGATCCCGAAGAGGAGGGCGCGGCGATTGGTCCGCACGCCCCGAGGCTGAAGGCGAGACTACCCCCCAGCACGAAAGCCCAAACCGCAGATCGCACGCACACATTCATGCTGAAGATGTGCCCGCCTGAACCGAGCCCTTCAAGGCTCGTCGGCGCCGCATGCGGAAAAAACACCGCCGCGTGGGCCCGGAGGGATTCGAACCCCCGACCTAGCCGTTATGAGCGGCCAGCTCTAACCGCTGAGCTACAGGCCCGACACGCGCAGCGTAATCCTCCTAGCCCAACTGCCGCGATAGGCGCCAGCCCGCTCAAGCGCCGCATTTCTTTCCGCCCCCTTCCCAACCATGCGGGCCCAACCATGCGGGCCCAACCATGCCGCCAGGGCCTTTGATGCGCATCGACGCATTGAATAGGCCCCCCAATAAGGCCCCCCAATAAGGCCCCCCAATAAGGCCCAAGCGGCTTGCGTTCGCTCAAAGACCCACAAAGCGATGAGCGCTAGCACCCACAAAATGGGCTGAAACAAATCGTCTCTTCAGCTGCGGTTCAGACATGATAGAGGACTTCCTCGTTTGGTCGCGTCCGCGCGGCGAACAATGACATCCAGGAGATAATCGATGCGCAAAGCGTTTATGGCGGCGATCGCCGCAGCGGCGTTGGGCTTGACCGCCTGCGAAACCACAGGCGGCGGTTATGGCGGCTATGGCGGCGGAACCCAGCTGTCGCAGTGCATGCGCAACGCCTTGATCGGAGCAGGCGTCGGCGCGGTCATTGGCGGCGTCACCGCTCCGGAAGGCAACCGCACCGAGAATGCCGCGCTTGGCGCGATCATCGCCGGCGGGGGCACTTATGCGGTATGCCGTTGGCTGGGCAATTCCAGGCAAACCGCCAGCGTAGAGGACAGCTATTATCGCGCGCTCAATACCGGCTCGCCCCAGCGCCAAAGCCTGACCGGGCCCAATGGCGCCCCGGCGACCTTGCAGGTGTCTGCGCCGCAAGCCGCGCCAGGTCGTGGTCCGAATTGTCGGGTCATCACAGCCACTGTCAGCGACAATACCGGCGCCTCCCAGGCCCTGCCGCAGGAAACATTCTGCCGGGATGCGAACGGAGCCTGGACGCCGGTTGCCTGAGGGCGCGCGCACGGTGTGACCGCACCCCGCGCGCGAACCAAGGATTGGCATGGACAAAAAGGGCCAGCGCGCGCGCTGGCCCTTTTTCACGCAAGAGAAACCCGCTCAGCGCAGAGCGGCGACCGTCGCGGGCGGCTCTTCCCCTGCTTGCTGAGCGTGAAAGGCGATTAAGTCCTCCCGCCTCGAGCGCGTGACCGCGTCCGCCGTCGTTTCGCTGACGCACCGCTGAAGGTCTCGCTGCGAGTGAATCCGCGGCACGTAGTCGGCGCGGCAAAGGGCTTCGGCTTCCCTGACAATCTCGGCGTGGAGCCTTCCCACGTCCGCCCCCGCCAAAGCGACCCTCCCGTCGGGAAGCGCATAACCGGGGGCGGCCCAGGCGAGAGCCAGAACTGTCGCGGACCAGACCGCATGTGTGAAAGACGACATGTTCAAAAGCCTCCTCTTGCGCCGACCTCGCCAGAGACCTCCTTCCGGGCCTCCGATCGGTGAGCGACGACCCGCGGACGCGGGCGCTGATTGTAATATAAACGTCATAAACGCCGTCGTGTAAATGTCATAAATGATCGCGGCGCTTTTCGGCCCCGCCGAAAACCCAACGCCCCGGGGGGCCGCAACGCAGCGAGCGCTTCCCGGCGATGTGGCGACGGCGTCTGGATGGGCCGCCACAGCGTGATGAAAAGTCTGGCGCGTCTTTTGGAAGCATGCAGCGACTGTCACAGTGGGGGGGTGACGTCAGGCGATGGGCGAGCCAGGCCCGGATGGATCGCGATGGCCGCCCGAACGTGCGGGGGGACACGGCCGAACGCTGAAGTGCGGCCCACCCTCGTTTTTCAAGGTCGAGACAAGGGACGCGGAGAGACTGGCGGGCGAAGCGTGAAGGGCGCTGACGGGCGCGGCCCCGCATCGGAAGATCGCGCGTCTTGGCGCTGACGATGCGGGCCGATCAGAGGGAGCGGCGAAGCGCGGTTTCTGCAGACCGGACCGCGTCCAAAACCGGTTCACAGAGCGCCGCGAAACAGGCTAGGAAGCCTCTCAGCTCTCATCAATCGAAGGCGCATGCACGATGGCGGACAAGCCGGCCCAGTACATCTTTTCCATGCAAGGCCTGACAAAGGCCTACCCAGGCGGAAAAAAGGTCTTCGAAAACATCTGGTTGTCCTTCTACCCGGACGCAAAGATCGGCGTCGTTGGCGTCAACGGGTCGGGCAAGTCCACTCTGCTGAAGATCATGGCGGGCCTGGACAAGGACTTCACAGGCGAGGCCCTTCCGCTTGCGGGTACGAAAATGGGCTATCTTGAGCAGGAGCCCAATCTCGATCCGGCCCTGAGCGTACGCGGCAATGTCGAGGCCTGGTGCGCCGAGAAGCAGCTCCTCACGCGCTTCAACGATGTGTCGATGGAGGTTGGGGAGAATTATTCCGATGCGTTGATGGAGGAGATGACCTCTCTTCAGGAGAGGATCGACGCCTCGGACGCGTGGGACATTGATTCACGGATCGACCAGGCGATGGACGCCCTTCGCTGCCCGCCCGACGACTGGCCTGTCGACAAGCTCTCAGGCGGGGAGAAGCGCCGCGTCGCCATCTGCCGGCTTCTTCTGTCCAAGCCCGACATGTTGCTGCTCGATGAACCGACCAACCATCTTGACGCCGAAAGCGTCGCCTGGCTGCAGCATCATCTCGAGGCCTTCCCCGGCTGCGTCATCCTTGTGACCCACGACCGCTACTTTCTCGACCAGGTCACGAAATGGACCCTCGAACTCGACCGCGGCAAGGGCATCCCCTATGAGGGCAATTACTCTGCCTGGCTTGAACAAAAGACAAAGCGGATGGCGCAAGAAGAGCGGGAAAGCGAGGGCCGCGCCAAGATGATGGCGAGGGAGCTTGAGTGGGTCCGGCAGAGCCCCAAAGCCCGCCAAGCCAAATCCAAGGCCCGCTTGGCGCGCTATGAGGAGATGGCGGCCCAGGCTGAACGCGAAAAGCAGACCTTCGCCACCATCCAGATCCCGCCTGGACCGCGGCTTGGCGCCAACGTTGTCGCTTTCGAGGCCCTGAACAAGGGCTTCGGCGACAAGCTGCTGATCAGGGACTTGACCTTCAAGCTCCCGCCCAACGGCATTGTCGGCGTCATTGGTCCCAACGGTGCTGGAAAATCGACGCTTTTCCGGATGATCATAGGATCGGAGAAGCCTGACGCCGGCAAGATTGTCATCGGTGAAAGCGTGAAGCTTGGCTTTGTCGACCAAAGCCGAGACAATCTCGACGCCACCAAGACGATCTGGGAGGAAATCTCCGGGGGCTTTGATATGATTGACGTGGGGGGACGCGAGATCCCCTCTCGCGCTTATGTCTCAAGCTTCAATTTCAAGGGCGGCGACCAACAGAAGAAAGTGGGTCTCTTGTCGGGCGGCGAACGCAACCGCGTGCATTTGGCGAAAATTCTGCGCACCGGCGCGAATGTTCTTTTGCTGGACGAACCGACCAATGATCTTGACGTGGAGACCCTGCAGGCGCTTGAGACAGCGCTTGAGGACTGGCCAGGCTGCGCGGTGGTCATCAGCCACGATCGGTGGTTCCTCGACCGTTTAGCGACCCACATCTTGGCCTTCGAGGGCGACAGCCACGTGGAATGGTTCGAGGGCAATTTCGAGGCTTACGAAGAGGACAAGAAGCGTCGCCTGGGTCTGACGGAAATAATCCCGAGCCGGATCAAGTTCCAGAAGTTTGGGCGATGAAGCGTCAGGCTGGCGAGGACGATGACAAGGCTCATAGCCCCCGCCAGCTTTGCAAGGGGGTTGAGAGCGGCGCGTGCGCAAAGTCTTTTAAGACTGCTGCAAAAAGAGCGTCACTATCTCATGCACGCTGAGAGAAGAGCGGCCTCCCGCGGATGCGTCACGGCTGGACAAGACGACGCCGCAGCAGGGGATGGCCGCTGTTGATCCGCAGCGCAATGGCGCAGTCGCGCGCGAACGCCCTGCCCAATCCGCGGCGCTTCGCCTTCCGCGGCGCTTCGCCTTCCGCGGCGCTTCGCCATCCCCGATACGCGCCCTGCCCAAGGGGTTCGCAGCGCTCGCCGCTTGCTTCCCTCAAGGCAAGCGCTCTACGAGACTTTGTGTCTTCAATGAAGGGAGCCCTCATGGCCCAGATTGCCTATGTTTGCCTCGGCGCTAGCGACCTCGATCGCGCCCTTGCTTTCTATGACGAGATCATGGCCATCGTCGGCGGCAAGCGCCTCTTCCCTGCCGGCAAAGGCCAAATGTATGGCCTTGGCGAGGGCCCGATGATCATGGTGACAAAGCCTTTCGACGACCAGCCCGCAAGCTACGGCAACGGCGCGATGGTCACGATCCGGGTGGACGCCAAAGAGCAGGTCGCCGCCTTGCACGCCAAGTGCCTTGCGATGGGCGGCTCTTGCGAGGGCCCGCCCGGGCCGCGCGGCCAATGGGGCGAGTTCGCCTATGTGCGGGATCTGGACGGCAACAAGCTCGCCTTCTTCCATCCTGCAGGCTGACGGCTTTCAGCCGCAGGGCGAAGCGGTCTTTCGCATCCAAGCCGACCTCTGGAAAGACCGCAGACGGCGGCGGAGTCAGGCGACAAAGCCTTCGCCGCCCCATCGCCCATGCGCTTTGATCCGGATGAAGAGCACGAGCGCCCGATCTTGGGCGTACACGAGGCCCGGGCGCGCCGCGGATGAGAGCCGTTGCCGATCCGACGGAACAGAATCACCAGTCCTTGGCGACGTGGGCCGCGCTTTTTGTTGGACCGAGCGTGTTCGGGGAGTTGGTAAAGCGATTGACTGGCGGCAGGCGGAGGATCGTCAAAGCATGGGGGCGGTCTGTTCCGGCAAGTCCGGGTGGGCAAGGCGGCTGGAAGAGCCGAAAGCGGGTCTGGCATGACGTGTCAGCAGCCGCTCAAGTCGGGCCGCAATGCGCCAGCCAATTTCTGAAACGCTGCGCCAGATGATCGAGCGCGCCGTTTCTTCGGCGGATCATGACCGCACGCGTGATGGCCCCGCGGTTTCTGCGCGCCGCCGCCGCCGACGCCACCCCATGTTTCCCTGCTGTTCGAGGGAAGCGCCAAACCGCTTGACCGCCGTCCTCAGGGTCTTCAGGGAAACAAGCTCACTTGGAGACTGAAGCCGTGGCCGAAGCCGCCCTCGCCGATCTACCCGCCGACAAACCTGGCCGATACAGCGCTTTGCGAAAAGAGATCGCCGCCGTCATTGCGGGCGAGACTGATCCGACCGCCCGTTACGCCACGGCCGCTTGTCTTTTGCGGCAAGCCTTCCCTGAAACCTTTCTCTGGGTCGGATTTTATGTGGTTGACTCCCAAAAGCCGGGGGAACTTGTCGTGGGGCCCTATCAAGGGTCGTTGGGCTGCCTTCGCATTCCTTTTGCAAAGGGCGTCTGCGGCGCCGCCGCATCCGCGAAAAAGACCATCATCGTCCCGGATGTGGACGCCTTTCCTGGCCATATCGCCTGCGACAGCCGCTCACGCAGCGAGATCGTCGTTCCAGTGTTCGATACCGACGGCGCCCTCGCCGCTGTGTTGGACGTCGACTCCGCTTGGCTCGCCGCCTTCGACGGCGAAGACGCAGCAGGGCTTGAAGCCATCATGGCGGATCTTTTGACTGTTTAGGGCGCGGCCGGCGCCCGCGGCGGCGGACGCGGGGCCGCAGCCTGCAGTCCTGGCACCAAGGCTGCGCCGCGCAGGCCATAGACCTCAGCTCCTTGGAAATCGTCGCCGATCGCCTCAACTGCGCCGCCCAAGCATTGTCCCAAGAAGCCTTCGGTTGCGGCGTGCCACGCGAGGCGGTTTTGCGGCCGTGTGAGCCCATGCCCCTCGTTGGGAAACAAGAGATAGGTCACCGGGGAGCGCCGCGCCGTCAGGGCCGCGACGATCTGATCGCTTTCCGCGCGCGGCACCCGAGGGTCGCGCCCGCCTTGGCCCACCAGAAGCGGCGCCTGGATCGCCGATGCGAAGAACAGCGGGGAACGTTCCTGCAGCAACTGACGCCCTTCTTGCGTGGAGGGATCCCCAACCCGGGAATAGAGCTCCGCCCTCACCGCAGCCCAATAGGGCGGAATGGCGTTGAGAAGGCTTGTGAGGTTGGACGGCCCCACAAGGCTCACGCCGCAGGCGTAGAGATCGGGCGTGAAAGCGAGACCTGCCAGCGCCGCATAGCCCCCGTAAGAGCCTCCCATCACCGCCACCCGGGTTGGGTCAGCGATCTGCTCCGCGACCGCCCAACCCACGGCATCCGTGAGATCCTGCTGCATCCGCCGGCCCCATTCCAGGTTCCCTGCGTTCAAGAAGGCCTTGCCGAAGCCTGTCGACCCCCGGAAATTCACGCTCAAAACCGCGTAGCCGCGATTTGCAAGCCATTGGTGCCGAGGATCGAAGCCGAAGGAGTCCCGAGACCATGGTCCCCCATGCACAAGCATGACCATGGGTGCAGGCCGCTGGGGCAAGCCGTCCCCATCAGGGTCCGAGCCGGACGGTAAAGTCAGATACGACACCAAAGTCAGTCCGTCGCTCGCGCTGATCTCACGGGCGATCATGGGTTGCAGGCTCATGCCCGCGAGCTGCGGATAGTGTTCAAAAAGCGGGCTGGCCGCCCCCGCCGCCATCGACGGCGGCTCAGCGCTGACCACTGTGGCTGCGGGGGCTGCTGCGGCGGGCGCTGTGGGACGAAACAGCGCGCTCCGGGTCGGCAGCGTCGGGGCCGTTTCCTCCACCACCCACAGCCTGTCGTCTTGCGACCGGCTCACCACCGTGAAATCGCCTTCGAACGCGGCGTCCAGCGCATCAAGCCGAGCGGTCGCGACGTCGGTCAAACCTCGCCACTCGCGGCGGAGAAACTCCACGGCGAAGGCTTCGGGGGCAAAGGTGATGGGATTGATCCACACGTCCACGACGTCCGCGGCGGGACTTTCCGCCAAGACGTCGCGTTCCCCGGTCACAGCGTCCATCCGGACGAGCGCGGCTTTGTCCCGTCCCGTGCTGTCGATCATCACGATATGCGCGCCATCGGCCTCAAAGCCGATCAGCCGCGTCATCGACACATCCTCGAAGGCGATCTCAGAGAGCCGCCGCCACCGGCCGGCGCCGTCCCGAGAGCGGCTCTCACGCACCCAGATCTCTTGCGACCCGTCGGGACGGGTCTTTGTCGCCGCCCGCAGCCGATTGCCCCGGTCCGCGAGCCAGTTGGAGAATGATTGCGTGTTGCGTTCGACAAGGATGCGTTCGCCTGTCGCGAGCGTGACGCGATAGACGTCCGGCCACGCCCGGTCCCGATCATTGATCGTGACGAGGACCGAGCCGGGATCCGCCGCCGCCGCCGACACAAGTTCGGCCCGCGCCCCTGGAGGCGTGAGCGCGATCGCTTCGCCGCCTCTGGCGGGGATGGCGAAAAGCCGCCAGTTCTCGTCCCCTCGATCGTCCTGGCGATAGAGCACAAACGCCCCATCCCCCGACCATGTGAACCAGCGCAAACCCCGGCCTTCCTCCCGCGTCAGCGGGCGGGCCTGAGCGAGGTCCCCGCTGGGGGCCGCCCATAGATTAAGATAGCCCTCAAACGGCGCGAGAAACGCAATCTCAGTCCCATCGGGGCTTAGACGCGGGCTGAGATAGGCGGGATCGGCGAACAACGCCGCGCGCGCAATCAGCGGGGAAGGCAGGACGGGGGCCGTCGTCGTCGCCGCCTCGTCCCGGCGGGCCCCGCATCCCAGGATCAACACGCACGCCGCCGCCGCGAGGAGGCGAAGCGGGCGCAGCGCGCGAGGCCGGCCAAGGCGCCGGAGCGAAACGCTCATCCAGTCACTCCAGGGGCTGCTGGGCCACGCCAAACGGGATCAGCCCGGTCCCAACCTTACCGAAAATAAAGCTCCCCGCAAACCGGGAGGGTGCAGTCTTCCTCACGAAGTCCACGCCTTCGGCATTGACGCCGCTCCCGGCGCTCCTTAGCTGACGCGCGTTTGTGTGGAAGGAGCCGGCCGTGAGCGCGAGTCTTGTCCCTGGGGGCGCCACCGGCGTTTTGGCGTTGGCTGATGGGTCGGTTCTGTTCGGCCACGGATTGGGCGCTGTCGGCGAAGCAGTCGGCGAAGTGTGCTTCAATACCGCCATGACCGGGTATCAGGAGATTCTGACTGATCCCTCCTATGCTGCTCAGATTGTGGCCTTCACCTTCCCCCATATCGGCAATGTCGGGGTCAATGACATGGATGTGGAGGCGTCCTCGCCGGCAGCCCAGGCCGCGGCGCGCGGCGCGATAATGCGCGCCCCCCCCACGGCCCCTTCGAACTACAGAGCGGAGCTGCCTTTAGGCGCATGGCTTGCGCGCCGCGGCGTCATCGGTCTCGCTGGCGTCGATACCCGCGCCTTGACCGTCCGCATCCGCGAGCTGGGCATGCCGAACGCGGTCATCGCCCACGACCCGCAGGGGCGATTTGATCTGGCAGCGTTGAAGGCCAAAGCTGCGGCTTGGCCGGGGCTGGTTGGGCTTGATCTCGCCAAAGAGGTCACGACCGCCCAACGCTATGTGGTCGCGGAGGAACGCTGGACCTGGGAGCACGGGGTGAGGCCCGTGGCCCATCCCCGCTTTCGTGTGGCGCTGATCGATTACGGCGTGAAGCGAAATATTTTGCGGGCCTTGGGCGATGTGGGCTGCGAAGTCGCCGTGCTCCCAGCCTCTGTCGCCGCCGACGAGATTTTGGCCATGAAGCCAGACGGCGTAGTGCTCTCCAACGGCCCGGGCGATCCTGCCGCCACAGGCGCCTACGCCTGCCCGACGATCCAAGCCATCGCCGCAGCCGGAATTCCCATGTTCGGCATCTGCCTCGGCCATCAGATGCTCGCCATCGCCCTAGGGGCCAAGACGGTCAAAATGGCCCAAGGCCATCATGGGGCCAATCACCCGGTCAAAGAGCTCGCCACCGGCAAAGTCCAGATCGTCTCAATGAACCATGGCTTTGCGGTGGATTCCGCAAGCCTTCCCGAGGACGTCTTTGAGACCCACGTCTCTCTCTTTGACGGCTCGAACTGCGGTATCGCTGTGAAGAACCGGCCGATCTTCAGCGTTCAGCACCATCCCGAAGCGAGCCCTGGCCCACAAGACAGCCATGAGCTTTTTGAACGCTTCGCTGGCATAATGGCGGACAAAGCAGCCCGGCCCACAACCTGAGGACCCGCTCTCATGAGCGATAAACCCGTTATTCTCGCCCATCCTGGCCTTGGCGGTCTTATCGCGCCTTTCCAGGGCGCTTATGAGGTGGTGACGTGGCCGAAAACGCCGGAGCAATCTGCGGTCTTCCTGCGGGAGACGGCGGGGAGAGTGACCGCCGCGGTCGTGATCGGCTCTACCGGACTGCCGCCGGAGGCCTATGAAGCTTTGCCGAACCTCAAGGCCATTTGCGCTTTCGGCGCTGGCGTCGACGGCGTCGACGCAGCGCAATGCCGCGCCAGAGGCATCGCGGTCGGCAATTGCCCGGCGGCCAACGCCGAGGACGTGGCGGATTTCGCGGTCGGCCTGCTGCTTGATGTCGAACGCCGTCTGAGCTTGGGCGATCGCCTCCTCCGGAGCGGGGGCTGGAAGGGCATTCCCGCCTTTCCTGTCCCCCCCAGGGGTATGAAGGGCCTGAAAACAGGCCTTGTCGGCCTGGGCGCTATTGGCGAGGCCGCCGCGCGGCGCCTCGCCGCTTTCGGCTGTGACATTCGCTGGACCGGGCCGCGTCCCAAGCCTGACAAGCCCTGGACCTACGATTCCGATCTCATCGCCCTCGCCCGTTGGTCGGATGCGCTTTTGCTCACCCTTCGTCCAGATCCGGGCACCGAACGCATGATCAATGCGGAGATTCTTGAGGCGTTGGGCCCTGAAGGCGTGTTGATCAATGTCGCCCGCGGCTCGGTTGTGGATGAGGACGCGCTCATCGCCGCGCTGCGGGAGGGACGCCTGGGCGGC
>JAGWZH010000018.1 GCA_018971945.1 Alphaproteobacteria bacterium | reverse complement strand
GGTCGCCGCAGGTGGCGACCCCGGCGCGCATCTCGCCGTCGGGACGCTCACAGGAGCTTTCCATGACCGCCCAGCCCACCCCGATCGAAACCGCTGAGGCCAAAGCCCCACAGGCGGGCTTCGTTCTCATTCCCCTCAACAAACTCGCGATTTCCGAGCGCAGCATCCGCCGCACCGATCGCAAGGTTGATCTCGACGCGCTGGCGGCGTCGAGTAAGTCGCTGGGTCTTCTCCAAAACCTCACTGTCACGGCCTCGGCCTGGCGGGTGGAAACGCCCTTGATGTCCATTTCCGCCACCGCCAGCATGACCGCGCGCACAGAACGGCGCCCGCGCTCCAGCGACTGCTGATATCGAAGGGTTCGCCGTCATGCCCGGCCGTCTTCGGCGTCTGCGCGGACACTGTGCCTGCGGGGGTGTCGATCCGCTTGGGCTGGTAGCCGTTGGCATAGCCCCGGCGGTCGGGCGTGCGCTCGTAGAACCCGGCGCCGAGAAATCGCTCGCGCTCGATCTGCATCGCAAGCTCGAAGGCCCGGGCGAAAACCGAGGCGATCCCGTCAGGGCCGTGCTCGATCAGCTGTTCCAAAACCGCCTCAAGCGTCGTCTCTGTCCATTTGCTGTCCTCCAGGGTTGTCTCGCGACTCCATGGAATACCAGGATGGGCAGAAGTGCTGAGGCATGCCCAGCATGGGCTTCACGCCCCAAGCCAAGGGCAAATGTCCGGACCTCAAGTTGCACAACCAATCGCGCCTTCGCTTGGCGCACAAGGACTTCAGTGAGATGTGACGGCAAGGCGTCCTCCGCGCCTGCGACGATACCGTCAATGTGCTGTTAAATGCCGCGGCTGTGAACGAGAGGAGCCGGACGGCGCTGGACGTCACGCCGTTGAAAATCCATGATATTTCAATGACAGCGGAAGACTTTGTAGGAGGTCATGGTGCCTGGGGCCGGAATCGAACCAGCGACACGCGGATTTTCAGTCCGCTGCTCTACCAACTGAGCTACCCAGGCGTTCTTAACCCTCAGACTGCGCGGGCGCGTGTATAGCCCCCTGCCGCGCTCCTGTCCACCAGATCGCACCACCGCCAGATCGGACCGCCCGAGCGCTCGGCCGGACCGGTGCGCCAGATCAGTCAAAGGATCTTCGGGCCGGCCAAGCAGGAGGATCTTGCAGGCGTGACGCCCTATTGGACGCAGAGCACATCCAGAAGAGCTGCGTTGCGCCCACGCCCATCCGTTATGAAATAGCGCGCGCCCCCATAGCCTTCGCTGCGACAGAAAGCGTCTGCGGCGCGCTGGGCGCAGGCGTTGGTTACAGGACCGCTCAGGCAAGCAGGGGCTGGGCGTCCATCAAACAAGGGGGCGGGATAGAACGCGCTCGACCGGCCGCGCAGGCTTTGTCCCAGACCCCCGCCATAGGGCGGCCGGGGGCTTGGCCGCCACCCGACCTCTAAGGGACGCGCCGAGCTGATCCGCCGCGAGAGGCCCAGCGCGTTCAAGTCCCAGACCTCGTCTTCAACCTCTTCACACCAGCCAGCATAGTTTGCGTCCACGCACACAAGCCACCGCCCTCGGGCGACCAGGGATTGGGCCTGATCATTGAATCCCAGCGGGCTGAAATTGGGCGTGGGGGCGGTCAGTTCAAACCGCTGTCCATGAAGATGAGTGTGGCTGAACAAGATGAGGCTGGGATGGCGGCCGAATGGCGGAGCTTCCCACCCGGGAGCGTCGCGCCATCCTGCAAGGCGCACCGAGCTGATCGCGCGGCTTATGCCGATGCGGCCCAAATCGGGTTCGTCCCGGTCAAGCCGAACGCAGCCGCCGCGATACTCCGCGTCAACGCACACCTCCCAAGCGTCCCCTCCGATCAGGCGTGCGCTCATGGCCGCGTCGTTGAAGCGTTGATTCATGAGATTGTGGTCATCGGCGGTAAAGACCACGCTCCGACCAGTGTAACGGGGGCCCTCAAACAACTCGAGGGCCGGGCCGGGGCCAAAATTCTGGGCGCTAACGGGGTTCGTCAGCAGGAGCGACAGAGCGAAGGCCGCGAGGCCAAGGCGACAGACCTTCGTTCCGAAGGAGACGGCGTTGCGGTCGGCGGCGGTCGCCATGACGAAACTCCTACAAGCATTGGCGGAGCCTGTGCGTGTGCCGCGAGGCGGCTGAACGGGGAAAAAACGCGCCGTTCACTCTGCCTTCAGGGGTGGGGTCGTTTCCTTGCGCGTGAGCAAGTCGGCCGCATTGCCGCAGGACCGGCCGCTGGACTTGGCGGTGGCTTCCTTTGGCTGATAAGCTTGACCGCTATCAGGAGCGGTTGGCCCGGACCGAAGGAGCGCCACTTATGTGCGAACATCATGCGATGAGACCTGAAAGCGCTGATGGGGACGCGGTGTTAGGCCAGCTTCCGCAAGGCGCGCTCGTCAATATCGATAAACTTGATCGGCGCGCGTTGATCCGCGCGCTGGCGACGGGCAGCCTCGTGGTCTTGGCTTCTTCCTGCGCCACCAACCCTGAAACTGGCCGTTCCCAGTTCACGGGCCTCGCTTCTGAACAAATGATGGCCGCGATGGCGCTGCAATCCTGGGAGGAGCTTCGCCAGACGACCCCGGCATGGCGCAACCCGCGGGCGCAGGCGCGTCTCGCCAATGTCGGTCAGCAGATCGCGCTGGCCGCCAACCGCCCCGCTGACCCTTGGGAGTTCGTCGTTTTCGACAGCGATGAGTTGAACGCCTTCGTCCTGCCGGGCGGCAAAGTGGGCTTTTATCGCGGTTTGATGGAGATTGCAGAGCGGGACGACCACATCGCCACTGTTGTCGGCCATGAGGTTGGCCACGTGACAGGCCGTCACGCTGCGGAGCGGTTCAGCCAGGCGATGGCGGCCCAAGGACTGATGATCGGCGCCCAGCTCGGCAGCCGAGACATGGATCCGCAGACCCGTAGCATCGCGCTTGGCGCCCTTGGCCTCGGGGCCACAGTGGGATTGCTGTTGCCCTTCTCGCGCTTGCAGGAGGCCGAGGCGGATCGACTGGGCGTCGATTACATGTACCGGGCGGGCTACGATGTGCGGGAGACCATCAGTTTCTGGCGGCGCATGAATGAACTTAATGATGGCCCGCGTCCGCCGTCCTTATTGTCGACCCACCCCGATCCAAGCCAGCGGGTGCAAGACCTGCGTAATTATATCAATACCCGCGGCTACGCCTTGGTCTAAATCGCCAACCGAGGGGACGATGTCGCCGAGGCGCGTCCTGCCCGGGGCCGTGCCTGCTGGGGTCTTGTCAAATAGGCGGACGCCTTTCGAGCGAGGCCAGTCGCGTGCGCAGACCAGCGTCTTGTTCTTCCGCCAGCGTTTCCTACCTGCAGCGTGGATCAAGGCGTGAGGGTGCTGCTTGAATGTCGTCGCCGGATGTGTCGCTTCGTCGCTTATCCCGCCGCACCTTGCTCGCAGGCTTGACCGCTGGCGTCGCAATGGCGGCTTGTTCTGAAAACCCCGCCACTGGCCGTCGGCAGTTTCTGCTGGTGTCTGACGCCCAATTGGCGGCGCTTGGCGCCCAGGCCTGGGTGGACCTGCAGGCGCAAACCCCTTTAAGCCGCGACGCGGACGCCGTCGCCCGGCTCGAACGCATTGGAACGCGTGTGGCCCAGGCCTCTGGCCGCACTGATCTTGCGTGGGAGTTCAAGGTCTTCGACAGCCCTGAGGTGAACGCCTTTGTTCTGCCAGGCGGCAAGGTGGGGTTTTTCAAGGGCCTGATGGATTTGGCCCAGTCCGATGATGAGCTGGCTGCTGTCATGGGTCATGAGGTGGGTCATGTTCAGGCCCGCCACGCTGCGGAGCGCATGTCGCAGGAGCTTGCCGTTCAACTTGGAGTACAGCTCGCGGCTTTGGCTCTGTCCGAAGAGTATGGTCAGAACGCCTCCGCCATCGCGGGCGCCCTGGGCATGGGAGCGATCTATGGCGTGATCCTGCCATATTCCCGTCAGCACGAGTTTGAAGCTGACGCCTTGGGCGTCGACTTCATGGCTGGGGCCGCATACGCTCCTTCCGCTGCAGTGACATTCTGGGAGCGGATGATTGAGGCGACGGGCGGCGGCGACGGCCAGCTGGCCGCCCTCCTGTCCACCCATCCTGCGAGCGACGAACGCCTTGAACGCCTGCGGGCTTTGGCGGCGGCCGCCTAAACGCGACCGCGGCGGCCATGTCGGCGGCGCTGGAACGGTCAGATCGGTTTCCTTGCGCGGTCTTTGGGGCCTTCAGCGACGAGACAGGTCGTCCATGATCTTGTCGCGGCTGCGCAGCGTCGCGACGCGCGCGCTCCTCAGCCAATCATGGGCAGGCTTGGCGCCATCGAAAGACGCCCGATGGATCGGCGCGTTGCGTCCATGACCGATTTCAGCATCGCAGCCAAGCGCATCCGCCGCTAAGATCGCGCCAGCGGCGAGGAAGGGCATGGATAACGGTTCCTTCAACCGCGACCCTGCAAAAGGGGACATCCTCACATTGGCGGAACAAGGGGCTTTCTCATGTTGCCGTCAGAGGGGACACTCTGATGTTGCGTTGACAGTCCGGCTTCCGCCCTTGCCTCCTGCAGCCGGTTTCTGTAGCCTGGGGAAGCTGTTCAAGAGCGCCGCCTTAGCTCAGTTGGTTAGAGCGCTGGATTGTGGATCCAGAGGTCCCTGGTTCGAGCCCTGGAGGCGGTACCATTTCTTCTCTATCTTGGCGCCCGATCAACGCCCATGCGCGGTTCGCCGCGCGGGCCGCGGACGCCTTGGGGCTCAGTTTTCGGTGTTTGGACGAAGACGGCTACCTGTTTGCGGTCGCGGAATCGCCGGGTGGTGAGCGCATTTTCGGCACAGGGTCGGCCAGCCCGTATTTCTTGAATTCCGCCGCCGCGATGAGCCTTGCCCGTGACAAGGGGTTCGCAGCGGAGGCGTTCGGGGCTTCGGGCGTCCCTCACGTGCCAGGGCGGCTTTTTTTCGCCAACGACCGCCACGCCGTCTTCCGAAAGCCTGGGCGGGAGCCCGCGGATGCGCTCGAGGCCGCCCTGGAGTTTGTCTATCCTGTCTTCTGCAAACCTGTTTCGGGGTCGAAGGGCGATTTCGCCGAACCGATCGCGGACGCAGCCGGCTTTGCTGATTATCTAAGTCGGGTGGGGGCGCGGCACGACGCCATTCTTGTGCAGCCCTTGATCCGCGGGGTCGAGCATCGGGTCATCGTTCTGCAGGGCGTGGCTCTTTGCAGTTATGAGAAGACCCCGCTCACTGTGACGGGCGATGGCCGCGCGGTCCTGGCCGAACTTGTGGCGGCGGCCCGGAGGCGAATCGGCCCGACCACCGCTGCTCTTGCACCGCCGTCTTTGGCGGAGGCTGTTGATGAGGCCGGACGGATTTGGAGCGCGCGAGAAGCGCCGCCCCAAGGCGTCCGCCTTATGGTGTTCGGCCCGCAAAACCGCAGCGCAGGCGGCGACGCCAAAGAAGTGCTGACGCCCCCGCCTGAGGCTTTGGCGAGGCTCGGGGTGCAAGCCGCCCGTGCGCTTGGTCTCTCTTTTGCGGGGGTGGACGTCTTCGATATCTCCGCTTGCGGGGATGCGAGCGCGCTCATGGTGATTGAAGCCAATGCGAGCCCGGCGCTCCAGACCCTTGAGGCCCACGCGCGGCTGGACCTGATTGATCGGATATGGACCGCCAATCTCAAGGCGGGCCTGGGATGCTGAGCGGCCTTCCGGCTTCGAAGTTCGGCAAAGGGCCCTGCTTTGCTCGGGTGCGCGCGACGGCGGACGCCTTGGGTGTGGATTTGGCGGCGCTGGCGCCGCGCTCTGTTCTCATTGTTGGGTCAAACGGCAAGGGCACAACCGCCGCGATGACCGCCGCCGCCTTGGCGACAGGAGGTCGAACCGGTCTTTTCACCTCGCCGCATCTGTTGCGGATAGGGGAGCGCATCGCGATCGACGGCGCGTCAATCGCCGATGAGAGGATGAACGCCTTGAGCGGCGAGGTCGCCGAGGCGAGGGCGGGCGCTGGCGTGCCTGACCAGTCCATGGGGGCGTTTGAACACCTCTTTCTGATGGCCGCTCTGGCCTTTCAGAGGGCTGAATGCGCCTGGATCGTTTGGGAGGCGGGCATTGGCGGACGCTTTGATCCCACGCGCCTCGTCCGCGCCCGAAGAGGGGCGCTGACCTCGTTGGATCTTGAGCACACCGACTTGCTGGGCGACACGCTCACCGCCATCGGCCAGGATAAGCTCGACGGCTTCGCGTCCGGGGCGGAGGTGGTGGTCGGCCCCTCTGCGACGCCGGTCTGGGCCGATCTCGCCGCCTTCGCCGCCCTGACTGACAAGACCCTGGTCGCCCCCACAGCGTCGGAGCAGGCGCCCTTCATGGGTCTTGAGGCGGCGTTTCTGAGGATCGACGCGAGCCTCGCATGGGCGCTGACCCGTCGCTTGATTGGGGAACGCCCGGAGGCCTGCGCCGCTATCGCTGGAACACGCCTGCCTGGCCGGTTGGAAACCGTGGACCGCGCCCCCCTCACAATCATTGATATTGGCCACACCCCTGAGGCGGCGCGCCATGCTCTCGAGGGTTTCCAAAAAGCGGCGGGGGGCGGGGGCGGTCTTATGATCGGGGTCTCGCCACAGAAAAACGCCGCCGAAATTCTGGACGCGCTGGCCCCGCATTTTTCCACGATCGCCTGCGTCAGGAGCCGCTTCAGCGGCCGACCTGCCGAGGAGATCGAAACCCTCGCGCGCCGAGCCGCTCCGGCGGCGGCGATCCGTGCTTATGCTGGCGTTGGGGAGGCTTGGAGCGCCTTGCGCGCTGGCGGTCAGCCGATCCTTGTCGCTGGTTCATTGTATGTAGCGGCCGAGGCGAAGGCTTTGGCCATGGGCCTTGATCCCGCCGCCTTGGGGTTTTTGGATGCGAGATGAAGGCAAGGGAGAGTTGTGTGGCTGCTAAACCCGTCATCGTCGTCGTGACCGGCCACCGGTTGAACCAATTGCCGGAGGGCGAGCGCCCACGGATCGCCCGGGACGTTGGGCGCGCGGTCGTGCAGATCGGTGAGGCGGTCGAGGAGGCCGTGGGCGCGCGGCCGCTGGTCTTGGCCTCGGGCGTGGCGGAGGGTGCGGACCGATACGCCGCCGATGCGGCTTTGGCCTTGGGATGGCGATTATGGACGCCGTTGCCGTTTCCGATCGACCGGTATGAGCAGGACTTCGCCGACCAAGCCTCGATTGAGGCTTTTCAGGGCTATCTCAAGCGGGCCGACAAGGTCTGGTCGATGACCCCTGCGCAGGTGGCCGCCGCCGGCGGCGGTTCAGCCGCTCCCTATGCGGCGTTGGCCCACGAACTCGCCGCGATGGCGGATATTGTGATCGCGGTCTGGAGCGGAAAACCGCCAGCGGGTCCTGGGGGCACCGCAGAGGTGGCCGCTTTCGCCCATGCCGCGGGCGCGCCGGTGCTTTGGACGCCGACGCAGGAGCACCACGCGCCGCGGCTCATCCAGGCGGCGAAGCCCAAGCGCGGTTCTTTGAAAGCCAAGCTCGGCGAGGCTTTGGCTCTGCGTTATGACGCCATCCCCAAACCTGAAGCCATGCGTCCTGCCGTAGCGTCATGATCGCGGGCTTTCCTTGAGCCCTCTTTCGGCTTTGCTATGGTCTTGTCCATGTCGTCCCCAATCACATCCAAAAGCGCCGGCCTTCGCGTTATCGTCGTGGGAGCCGGCGCTGTGGGATTGTGTGCGGCGCTGTTTCTGGCGAAGGGCGGGGCCTCGGTCACCCTGGTCGAGGCGCAGGGGCGCGGGGTGCGGGCCCCGGAGCGGCGCAGGGCGGCTTCAGCCAACGCAGCGGGCATGTTGGGGCCTTATTCTGAGGCCCTTTATGAAGGATCCAACACGCATCGCCTGTTTTTCCGTTTGTGCGCGGCCGGCCACGCCGCCTGGGAGCGGCTTCTGCTGTCCTATCCGCTTCTAGAGTCGGGCGTTCGGGACACAGGCGCGCTGCTCTTGGCGCATAGCGACGCGGACCTCGCCCGGGTGATGCGGGTGCGCGACCGGGCCCGACAGGCGGGAGCCGTTATGGAATGGACTGATGGGCTGCCCGACGACCTCGATCCGCGCCTTTATAGCCTGAGGGTCGCAGGCGCCCTTCGTTTGCCGGACGAGCGGCTCGTCGATGTCTGGCCGATGCTTGAGCTTTTGACCGAACTTTGCATTGAGGCGGGAGTTTCGCTTCTGTTGGAGCGAGAGGCTGCGCGTCTTGCCGTGCGAGGCGGCCGGGCCCGCGGCGTGGCGTTTGAGGACGGCTCGGGGCTCGTGGCGGACGCGGTGGTGCTGTCGCCGGGGGCGCTTGCTCCGCCGGGCCTTGTTGAAGCCGCTCCGGCGTTGCGGCTTCTGACCCCAGCGAAAGGTATTTTGGGACGGGTCCGTCCGGCTGCTCCCGGGTGCGCAATCGAGGAAACGATCCGAACCCTTTCGGTGTATGCAGCGCCTCTGGCGGGCGGAGACATTCTGTTTGGGTCGACCATGGAAACCGGCCGCATCGATTTCGATCCTGACGAGGCGGGCCTGAAGCAGCTCTTTCAGCAATTGCGCCGGGCTCTGCCGGGCGCGCGCTTTGAGGGTCCGCCGCGCTTTCACGCCGCTGGGGTGCGGCCCATGTCCCCCGATTGGGCGCCCATGATCGGTCCGTCCGGCCCTGATGGCTGCTATGTCGCTTGCGGCCACTCCCGTAACGGCTGGCTGTTAGGGCCCTTGACCGGACAGATTTTGGCGGCGCAAGTGTTAGGAGAGCCCATTGAAGATCTATGGGCGGCGTTCACGCCGGATCGATTTGAAAAGAAAGCCGCATGACCCTTTCTATTGAGCTCAGCGAAGAACAGGCCGCGATCAGGGATAGCGTTCGGAAGATCTGCGCCCGCTATGATGATCATTTCTGGGCGAAGACGGATGAGACCGGCGTCTTCCCCGAGCCCTTCGTTAAGGATCTGGCCGACGGGGGCTGGCTCGGTGTCGCGATGCCTGAGGCCTATGGCGGGGCTGGACTTGGGCTGACTGAGGCCTCCATTGTGATGCAGGCCATCACAGAGAGCGGAGCGGGATTTTCCGGCGCGTCCGCAGTGCATTTGAATATTTTCGGCCCCATGCCGATCGTGAAGTTCGGCGCCGAGGCGCAGAAGCGGCGCTTTCTGCCGCCTTTGATTTCTGGCGAGGCGAAAAGCTGTTTTGCGGTTACCGAACCGAATTCGGGCCTGGACACGGCAAGCCTTGAAACGCGGGCGGTGAGGACGTCGTCGGGCTGGCGCATCAATGGCCGCAAGATCTGGACGACCAGTGCGCAGCGCGCGAACACGATCATGATCATTGCGCGCACGAAGCCGAAGCAAGAGTGCCGGAAGGCCACAGAAGGCCTGTCGTTGTTCTACGCGGACTTTGACCGCAAACGCATCGAAGCGAACCCGATCCCGAAAATGGGTCGAAAGGCGGTCGAATGCAACACGCTGTTCATCGAGGATCTTGAGGTCGAGGAAGACCGGCTGATTGGCGAAGAGGGCGATGGGTTCAAGATCCTTTTGACTGGGCTTAATCCCGAGAGGGTTTTGTTCGCCGTCGAGGCGGTAGGCCTTGGCCGGGCCGCTTTGGCGAGGGCGGCGCAATACGCCAAGGAGCGGATTGTGTTCGGCCGGCCGATCGGACAGAACCAAGGGGTCTCCCATCCTCTGGCGAAGGCTTGGGCTGAGTTGGAAGCCGCCAATCTACTCGCGTTCAAGGCTGCTGCGCTCTACGACGCGGGCAAGGATTGCGGCGCGGAAGCCAACGCTGCGAAGTTTCTGGGGGCCGAAGCGGGCTTCAACGCTTGCGAGGCTTCGCTTCTCGCCCATGGCGGCATGGGGTACGCGAAGGAATATTTCGTGGAGCGTTATTTCAGGGAGGCCATGATCGCTCGCATCGCTCCGGTGAGCCGCGAGATGATCCTGAATTTTATCGCCGAACGGGTTCTGGGTCTACCAAAGAGCTATTGAGGGCTTAGCGCCACGCCATTGGCGCGGCCTAGAGCGGCCGCTTCATCCCCCTCTGCGCCAGCCGGCGTGCGCACGGCTGCGCCGGGGCCGTGTCCGTGATAAATGATGGCCTGATCACGCGGGGAAGGTCTTATGCGTTTTGGATATGTCGCTGCTGCGGCGGCTCTGGCTTTGGCGGGATGCGCCATCGCCATCGACCATGATGCGCCGGGAGAGACGGCCGCTCCCTTAGCGTTCGGCCACGCCCATCCGCATGGCCACGCGCCGCCGCCAGGTTCCAACGAGATGATGCGGGCGCCGATCCAGGCGGCGCCAGGCCTGGAGGTGATCATCTCCGATGTCGTGATCCCGCCTCATGCGTCTGTGCCGTGGCATTATCATCCGGGAGAAGAATTCGTTTACGTGATCGAAGGCTCGGCGATCCATCGTGAAGAGAACCAGCCCGACATCGTGCTCACCTCAGGCGACTCCTATGTCATCAGGCCCGAAGCGCGCCACAGCCCAGTCGGCGGACCGACTGGCGCGCGCGCCGTCGTCTTCCGCGTTCATGTGGCGGGGCAGCCCGAGCGTATTCTGGCGGGTGAGTGAGGCTTTAACTTTTGGGGCTCCGAATCCGGGCAGGAGTTTGGCGCATGTCCGACGCTGTGTCCGGCCCCCGCCTCAACCCGGTCGTCGCCGCCGTGCAGCGAGGCGCGGAGGCGAGCGGGGTTTCCTTTGAGCTCTTGCTCGCCACTGCGCAGCGGGAATCAAGCCTCAACGCCGCGGCCCGGGCCCCGACCTCGTCCGCCACGGGGTTGTTCCAGTTCATCGAGTCGACCTGGCTCGCCATGGTCCAGCGCCACGGCGCGGCCCATGGCTTGCAGAATTATGCCGAGGCGATCTCAACCCGCAACGGCCGCCCCCATGTGGCTGATGCGGGCCTTCGGCGGGAGATCCTGAACTTACGCTACGACCCGGAACTGTCCGCCCGCATGGCGGGTGAGTTGGCGCGGGAGAACGCGGTTTATCTGGAGGGGCGTTTGGGCCGGTCGCCCAGGACGGGAGAGATATACGCCGCCCATGTCATGGGGCCTGCGGGGGCGGCGCGTTTGATCGCGGCGGCGGCGGACGGGGCGCCGAATGCGGCGGCGCTGTTTCCCCGTGAAGCCGGCGCCAATCGCTGGTTGTTTTACAATCGTGACGGAGAGGCGCGCTCGGCCGCCCAGTTGTTGGCGCGGCTCGAGCTCAACGGCGTCGCCGGGGCGTCGGTGGCGGCGGGGCCGCCAGTCTTGGTCGCAGCCATAGAGGACATCTCCCCCGCCCCCGAGCGCGCCGCGCCCGCGCCCAACCGGACCTTAATCGCCCCTGAGACGGCCCGCGCGCTGCTGAGCTTGGCGCTGGCTGATTGGCCTGACCCCTCTCGAATCCTCCGCGATCCGGAGGCGGAAGAGGCCTAGGGGCTTTCTTTGGCGACGCCTGCGGCCAAGAGCGCCTCGATGTCCGCTGCTGACAACCCCGCCGCCTGGAGCACCGCGCGCGTGTGCGCCCCCGGTCCGGGGGCGGGGCCCTTTGGCCCATCATCAAGGCCGGGGAAGCGCAACGGTCCGCCAGGCGCTTTCGCGGTTCCCCCGCCGGGGAGAGGCGTCTCGACCACGCCGCCTGCGGCGAGAAGCTGCGGATCAGCGGCGGCCTGGGCCGCGGACTGCACCGGGGACCAGACAATGTCGGCGTCGTCGAGGGCGGCGGCGAGTTGCGCGAAGGACAAGGCGGCGAAAGCGTTGTCGAGGGCCGCCACCAGCGCCGGCCCGTTTTCCCGGCGCAGCTTGGAGGAGGAGAAGCGTGGGTCTTGGATGAGGTGCTCGGCTTTCGCCGCACGGCAGAGCGGGGCCCAATCGGCGCTGCCCTGGCGCGGCGTGATGCACACCCATTGTCCATCTTGGGTTTGGAAGAAATTCGCGATGGGGTTGATGGCGTCCGGCCGCGACCTGTTGGAGGCAAGGCGTCCGAAAGCGTGCTGGATCGCCATGTCCGAGCCCAAAGCATAGGTGGCTGCCCTGAGCAGGGAGGCTTCCACCAAGCGGCCTTTTCCGGTTTTCTCGCGCTCATAGAGCGCGGCCATGATCCCCCCGACAGTGGCCATGGAGGTCACATGATCGCCCATGGCGGTGCGGAGCGGGAAGGGCTCCATCCCTCTGGGAGCGGTCATCGCCGCCATCCCGGAACGCGCCCAGAAAGCGGCGATGTCAAAGCCCGGCTTGTCGGCGTCAGGACCGTTCAGGCCGTACCCTGTCACGCTTGCATAAACGAGACGCGGGTTGATCGCGGCCAGGCTCTCATAATCCAGGCCAGCGCGCTTCAGTCCTCCGGGGCGAACATTGGTGAGGAACACATCAATGTCGGTCGCCAACCGGCGGACCAGATCTCGGCCGGAGGGCTTGGAGGCGTCTAGAATGATCGAACGCTTGCCGCGATTATCGAGATCGAACACGGGATTGACGCTGGCGTCCGCGCCGATCGATTCAAAGAACTGCCGGATCGGATCGCCGCCGGGAGGCTCGATTTTGACAACGTCGGCTCCCCAATCAGCCATGATGCCGCCCGCGCCTGGCGCGGCGATATAGGTGGCGTGTTCCAGCACCTTGAGGCCTTTGAGCAGCATGGAGTCTCCATTTTTGAGGTTCTTGTCGCGGCTGGGGCAACCGAACGTTAAGACAATCAGCCGAGGATAGACGTTAAGATGCGCGCAAGGCGCATGAACACGCCCTTTATTCTGTCGCACGAAGGCTGGCCAGCCCATGACGATCGTGACCATGCGTTCCCGTCTGTCGGACGAAGACGTTCGGACCCTGGTGAAAGGCTTGACCGACGAGGATCGGTCGGCGGCGGCGAGCAAGATCTGCTTGGCGATCGATCGGGCGGCGCTCTCCACCGACGAGCGCGCCTTTGCTGAAGAGGTTTTGCGGATTATGGCCGCGGACGCGTCCGAGATGGTGCGCCGATCGCTTTCCGTGACGCTGCAGAATTCTACGAAATTGCCCTCTGACGTCGCCATCAAGCTCGCCAACGACGTCGAGGCCGTGGCCTTGCCGGTTCTTATGAACTCCCCGCAGCTGTCTGACCGCGACCTGATCGAGATCCTGCGGTCGTGTCCGCCGTCCAAGCAGGTGGCGGTGGCGAGCCGCGGGACGGTGTCGCAGGAGATCACGCGCGTGATCGCTGAGGTTGGGGTGGCCGCGGCGGTTGAGCAGGCCCTGTCCAATTGGGGCGCGGCGTTCGACGAAGCGGGTCTCAACACGGCTCTTGGCAGGTTTCCTGACCATGGCGGGGTCAAAAGCGCCATGGTGCGGCGGGCGGCGTTGCCCCTCTCGATCACTGAAAAGCTGGTCTCGCTCGTATCGGGCGAATTGTTTGATCATTTGGTCAATAACCATGCCTTGCCGCCGCAGATGGCCATCGACCTGGCCGTCGGCGCCCGCGAGCGGGCGACCGTCGATCTCATTGAGCAGGCGGCCCGTCAGGCGGACCTGCCGCGCTTTGTCCAACAGATCAATCTGCATGGACGGCTTTCGCCTTCGCTCCTGATGAGAGGCATGTGCATTGGGCAGATGTCCTTTGTCGAGCATGCATTGGCAGAGCTCTCAGGCCTGGCCCACCATCGGGTGTGGGTCATGGTGCATGACAGCGGCCCCTTGGGTCTTGAGACTTTGTTTGAGCGCGCAGGCCTGCCGCGCAGGCTTCTAGGGCCGTTCCGGGCCGCGGTGGATGTCTACCACGAGATGAGCCGCGACGGGGCGGACAGGGACGCGGCCACATTTCGGACGCGCATGGTGGAGCGTGTCCTGACCCTGTTCCAACACGTGCCAAAAGACGATCTAGATTATCTTTTGGAGAAGCTCAACGCCGTCGGCGTCCGCTCGGAGCGGTCAAGCCTCAGTATGTGAGCAGCGCCTGTCGCGGCGTCTTTGATGTTGCCTTCTGCACAATCAAAACCGGCGAGCAGCCAGGTCTTGGCCTCCGCTGCCCCTTGCACGCCTTCCACCGTCAGCCGCAGGCCCGCTTGCTGCGCCGCCAAGAGCCGCCGGGCGAACGGGTCTTGGTTGTTCAGCGCTGCGGGGTTGAACGGCGCTGGCGGCGTCATGCCGGTCACGACGACTTCCTGATAGAGGCTTCGGACGCGTTCGCCGAAGGGGAGAGGGCAGGCGTTGTCAGCCCGCAGCGCCAGGCGCCAACCAAAGGCGCGGAGCGCCTCCGCAAGCGGCAGGGCCCGCGCGATGAGCGCTTTCTCCGCGATCTCGAAGGTCAAAGCGCCCGGAGAGAAGCCCGCCTTGATCAGGGCCTTGTGCAGGGGCTCAGCCGATTTCGGTTCGCTCAAGCGTTCATGAAGGGAAATGGCCAAAGGCGCGGCACGCCCTTGCGCTCGCCATTGTCGCTGGGCCCTGAAAGCGACGTCGGCAAGCCGCTCGGGCGTCTGCGGCGGGGGCGCGTCGATCCGACCGCTGACGATCAAGCCGGTCCGGAGATCCGTGCGGGGGCGAAGATTGATGAGCGCGGTCACGCCAGAGCGGCGCTCAGATGGGGAAACGGCGTCTTCGGTCATGATCCCTATTCCAATCCTCTCGATCCTAGCGCGTCGAGCTTAAGAAATCAGGCTGGCGCCATGGTTGGCCAATCCTTGCCCAGCGCCCTCGCCCTGCGCCCTTGCCAGAGCCGTTCGGCTTCCTGCAAATGGGCTGATGACCGCCCTGATCCCTGCTGCGACCGTGCTGCTGGTGCGTGACGCGCCTCGCCTTGAAGTCTTGATGGTGGAGCGCGCCTATCAAATCGATTTCGCCGCTGGGGCCCTGGTGTTTCCTGGGGGCAAGATCGCCCGCGAGGACGCTGATCCCGCCTGGGCGGAGGCGCTTCTTGCCGATCACGGTCTCTCCCCTCTGGAGCTGGCTTTGCGGGTGGCGGCGATAAGAGAGGCGTTTGAAGAAAGTGGGCTGCTTTTGGCCCGGAACCGTGGAGCTGGGATCGGCGGGGCGCTGGCTTCGCCTTGTCGTTTGCCGCCCTTGATTGCGGTGCGCGATCAGGTGGCCGCCGGCGACATTTCCTTTTTGGGGCTGATGCAGGAAGGCGGCTTCGAGCTTGCCATCGACGCTCTGGCGCCCTTCGCCCACTGGATCACGCCGAAAGGCATGCCCAAACGATTCGACACCCATTTCTTTATCGCCAAGACCCCGGCCGACCAGGACGCGGCCCATGATGGGCATGAAGCGGTGGACGCTGTTTGGCTGGAGCCGGCCGCCGCCCTTGCCGCCGCCCGCGAAGGCCGCCGCAAAATCATCTTTCCGACCCGGCTCAACCTGGAATTGCTGGCGCAAAGCGAGAGCGCGGAGGCGGCCCTTGCAGCCGCGCGGGCGCGTCGTCTGGTGACTGTGGAGCCGACGATCGCCCCTGACGCAGGGGGTGTGATGTGGCTGAGGATTCCGGCCGATGCCGGTTATGGGGAGGTGGCGGCCCGTCTTGACGAGGTCGCTTAAGGCCTTCGCCTCGCTCAGCGCGGGGCCACGCCGAGGGCCGCCACTTGTGTTTCCAATTCGTCCAAAAGCACCCTGGCCACGGGATGTTCGGCGTGTTTGATCCCATCTCGCACCACAGCCCGGATCGCGTCGACATGAGCGTCGACCAGCTGCGGTTTCTGGCGAGCGGCGTCTTTGCCCTCGGGGGTTTCAATCAGCCGGCAAAGCGAGGCGGCCAAACGCGTCACAAGCGGGAACTCATAGGTTGAGCCGAGCCCTTTGGCGTCATGGCTGCAGCCGAAGAGGCGTTCAAGGCTTGCGTTGTCGTAGTGCGCGGCGCGTGCGGCGTCGCGGGCCTCCAGCATCCGCACGACCTCCTCTTCCATCCAATTCTGAAACTCGCCCGAGAGCGCCGCGAGCGCCGCCTCGGCGCGCTGAAGGGCCGCTTCATCAAACATGGGTGCAACGCCGCCGAGCTTCTCTTTCAAGAGGTTGCGCGGTTTGGTCACGTGCGAGTTGCTCATCCATGGCCCCACGGTTCAGGGTGAAGCGGCACGCTAACGGCAGGATCTCAAAAAACAGTTGCCGAGGGGAGGAGGCTGGCGGCGCGCGTGGCGGATCAGACGGCGAACTGCTCCCGCAGGATGCGCTCGTCCAGGGCGTGGCCCTCGTCAAACAGCAAGGTCAGAGTGACGTGGGCGTCTTCGCGTATATCGACGGCGCTGACATGGCGGGTCTCGAGATTATCGGCCGCCGCGCTAACCGGACGCCGATCGGGTTCAAGAACCTCGAACCGAACGGCGGCTCCATGCGGCAAAAGCGCCCCGCGCCAACGCCGCGGTCTGAAAGGGCTGATGGGGGTCAGCGCCAAAAGTCGGGAGCCGATTGGCAGGATCGGTCCGTGGGCGGAGAGGTTATAGGCCGTGGAGCCGGCCGGCGTGGCGACGATTACCCCATCGCAGACGAGCTCCCCCATCCGTTCGGAGCCGTCCACAAGCACCCGGATATGAGCGGTTTGGGCCGTTTCGCGAAAGAGAGAGACCTCGTTGATGGCCCGTTCCTCCAACACAAGACCGCCCATTTGCTCACATCGGGCGATGAGGGGATGCAAGCGCACGGGCTCGGCCCTCTGCAGCCGATCGATGAGTTCGGTTTCCGCAAAATCGTTCATCAGGAAGCCCAAAGTGCCCCGGTTCATGCCATAGACCGGTTTCCGGTCGGTCATGCGCCGCCGCAGCGTTTCCAGCATCTGCCCGTCCCCGCCCAGACAGACGATGACCTCGGCGTCCTCTTCCCCGGCCTCGCCATAGACGCGCCGAAGCTTGTGCAGGGCGGCCTGGGCCTCCGGGCGGGCGCTGGCGCAGAAGGAGAGCTTCATGGCGGAGGCGGATCTCTTTGAGTTTGGACAGAATTGAGGCTAGCATTGCGCCGCTCTGGGCGCGAGCCCGGGCCGGAGCTTTGTGAATGGAGGAGGCGTCGATGGCCGACGGTGCGGAGGCGCTCAGTCTGAGAGGTCAGGTCAGCGCTGAGGAATGGCAGGCCCGGGTGGATTTGGCCGCCCTTTATCGTCTGGTAGCGTTGCATGGCTGGGATGATCTCATTTTCACCCATATCTCGATCCGCGTTCCAGGACCTGAGCACCATTTTCTGATCAATCCCTATGGGTTTTTGTTTGAGGAGATCACCGCCTCGAGCCTTGTGAAAGTCGATTTGGATGGCCAGATCGTGGCTCCGACGCCGCATTTCATCAATCCGGCGGGCTTCACGATTCACTCAGCGATCCATGCCGCTCGGGAAGACGCCAAGGCTGTGATCCATCTCCACACCGATGCAGGCGTAGCGGTTTCAGCCCACAAGCAAGGATTGCTGCCTTTGACCCAGCATGCGCTGATTGCGCTGCCGAATGTGGCTTATCATGACTATGAAGGCATAGCCCTTCATCTTGACGAGCGCGCGCGCCTCGTGAACGACCTTGGCGAAAAGACACTCATGATTTTGCGCAATCATGGGACGTTATCGGTAGGACGCGATGCCGCGCAGGCGTTTCTTGGGATATTCTTCCTAGAAAGAGCCTGCCAGCAGCAAGTCTACGCCCTTACGGCGGGGCGAGACAATATCCTGATGGCGCCCCAGGCGGCGCAGGACGAGGTGATGAGCCAGGTGAAGGGCGGACCAGGCATGACTGGGCCGCTTGCGTGGCCGGCGTTGCTCCGGAAGCTTGACCGTCTGGCGCCTGGCTACGCGGTCTGAGTGGGCGGCTGATAGCCACACCCGCGATCGCGAAGGGGTCGGGCGCTGAGCGAGGGAAGCTTGCGCGGGGGAGGCGCAGATCATCGGGTTTTGGCTGGAGCCCGACGGCGCCGCGACCCTGACCCTCCCTTTCGCTCTTCAGAGACTTGCGCGCTCCTTGGGTCTTGGCCGAGGTCTTCGGGGCGCAAGCCACAGGGGCTGTAGGCGATGGAGGGCCAGGCGACGCGTCGATCCTGAAACCATCGTCTTCCAATTGTGGTTGCGCCGGCGTCTGTGCGCCTGTCGCGGCCATGGAGGAGGGTGGTTTCGCCAAAGCGGCGGGAAATTGCGCCGGTGAGTGGGAATAACGCCGCCCTTTGCGTGCGCCGGCCTTGGGTCTTGCCGGCCTCAGGCGTCGGCCGTTCGCCGCTCTTCGCTGACGTCGCCGCGCTTAAGCAACAGAGGTGGTTTGGGGCTCCCGGTCAGCGACCTTGGGCCGCAGCGCCCGAAGCGCCCATTTTGCACCGCCTCGGCTTGCGGCGCGGGCGCAGTCGCGCCCATGGTGAGGGGGGAGATTGAAGCGGTCGCTCTGCAGATTTGCCGATGGTCATGCAGTGTGAAGGATGAGGGCGCGCGCGGCTTTGGCTTTACAGAGCGCGCGTTCACCATCGTGCTTTAGCGCCGGCCCTTCCCACGCTAATCTGGGCGAGGCCGGCTTTTTGGAGCGGGGAGCGTCCCTGGACAGAACCCGCGGGGACGCCATATCGATGGCGGGGCTTTGAGCGTTAGGATGTGAGTATGGCCACGCCGATCGGGCGCATCGGATTTGCGGCGGGGGTCTTGGGGACCGTGGGGCTTCTCGCCGCCTTGATCGCCGGCCGCGAATGGATGACGCCGCAGATGGCGGGGGGGGCTCCGGCCGCCGTCGGGTCCCGTGGTCAGAGCGTTCCAGGCGGCGCTGGCATGGCCACGCCGGTTGTGGTCGTCTCGGCGGGTGTGCATCGCTTTTCAGACGGCATCCAGGCCATTGGTTCGGTCCAGGCCTATGAGAGCGTGACGATCACTTCGAGCGTTACTGATACGATCGCAGCGCTTCGGTTCGACAGCGGCCAGCGCGTGCGCCGAGGCGCTGTGCTGGTGGAGCTGGCGGCGGCGGAGGAAAGCGCCGGATTGTCTGAAGCCCAGGCGAGCTTGGCCGAAGCCGAACGAGAGCTGGCGCGTTTCCAGGCCTTGCAGGAGCGCGGCTTTGTGCCTTTGGCGCGCCTGGAGGCGGCCCAGGCGGGTTATGACCAGGCCGCGGCCCGGGTCGAGACGGCCCAAGCCCGTTTGGCTGACCGCGTCATACGCGCCCCGTTCTCCGGGGTGATCGGTTTGCGACAGGTTAGTCCTGGCGCGCTGGTGCGGCCGGGGGACGTCATTGTCACCTTGGACGATCTTTCTCGCGTCAAGATCGATTTCGACGTGAGCGAAACGGACATCGCAGCCTTGACGCCGGGAGTGGCGATCCTCGCCGCCGCCGCTGGACAGTCCTTGGAGGGTTCGATCGAGAGTGTGGACAGCCGGGTGAACATCCAGACCAGGACCGTTCGGGTTCGGGCGGTCTTGCCGAATCCCGAGGGGATCTTGCGCACCGGCATGACGGTGACGGTGACCATTCAGTCCAATCCGCGCGAGGCCCTGGCTGTCCCTGAGATTGCGGTGTTGGACCGGCCGGAGGGGGCGCTGGTATTGCGCGTGGCGCAGGGCGAGCAGGGGACTGTCGCTGAGGCTGCGCCGGTCCGCATTGGCCGTCGCGCCGATGGCATGGCTGAAATCCTTGAGGGATTGGCCGAGGGGGACGCGGTGGTGGTGGAGGGTATCAACCGGGTGCGGCCGGGGCAGCCGGTTCGTTTGCCTGGCGCTGAAGCCGCAGGCGCTGTTCCGGCGCGGTCTTGACGGGACGCCAAAGGAGGCGATCGGGCTCTATGCTCTCCGACCTGTCCATCCGTCGCCCGGTTCTGGCGACTGTCTTGTCACTGCTGGTGATCGTGGCGGGCCTCATCGCGTTCCGTACGCTGCCGCTGCGGGAATTGCCCGACGTCGACCGACCGATTGTGTCGGTTGATGTGGGCTATCGCGGCGCAAGCGCTCAAGTGATGGAGACCCAGGTCACGCGCCAGATAGAAGACGCGCTGTCGGGTATCGAGGGGATCGACACGATCTCGTCCAATAGCCGGGACGGGCGCGCCTCGGTCAATATTGAGTTCGATCTTGGTCGCGATCTCGACGCCGCCGCCAACGACGTTCGCGCGGCCGTGGATCGGATCCGGGCCGCCCTCCCCTCGGACGTCGACGACCCTGTCATCACAAAGACCGACGCGGACGCTGACCCTTTCATCTGGTTTAGTCTGGAAAGCAGCACCCTTGACCGGGTCGCGCTCACCGACTTTGCCGAACGCCAGATCGTCGACCAGCTTTCGGTCATCGACGGGGTGGCGAGCGTGCGGGTTGGCGGCGGCTTGCGACCCGCCCTTCGCATTTGGCTCGACCCAAATCAGCTTGCCGCCCGGAGCCTGACCGTTGATGATATCGAGCGCGCTTTGCGGGCGCAGAACGTCGAACTTCCCGCTGGGGCCGTCGAGGCGCAGGAGCGCGATTACCAGATCCGCACCGCCCGGCTCTATCAAACTCCTGAAGAGTTCGCTCGCCTTCCAGTGACCCGCCCCGGCCAGTCGACGGGAGCGGTTGTACGCCTTGGCGATGTGGCGCGGGTTGAGATCGCGCCTGAGGAAAGCCGCAGGCTCTTCCGCGGCAACGGGGTTGATCAGATCGGCCTAGGGATCGTGCGGCAGTCCCGTTCCAACGCCCTAGACGTCGGCAATGCTGTGAAGGCCGAGTTGGAGCGCTTGCGCCCGAGCCTGCCGGAAGGGACCAATGTGGTGGTGTCCTTCGACTCGACGGTTTTCATCGAGGCCGCCATCGAGGCTGTCTGGAAGACGCTGGCCGAGGCGACGGTGCTCGTTATCATCGTGATCTTCTTGTTTCTGGGCAGCTTCCGGGCGGCCCTGATTCCGGCCGCTGTGATCCCGGTCAGCCTGATCGGCGCCTTTGCGGTCCTCTCGGCGTTGGGCTTTTCGATCAATCTTCTGACGCTGCTGGGCCTTGTGCTCGCCATCGGCCTCGTGGTCGACGATTCCATCGTGGTGTTGGAGAACGCTCAGCGTCGGATCGACACCTTAGACGAGGCCAGGGCTGTGGCGGCCCTACGCGGCACGCGTCAGGTGTTTTTCGCCGTTCTCGCCACCTCCGCGGTGGTCATTGCGGTTTTTACCCCATTCTTTTTCCTGGGCGGCTATGTCGGCAAGCTCTTCGTAGAATTGGCGGTGACCGTGGCCGCCGCCATCCTGATCTCAACTTTCGTGGCGTTGACGCTTTCGCCAATGATGGCGTCAAAAATGCTCAGGCCGGTCGAACCTGGGCGCGGCCTCAGCGGCGTGATGGATCGGGTCTTGGGCGCGGTCCGCGCGGGATACAGGGTCACCCTGGCGGGGGCCCTGGAGTCAAAGATATGGGTTTTTGTCCTCCTCGCCGCTGTCATAGGGGTTGGGGCCTTCGCCTTCTTGCGGCTGCCTTCAGAGCTCACGCCGCCCGAGGACCGGGGCAATCTGTTCGTGGTGATTGATGGTCCGGAGGGGGCGGGCTTCGCCTATACCAGCCGGGTTCTCGAGCAGGTGGAGGACGTGTTTCTCACCTATGTCGACACTGGAGAGGTGCGTCGCGTTTTGATCATCGCCCCCTCTTTCGGCGATTCTGGCACATCGCGGTTCTCGAGCGGTTTCGCCAGGGTCTTTCTTGCAGACTGGGGCGCTCGCAGGCACGGCGATGAGATTGTCGGCGAACTGAACCGTCGCTTTGGCGAGCTGCCTGGGGCGACCGTCCGCGTCATCATGCAGAATCCCTTTGCCGCCCGGGGCGGCGGAGCGGGGGCCTCGATTGTGCTTTTGGGCTCAAATTACGACGAACTCGCCGCTGCCGGCGACCGCGTGGTTGCATCCGCTCGCCAGAACCCGATATTCATCCGGCCAAGGATGGATTTCGAACCAAACGCAGCGCGCGTCCTTGTCCATGTTGACCGGGAGCGGGCGGCGGCCCTGGGGGTGACGGTTCAATCCGTGGCGCGTGCGCTTGAAGCCACGATGGGCCAAAGGCGGCTCAATACCTTCGAACGAGACGGCGAAGAATATAATATTTATATTCAGGCCGAGCGCGACCAGCGTTCCGAGATTGACGATCTGGCCCACATGTATGTCCGCTCCGACCGCACAGGGGAGCTCGTCGCTTTGGCGTCGGTGGTGACGGCCGAGACCGTGGGCGACACCTCGTCTCGCCGGCGTTTTGATCGTCTGGCTGCGGTGACGGTGTCGGTAAGCTTGCCGCCTGGCGTGCCTATTGGGACAGCGATCAGTGAACTCGCCCGGCTGGCTGGCGACGCGACCCAGGGCCAGAATGTCCGCGTCGACTTCACCGGCGAGGCCCGCGAGTTTCGCGAAGCCCGCGGGCAGATCTTGTTCGCCTTCTTGTTCGCCCTGGTGATCGTGTTTCTGGTGCTCGCCGCGCAATTCGAGAGCTTTGTGAACCCCTTCATCATCATGCTGTCGGTGCCGTTGGCGGTCGCTGGCGGGCTCTTGGGGCTGTATCTCGTCGGCAGCTCGCTCAATATCTATAGCCAGATCGGTCTCATCATTTTGATCGCGCTGGCGGCGAAAAACGGCATTCTGATCGTGGAGTTCGCCAACCAGCTCCGCGACGAGGGCCGCACGATCCGGGAGGCGATTCTAGAGGCCTGCGATCTCCGGCTGCGGCCGGTGTTGATGACATCGATCGCCACCATTATCGGGGCCATGCCCTTGATGCTTGCGGATGGCGCGGGCGCGGAGAGCCGGCAGACGATCGGCGTCGTCATCGTGTTCGGGCTTCTGATCTCGACGCTTCTGACGCTTTATATCGTGCCGGCCTTCTATGATCTGCTGGCGCGGTTCACACGCTCGCCCGAGGCGACGGGGCGCCTGATTGATGAGATTGGCCAAACGCAACGGGGTGCGGCGGAGTGACGTGGTAGCGCCTTGCGTGCGGGTCACTTCAGCTGTTTGACGAACACCTTAGAAATGGCTTCAAAGCCGCCGCGTTCAAAAAAAGCGTGAGCATTCTGGTTGTTCAAACCGCTTTCCAGGAACAGCCAGCGCGCGCCGTTTTCAAGAGCGCGTTTTTCAACCGTGTCGACAAGCTTTGCGCCGACACCGTGCTTGCGCCACTCTGGTGACACAGCAAGATCTTCAAGCGTTGCGAAGCTCACTCTTGGTGTGACTGTCCAAGCAACGACCGCAGCGCCGATGAGGGCGTTTTCAGCATTCCGTGCGATCACAATGCTGCGTTCGTCGTCAAGATCTGAGAAGTCTTCGGTCATCAGGGCGCGAAGCGCGGGGGACCAGCTGACACCATCGACCGACAGGCCAGTTTGAATTTCGCCGTGGCTGATGTAGCCGGCGTCTGCGGCGATGACGTCTGCGAGGAAAGTGGCAATTTCTGAGGTGTCGCTGTGTGGATCGATCCAAGCGAATGAGATCATCAATTCGTTTCCAAAATTGGTTTTGCGGTCACGAGGCATGGCGGATCAGGAATACGCATAGGGGTGAACGATCTCTGGAGCGTTCCTTTTGCATTCGCGCAGCCAGTTCAGGATAAGCGGGCAGTTATACAACTTCGCTAGATGGCGATAAAACTCTCCTCTCAGAACCTGCACGTCAGCTTCTGGATCAGCTGGTGCGTTCTGCGAGGTCAGAGTGCTCGCTGCCGCCTGATCCCATCGCTGGACAAGATCGTCCATGAACGGATCGAATATCGTGCGAAGTTCATCGATATAGTTGTCGCGCAGATCTGCCCACGCGGCTCTGAAACCCCACTCGCACAGCGTGTCAAAGTACCATGCAACCCAGCTGCCAAACACTTCAGGAGGCATGATTCTGCGATGGCGCAGGCGGCACGCAACCTCAAACATGTTGCATGTCGTTTCATAGTATTTCCGGGCGATGTGCCTCGTTTCATCGATTTTTTCAGCAGTGAAGTCCGTTGGCCTGATCTGCTTCTTATAGAAACGAATTGTCACGCTGTGCTCGGCTTCAAATCGAAAAACATTGCTCGATTCAATTTCTAGTCTTTGATAGATTTCAGTCTGTTGGGCCTCAACGGACTTGTTCTGCTGATAGAAAAAGACCCCCAATGCAGTGGCGATGGAGGCCATTTGCAACCAGTCGGCAGTGCTGGTGTTTTGGAGAGTGCCCAGGAATGTTTCAGACAACGCATCCATCGGTGGCTCCCATTTCATGTTGGCTCGAAGATGACTGGATGACCTGCTGATTGCAATCTCGTCTTCGGTGTCTGCATTGGTCGGGCCCGCACGGCAGCGGAGTGAGGCGATGAGCCGCTTTCCGGCGGGGGATTTCAATGGCACGGTCTTTGGGCGGGGCTTCGATATGAGCTTATCGCCTGCCGCGGGCGGGACAATGGAAACAATCGAGGGATTGGGGCGATGATTGGACCTTGGCTTCGGGCCAAACGTCAGGGGCGGTTTGGCCGCGACCACTTCCTCGATCGTCGGGAAGTCTTACGCCAAGCTGCCCTTGTCTTGGCAGCTGGCTTGTCCAGTTGCACAGCTGCAAGACCCCATAACCGTGCGGGGCGTGTGGTTGTCGTGGGGGCCGGCTTGGCCGGGTTGTCATGCGCCTATGAACTTTTGGCCTGTGGATTTGATGTGACCGTGCTTGAGGCGCGGGACCGGGTTGGCGGGCGCGTTTTTTCACGAAGCGACATTGCTTCAGGCGATGGCAATGTGGAGTTCGGTGGTGAACTGATCGGGGCCAATCACCCCCATTGGCAAGCTTACGCTTCCCATTTCGACCTCCCGCTGATGGAAATAAGTAGCGACGAAGATAAGGATGCTCGGGTGCTGTTGGGGGGGCGGATGCTCGCCGCCGCAGAGGCTGATGCGCTCTATGCGGCCATGAGCACGGGGGAAGATGCCCTGACGCGGGCGGCGCAAAACATGGATGTGGAGGCGCCGTGGTTGTCGCCTCGCGCCGATGAACTCGACGCCCGGTCCCTAGGGCAATTCATCGACGGCCTTGCGTTGGCCCCCGAGGCTGCGAGGGCCCTGCATTTGAGTTTGGCGTGCGACAATGCCGTGGCGACCAGCAAACAGAGCCTTTTAGCCAATCTGACGATGATCAAGGCCCACGGTGGCGGTGATTTTTGGACCCTGAGCGAAACCCATCGGTGCAGGGGCGGAAATCAACAATTGGCCATGCGATTTGCGCAAACTCTTGGCGATGAGCGCATCCTTCTGGAAACGCCAGTGGCGTCGATTGCGCCGTTGGCGAGTGGCGCTCGGGTCACGACACGCGCTGGGGGCGTTTTTGATTGTGACCTCGCAGTCCTCGCAATTCCTCCCAGCCTTTGGGGTGGGATCGACATAACGCCTCGCCCCCCGACGCTTCAGACTGGCGCCGCTCTTAAGCACTTCACCGTTCTAGACCC
The DNA here is from genome assembly GCA_018971945.1 of Alphaproteobacteria bacterium. GTDB lineage: Bacteria > Pseudomonadota > Alphaproteobacteria > Caulobacterales > Aquidulcibacteraceae > REEB509. The sequence continues at coordinate 15,544 of JAGWZH010000018.1, read as the reverse complement.
GCGTCCAGGCGAGTTCGTCACAACCACCCAGTATGCGTTTAGCGATCAGCTCCCCACGATGTGTTGGGACGGTTTGGATGGCCAAGGTCGATCAGATGCGGTTCTGGTAGGATTTGCGGGAGCGGAACCGGCGGCTTTGGCGAGCGCGATGCCCAGTCAGGAACGGAATTCGCAAATCGCTGAGACCTATGACTGGTTGTATCCCAGTGTCAGGGCGCACAGCGTTCGGCGCTACACTGCCAACTGGCCCCGCGATCCGTTCACCCAGACCGGCTATAGTTTCCCGGCCCCTGGCCAGATCACGACCTTGCGGGATCGACTGAAACGCGGCTACCAGCATTTAGTGTTTGCCGGAGAGCATCTTTCGTCGGGGTTTCCAGGATACATGGAGGGGGCGCTTGATAGTGGCGTGGCGTTAGCCCGAGCCCTGGCAACGCGCTGATTGCAAAAGTGGATAGGCCTCATGCCTGAAAAAGAACACAGCTTGCGTCGTGTGGCGTTGAAGAAGCCTATCGTCGGCCAGCCCCGCCCTGATGACTTTGAAGTGCTTGATGAGACGATCCCATCTTTGGTGGATGGTCAGGTGTTGTTGAAAGCAAAGTACATCAGCGTGGATCCAGGCACACGGTCGCGGCTTTCGGCTGGGGCCAGTTATGCGCGACCCTTGCTGAGTGGGGAAACGGTTGACGGGTTTTGCGTTGGCGAGGTGATCGAAAGCCGCCACCCGAAATTCGATGTGGGACCGCATTGGGCCTAGGGGGGTGGGTGGGCAAGTCACTGCTTGACCAACGGACGCGGTTTCTTTCAGCCCGTGCCAGAGCAGCCCCACCCGTTATCCCTTTGGATCGGCGTGCTCGGCGTCCCTGGCATGACGGCCTATTTCGGTTTGCGGCGCGTCGCTGGGCTGCAGGCGGGGGACCGGGTGCTTGTGTCGAGTGCTGCTGGCCCTGTGGGCGCGACAGCGGGTCAATTGGCGAAGGCGTGGGGAGCGTCCAAGGTTGTTGGGATTGCCGGCGGCCCAGCAAAGTGCGGCTGGGTCAGCGGTCCGGCGGGTTTTGACGCTTGTGTGGACTACAAGGCTCAAGGTGATTTGACAGGTGTGCTGAGCGCGTCTTCCCCTGAGGGCTACGATGTTTTCTTCGACAACGTCGGTAACGCCATGATCGATGCCGTGCTCCCGCTGATGCGACCCGGCGGGCGGATCGTGATTTCTGGCCAGGTTGGCGATTACAACACGATAGATCCGCCCGGACTGAAAGGCACGCGCCACTTTATTGCCGCGCGCCTGCGGATGGAGGGGATCGTCGTGTTTGATGATCTGAAGCAATTCGCTTCAGCCCAAGCAGAGCTCAGTGAGAAGATCGGAGCCGGGTCTTTGGTGTATCGAGAAGAGCGTTTTGCCGGACTGGAAACGCTGCCACCGGCGTTTTGCGGTTTGTTTAACGGTGAGAGCTTCGGGCGGCGTATCGTTGTGGTTTGACGCTTAAGCGGTACCCTTTGGCGGGTTGGTTTGCGGAATATGGGCGTTGTGCGGCGCCCCTGTCTGGCGGGGAAGGTGTCGGTCTGCCGTGAAGAAGAGGCGGAGGGATCCGTCGCTTCATGCTGCATCCAAGATGAGGGCGAGCCCCTTGGCGTCGTCGGTTGTGGATCGGCGTACAAAAATGACCCCGCGTATTGCCTCTGGGAGAATTGTTACTTTTGCGGATCGGCATAGTCACGCGGTGAACGGCCATGTGCTCGCGGCGTTACGGGCGGAGACGACGCGGGAGGCGGGCGCAGCCCGGCTGGAGGGTGAGCGGTGTTCCCGCACCACAGTAGGTGGGGCTTGACAGCGGGATCCGGTCTACTGGGCCGCGTCTGGCCGCCAGTTGAAGGGAAGAGGTTCGTCGATCCGGCTGTTTGGCCAGAGATTGATGAGGCGCGTCAGAATGTCGGTCAGATAAGCCTGCGGAGAGCTATGCCCAAAAGTTGGTGACGGCCTTCAGCGGTAAAGTGGCGTATCGTGGTGTGTCAGGCGACACGACAAACTGCCCCCCCCTGACGACAGGAAGAACTGACCCCTTTTCGTTAGACAGGAGGTCACATGGATAATCAGTCATTGCAGGATCGTTCGCGGACAGGGGTATCGCGGAGGATCGAGATGCGGACGCCGGAGGAAGTGTCAGCGATGCTGGCGCTGCAGGCACGAGGCTGGGGCACGAAGCGGATAGCGAGCGAGCTTGGTTGTTCCCGCAACACGGTGAAGCGCTGGCTTTCGGAAGGCGGCTGGCGGTCGATGAGCCCGGTCTCACGGAGCAAGTCGCTGGACGGATTGGAGGATTGGCTTTCGGATCGGTTTCGGCGCCATGTCGGTCTCACAAAATCCCGGCGGCGGATCATGCCAATCGTTGAAAGTGCGGATTGGCGCTTCACGACGGATCGCCGAATAGAACCCCACCCGTCGATGCCGGCTGCCGCGACCCTGACGTCAACCCTCATCCGGTCGATCGTCGCGGCGCTCACAGATTTGATTAGCGCGCGAAGCGCGTCGCTCAGCGCCAGGCGACCGTTTGGCTCCAGCGCCGGCAGCAATGACGCGATCATCACCGTTAGGCGCTTGCCGCAAATGCGATCCGACGCTTCCCACAAAGCAGTCAGGGCATCATGGATGGTGTCATACTTACGCTGACATTTGCTGGATCGAGCTGTGACAGCAGGCGCTTTAAAGGCCGGCCGGTGCGTGGCCTGAGGCCACCGCCACCTCCAGGCGCGACAACCAACATGCAGACAGTGCCCGGACGGCATGCTTGCGATGCCACCCCGTCACCGCAGTCAGCTCGTCGAGAAAACGTTCTTTCTCGCGTCGGCCCGCCAGAGCACACCGCGCCGCCACCGCCGCTATGAGCCCGCGCCGCGCACCCATGCTGATCCCGTCCGTCATCCGCACCAGCGATCTGATTCGCTCACGCCGCCACACCTATCGGCGGACAATCTTCGGTAACAACTTGGATAAGCCAATACGTCGGGCAAGTGATCACACCGGCGATGAAACTTGGCTACAGCCGCAACAGGCTCGCGAGGTTGTTGCGCTGCATATCGGAGGACCCGCCGACGATCGGCATGCCCAAAAGGTCTCTGACATTGCGCTCGATATCGTAAGCGTCCGAAAGGGCGTAGGCGCCCATCACTTGCTGGCAAGCCAGGGCGATCTCAACGCCGGTGTCGGCCAGGAAGAGCTTCGCCATGGAGGTTTCGATCGCGCAGGGCGCGCCCGTGTTGGCCAAGTGGGCGGCGTGGTAAAGCATATGCCGACAGGCGGCGAGCTTGGTGCGGGCGGTGACAAGCTTGTGTCGGATGGCTTGATGCTGAGCGATGGGTTTGCCGAATTGCTCGCGCTCTTGAGCATAGGTCCAGGCCTCGTCGACAGCCGCGGCGGCGATCCCGAAAGTGACGGCGGCGACTTCGAGCTTTTCGACGTCAAGCGCCCGGCCCGCGAGCAGCGTCCACCCACGGTTCCACATCGCCTCGCCGCCAACAATAGCCGAGAGGGGCAGGCGGACATCGTCAAAATGAACGTCCGAACTCAGCGTATAGCGCAGGTTCACATGGTTGATGGGGGTGATAGTCACGCCCGGCGTTTCCCGCGGGACGAGCAGGAAAGAGAGGTTCTTGTAACGCCCGGCCTCGATGTCGGAATTGACGAGGCAATAAAGATAATCGGCGAAGTCCGCCCCGGTGCACCAGCGTTTGGCGCCGCGGACCACGATCTCATCGCCTTCCCTCCAGGCGCGGGTTTTTACGCTGGCGAGATCGCCGCCGACGTCCGGCTCGGAAAGGCCATAGGCGAGGAGCAATTCCCCCTTGGCGAGCTTGGGGAGGAAGGCCTCCTTTTGCTCTGGGCTGCCGTTTTCGCTCAGGTTCATGCCGCCATAGAAGGCGCAATGGATATAGGGGCCTGCGAGCGCGGGGCCCGCGCGGGCAAGCTCTTCGATCACCGCGACCGCGGCGACAATGTCTTGGCCCGCGCCGCCGTACTCTTCAGGCACCGTCAGGCCCATCAGGCCCATGGCGGCGAGCTCTTGATAGAGGTCGCGAGGCCAGGCATGGGCCTTGTCCCAGGCGCGGCGCTTCTCTCGGGGGGCTTTTTCCGCCACGAAGCGCTTCAGCTGATCGCGCAGGGCGCGGATATGGTCGGGCTCGTCGGTGAAGGCGGTCATGGATGCGTGTCCGGGGCGATGAGCGCCAAGGTGGGGAAATAGGTGCGGTAGCGCGTAGCATCACGGGTGAGAAGCGGCCTGCCCAGATGCGCGGCGTGCGCGCCAATCAGAAAGTCCGGGAGAACGCCGGTTTTCGTCCCGCCGCCGCGCCGGTAAGCCAGGAAGGCCCGCCCGGCAAGGAAAAACGCTTCCTCCGGCGTCGGCACGATCGCGATGCGGCTACGTCGGAAGTAGCTGATGGTGCTGTCCAGGTCCGGCATACGAACGCTGATCTCTGCAAAGACAATCGGGTCCACCGCGAGGGCGCCCGCCTCCGCTGCCAGGTTCAACCGGCGATCAGACCAAGCGTAGAAGGCCGGGTTGTCGCTCACCAGATCAATCAGGACGTTGGAATCGACAAATGTCGTCACTCCTCGCCCCGTGTGAGGCGCATGACTTCTTCCGTCGTCATTCCAGGTCCAGCGATGCCGCGGGCCCAAGCGAAGCGGCTTTGCCCCGGTTGGGGCGTGAGCGGGACGATGACCGCCTCGCCTCTGTCGTTGAAGACGATGTCGATCGGATCGCCGGGGCCGATCCCAAGCCGCTCCCGCACGGATTTGGGGATGGTGACTTGGCTCTTTTGCGTGAGAAGCAGCGGCATGGTATTACTCCAGCAAGAAAACGTAATACCAAATGGAATTGAAATCAACGGCCCCTCACGCTGACGCCCACGCCGCGATCCGTGGAGCCTCCGCGATCAAGGCAATGATCGACATAGAGGAATTGTCGCATACGCCATCCCACTCAGAGGCCGATCACAGGAGTGGCTGCCACGGACACGCGGGGCCTGCGCGCAAAGACAGCGCCAGGCTTCACACTCACCGCGAACAGAATTCGGTGGGGGCCGCGTAACACCTGCGCGCAAAGACAGCGCCAGGCTTCACACTCACTCCCCCTCAAACAGCGCCTTCCGCTTCTCGACAAACGCCGCCACGGCCTCTTTGCGATCCGCCGTCATGTTGGAGAGCAACTCATAGGCGATCGCCGCGTCCGACAACTCGGCGGCCAGCTTTTTCAGGGGGATATTGGCGACCGTCTTGGTCCAGCGCACCGCCCATTTGGGATTGCCGAGGATTTTCGCGCACACCTCCGCCACTTTGGCGTCGAGCTCCGCGGCGGGCACGCAGTGGTTGATCAGGCCCATCTCGGCCGCTTTGGGGGCGGCGATCAGATCGCCGGTCATCAGAAACTCTTTCGCTCGTGCGAAACCGATCAGCTGTGGCCAGATCACAGCCCCGCCGTCGCCGGCCACCAGCCCCACCTTCACGTGGGGATCGCCGATGATGGCGGTGTCGGCTGCAACGATCACATCGCAGAGGAGCGCGATGGTGGCGCCGAGTCCCGCGGCTGGACCGTTGAGCCGGCAAATCACCGGCTTTTCGATGTCGAGAAGGGATGAAACGATTCGCTTGGCGTGCGGGGCGATGGCGCGAAACCGGCGCGGATCCTCGATGGTTTCCTGAAACCACGCCGTATCGCCTCCGGCGCAGAAGGCGCGGCCTTCCCCCGTCAGGATCACAAGATCGCTCTCAGGATCATCCTGCGCCTCGATGAAGACGCGCGCGAGTTCATCGTGCATCGCTTGGTCCACAGCATTGACCGCGCCATTGGCTAAACGGATGGTGAGGATCCGGTCGGCCCGGGTCAGGGTCATGCGGGTGTAGTCGGTCATGGGAAGAGGTTCCGGCGCGAGGTGAGGAGGGTCCCCAGTTTAGCGGGCCGCCGTCCTCTCCCCAAACGAATTGCAGCAGCCTCTTTCTTTAAGCCGCGAGCGTGGCACAGTCGCAGCCATGCCTAGCTCCGCCGTTTCCGCCGCCGCAAAGCTCGCTGAGGGCCTATCCGACCGCAGCGCCGACATCGAAGCGCTGCGTCGTCTGCCCGACGACATCGTCAAGGCGATGGTCGAGGCGGGACTGTTCCGGCTTCTTGTGCCCAAGGCCTATGGCGGCGCCGAGGCCCATCCCTTGGACGTCTTTGAGAGTGTGGAGACGGTGGCCAGAGCCGACGCCGCAGTGGCCTGGTGTCTCATGATCGCAGCCACGACAGGGGTGACGGCGGCCTATCTACCCGCAGCGCAGGCCAGGATCGTTTTCGGCGACCCTCTCGCGGTCACGGGAGGGGTCTTCGCGCCTCTGGGTCGCGCGATGGTGGACGGCGACCGTGCGACTGTCGCCGGAAGGTGGTCTTGGGCGTCGGGCAGCGCGCATTGCGCATGGCTTATGGGCGGGTGCGTCGTCTGTGACGCTGACGGCCCTCGAAAGCATGCCGATGGCGGGGTTGAGACACGCATGTTCATAGCCCCCCGGTCTGAGGTGACGCTGATCGACACTTGGTTCGCCACCGGGCTCAAGGGCACCGGCAGCGGCGATATGGCGATGGAGAACGTCTCGGTTCCGCTTGCCCGCAGCGTCAGCCTCACCCATGACCGACCCTTGGAAGGGGGGGCGGTGTACGCCTTTCCGGTCTTTGGCCTCCTGGCATTGGGGGTCGCCGGCGTCGCCAGCGGCAACGCCCTTGGGGCCCTTGATGCGTTCGAGGACCTCGCCGGCGCAAAGAGGCCGCAGGGGTCGAGCCGGTCTCTGGCGCAACGCGGCGCCGCCCAGAGCCAGTTCGCCGAGGCGAGGACGGCCCTTTTCGCCGCCCGCGCCCTCGTCCGCCAGACCGTCGAGGAGGCCTTCGCCGACGCCGAACGCGGAGAGAGTTTGTCGCTTATTCGTCGGGCCAATCTGCGTCTCGCCTGCGCGCATTTGGCAAGGAGCGCGGCGGACGCCTGTCGGAGGCTTTATGACCTTGGCGGGGGCTCCAGCGTTTATGAAAGCTGTCCATTGCAGCGCAGATTTCGCGACGCCCACGTCGCCACGCAGCACATCATGGTCGCCCCAGGAGTGTTCGAGTTGGGCGGCCGGGCTCTTCTTCTAGGCGAAGGAGACTGGTCAATCCTCTAGGGATTGGAGAGTTACATTAGTCTCACAAGGGTTAACGCCTAACATTTCTTGAGTGATGCGGATCGTGAGGATGTTAACGCCATGGCGACAGGTGCGGCGCAAAGGTCACAACAGCGTGGCTTTGAGGCTGCGGACTGGAGAAACATTCGTAGACGCCTCGACATCGGTATCGCCTTGGGCTGTAGTTTGGTGTAAGGCGACTTCGAGAACGGCGCGGTCCGTGTCGATCCGGCTTGTGGACACCCGACTTGTGGTCCGTCGGTTGTCTTCGTGTCTGTGTCCTAACTGAGGGGATAATGATGAAGAAGATTCTGCAGGGCGCCACCGCTCTGGCTGCGATCACGGTGGTCGCTGCGCCGGCCTTCGCTGAAGAAGGTTGGTATGGCCGCGCCGACGCTGGGTATGGTCTCGACGGCACGCTGGAAGGCGAGACCGCTGGGACGTCGCTCGAGTTCGACGCCGACTGGAGCCAGCACGTCGGCCTTGGTTACGGGTTCGCGGACGGTTTTCGCCTGGAGGGCGAAGTCGGCCACCGCTTCAATAATGTGGACATCAAAGGCTTCTCCGCCACGTCGGACGCGCATGCCTGGACAGCCATGTTGAACGGCTTCTTCGATTTCAACAGTGCTGGGCAAGTTCGTCCTTATATCGGCGCTGGCGTGGGTCTGGCCCGGGTTGATGCCTTGATTGCCGACAATGTGGCTCCGGTTGGGTTCTCCAACGACAGCGACACCGGTTTTGCCTATCAAGCGCTCGCCGGCATTGCTTTTGGATTGAGCGAGCGCGCCACGCTTGACATCGGCTACCGCTACCTCGCGGCGCCTGATCTGGAGTTCGTGGGCAGCGGCTCTCTGTCGGGCACGCGGTCTTATGACTATGAGCATCAGGGTGTGACCGTCGGCTTGCGCTGGCAGTTTGCGGCGCCTGCGGCGCCTCCTCCGCCACCTCCGCCACCTCCGCCTCCTCCGCCACCTCCGCCACCTCCGCCACCTCCGCCTCCGCCTCCGCCGCCGCCGCCTCCGGCCGCGTGCCCGACGGCTGGCTATGTGGTGTACTTTGAGTGGGATCGGTCGAACCTCACCCCCACGGCGATCCGCGACATCGACGCGGCTGTGGCCGCCGCGCGGAACTGTAATCTGCGCGCTGTGGAGGTGGTTGGCCACACCGACACCTCTGGTTCGCCGGCCTACAACCAGCGCCTGTCCGAGCGCCGCGCCGCGGTGGTTCGGGAAGCGATGGTGGCGCGTGGTGTTCCGGCCAACATCATCACCGAGCGCGGCGTGGGTGAAGACCCGCAATTCCTTGCGGTTCGCACGGGCGCCAACGAACGGAACCCGGAAAACCGTCGGTCCACCTTTACGATCACCTTCCGTTAAACCCGGCAGGGGATCTTCCAAGACCTCGAAGGAACGGGCTCGGCTTTGGCCGGGCCCGTTTTTTTGTTCGGCATGGGCGCGATCGCGCGCCAAGGGCCCATCGCGGGATCACGGCATGGCGAGCCAAGCGCAGCCGCTCTGGGAAAAGGCGCGCGACGCATGGGGCAGGCGTCGCGTGCAAATGAGGGCTGATGGCCTCAACCCCATGAGGCGTCGCCGCGGGGGAAGAGCGGCGGCGATGCTCGAGCCGCGCCATGATCTGCGAGGGGACTTCAGGAGGACGCATCGGCCGACGCAACGGCCCGGGGGGTGATGGCGCGTATCGACTTCGCCTGGCTGTGCGACAAGGCTGTCTGGACTTTTTCGGGGAGGGGCGGGAGATCATGTGCGCTCATGGCGGGCGAAGCCCGAGGGCTGTGATCGCCGCGTGTCGTCGCTGCGGATCCGCATGCAGGGCGCTGCAGGGGAGAAACGACGCCACGCGTGGCCTTGCACGCCGATTGAGCCTTTGCGTTCTGGCATGTCCGCGGCCAGCCTTGGTCGCAGAGGTGAATCCCCTGGGAGCTCTGAAAAGGGCGACAGCCCTTTGACAGCCAAGCGGGGAGCGGGCAACACCTGAGCATGCACAGAGCCCTTTTCGCCTCCATCGAGGACCTCCTGGCCGATCCTGCCGTGAGCGAAGGTTTGGCGCGTCTCGACGACCGGGCCGATGAGATGATTGAAACAACCCTGGCTTGGTCGCGCATCAATTCGGGCTCGAGAGAGAATGGAGGGCTCGCCCGCATGGCCGAGGGCCTCAAGGCCGCCTTCAGCAGTCTCGGTCCTGTGGAGACAGTCTCACTCGGCGCCTCCCGACGCGTCACCGCCGCTGGCGCGATGGAGGAAGTGTTCCACCCACCGGCTCTGAGGGTCAGACAAAGGCCCGACGCCCCGGTTCAAGTGGCGCTGACGGGCCATTTCGATACGGTTTTTCCCGCCTCTCACCCGTTTCAGAACCCGATTTTGCGTCCTGACGGCGTGCTCCATGGCCCAGGGGTTGCCGACATGAAGGGCGGGTTGGTGGTGATGCAGGCGGCGTTGGAGATGTTTGAAACGCTGCCGTTCAAGGATCGGCTTGGCTTTGAGGTTCTTTTGAGCCCTGACGAGGAGATCGGGTCTCCCGCCTCCGCTCCCTTTCTCGCCGAACTGGGTCATCGCGCCCATGTGGGGATGACTTACGAACCGGGCCTGCCTGACGGGGGCCTTGTCGACGCCCGCAAGGGCAGCGCCATCTTCGCCCTGATCCTGAAGGGTCGTTCCGCGCATGTCGGCCGCGCCTTTGACGAGGGACGCAATGCGGTGCTCGCCGGCGCCCAAGCCGCCTTGGCGTTGAGTGCTCTGAACGGCCAGCGCGACGGGGTGACGGTCAATATTGGCGCCATTGAAGGCGGAGGCCCTGTCAACGTGGTGCCGGATATCGCTGTCGTGCGTTTCAATGTGAGGGCGCCCGATGAGGAGGCCGCCGCGTGGTCGCTGGCCGAGGTGAACAAGATCGTAGCCGACATGGCCGCCCTTGACGGCATCGCTGCGGCGTTGAACGGGGGCTTCACCCGGCCGCCGAAGCCTTTGACCCCAGCCCAAAAGCGTTTGGTCGATTGGACCGGAAATCTTGCGCGAGGCCTGGGCCAAGTCGTACGCTTCGCCCCCTCGGGCGGGGTGTGCGAAGGCAACAATCTTGCTGCCGCCGGGTGTCCCAATATCGATACGCTCGGGCCCTGCGGCGGCGCGTTGCACTCCGAAGACGAGTTCGCGATCGCGGCGAGTTTTGCGCCGCGGGCGCAGCTTTCTTTTCTGATGCTCGCGGCTTTCGCCAGCGGCCTGCATGATGTGCGGGAGCTGCGTTCATGAACGCCGCCGACCCGCTCTATGTGATCCGCGCGGCCCGGGCGGACGATCTTCCTTATCTCCTGAGCTTGCGAGAGCTGGCGGGCCCTGGCTTCACGAGCCTGATGGCGGAAGAGGCGGCTCTGGAAAAGCGCCTCGCCAAAAGCGTCGCAGCCTATGCCGCTGATCTCACCGAACCGGGTCCGGAACGCTACCTGCTCATGATGGAGCATCTTCCGACGGGCGCGATCGTCGGCACCGCCGCGGTGAAGGCGACCATTGGCATGATGCCGCCCTTCTTTAATTTCCGGGTCGTGACGGTGGCGCAGGCGAGCCTCGCGGCCAAGCGTCGCTTCGACATGAACCTCTTGGTGCTTGTCAACGAGCACCATGGTTCTTCCGAGGTTGGATCGCTTTTTGTGCATCCCGATCATCGCGCCGCGGGCGCGGGGAGAGCGCTGGCGCAGGCGCGCTATCTGCTGATCGCCGCAGCGCCGCACCGGTTCCACAAAGAGGTCGTCTCTGAGCTGCGCGGCGTTGTGGACGCCGCGGGTCGGTCGCCTTTCTGGGAGGCCCTGGGCCGGCATTTCTTCCGCATGGATTTTTCCGAAGCGGACGCGATTTCGGCGACGACCGACAACCAGTTCATCCTCGACCTCATGCCGCGCTCGCCGATTTACGTGGATCTCCTGCCGCTTGAGGCGCAAGCGGTCATTGGCAAGTGCCATGTTGAAGGACAGGGGGCCATGCGGCTCTTGGAGTGGGAGGGCTTTCGGTTCGATCATGTCATCGACATTTTCGACGGCGGGCCTTTATTGAGCGCGCCGCGCGACCAGATCCGGACCCACCGCGAGTCGCGCCTTGTAAGGGTGGAAGCGGGGAGGGTGGAGAAGGGCCGACGGGCGCTCCTGGCGCGGGCGGCTTTGAAGGACTTCTCCTGCGCCCAGGTGCGCGTGACCTTGCTTGCCCAGGACGCCGTTTGCGCCTCGCCGGCCGCGCTTGAGGCGCTAGGCTTGAAGGCGGGTGAAACGGCAAGGATATGGGTCGGCGATGCGGACTGAGCTCTTCATCGACGGCATATGGCGGCCGGGCGGAGGCGAGGAATTGGCGGCGCGGGATCCGGCGACCGGCGCGGTCTTGTGGCGGGGCGCAGGGGCGAGCGGGGACGACGTCCAGGCTGCAGTCGCGGCCGCGAAGGCGGCCTTCCCGGATTGGGCCGCGACGCCGTTGGAGCGTCGGATCGCGCTTGTGGAGGCCTTCGCCGCTCTGGTGAAGGCGGAAGCAGACTCTTTCGCCGCGCGCATCGCGCTGGAAATGGGCAAAGCGCTGTGGGACGCCCGCGGCGAGGTCGAAAGCGTGGTCGGCAAGGCGGGGCTCTCGATCGCGGCGCAAAGAGAGCGGGCCGGGGAGAAGGCGTCTCAGACGCCTTTTGGCGAAACGCGGCTGGAGCATAGGCCGCATGGGGTTTTGGCTGTGCTTGGCCCGTTCAATTTTCCCGCGCATCTGCCCAATGGTCACATCATGCCCGCGCTGCTTGCAGGCAATACGGTGGTGTTTAAGCCGAGCGAGTTCACCCCGGGCGTTGGGGTCATGATGGCGGCGTTGTGGGAGAAGGCTGGGCTGCCGAAAGGCGTGGTCAACCTGGTGCAGGGCGGAGGCGGCGTGGGCCGGGCGTTGGTTCAGGCCGATGGGATCGCGGGCGTTCTGTTCACCGGCTCCGCGGAGGCCGGCGCTGCGATCCACCGCCACTTCGCGGGGCGGCCTGAAGTCCTGTTGGCGCTTGAGATGGGGGGTAACGCGCCCCTGATTGTGTGGCCCCCGGCGGACGCTGCGGCTGCGGCCAACCTGATTGTCCACTCCGCCTTCATGACGAGCGGTCAGCGCTGCACCTGCGCCCGGCGGCTTATTCTGCCCGAGGGGGGCTTCGGCGATGGGGTCATCGCTGCGCTGCTGAGCCTTATGGCGAGACTTAAGGTCGGCCCGGCGGGCGAAGAGCCGTTCCTTGGGCCAGTGGTGTCTGAGAAGGCCGCCGACCGATTGATGGCGTTTCAGGCCGAGCTCCTCGCCGCTGGCGGTCGGGCGTTGCGGCCCATGATGCGAACCGGCGCATTTCTCACCCCGGGTCTGATTGAGATGACAGGGGTTCAGGCGCCGGATGAGGAAGCCTTCGGCCCCTTGTTGCAGGTCTATCGGGTGACGGATCTCAAAGCCGCGATCAGCCTCGCCAATGCGACGCGGTTTGGGCTTGCGGCGGGGGTCATCTGCGATGATCCGGCTGTATGGGAGACCGCGCGCGACCGGCTTCGCGTTGGGGTTCTGAACTGGAACCGGCCGACGACCGGAGCTTCGGGCGCGCTGCCTTTCGGCGGTCAGGGGGCATCGGGCAATCTGCGCCCGTCGGCGGCCTATGCGGCGGACTATTGCGCCTATCCTGTGTCCCAGCAAACCGCACCCAAGGCCAAAGCCTTGCCTGCGCCGGGACTGGCTTGGTGAGCCCCGTGAGTGACGAGATCAATTTCGACGGCCTGGTGGGGCCGACACATAATTATGCTGGGCTCTCGGAAGGCAATCTCGCCTCCGCCCGCCACAAGGACGCGATTGCGAGGCCTCGTGACGCCGCCCTGCAAGGCTTGGCGAAGATGCGGCGGCTTGCGGGTCTTGGGCTCAGGCAGGGCGTGTTGGCGCCCATGGAGCGACCGAACATCGGCTGGTTAAGGACGCTTGGGTTTGCGGGCGCCGACGCTGCGGTTTGGGAGGCCGCCATGCGCGCCGATCCGCGCTTGGCCAGGAATGCGCTGGCCGCCTCTTCGATGTGGGCGGCGAACGCCGCCACGGTTTCACCCAGCGCGGACGCCATCGATGGTCGGCTCCATTTCAGCGTCGCCAATCTCGTGACCATGGCGCATCGGGCCCAGGAGCCGGCCCATACCCAGAGACTATTGCGGCGGATATTCTTCGACCCGTCCCGGTTCGCAGTTCACGAAGCATTGCCGGCGCAAGCCGTGTTCGCCGACGAGGGCGCGGCCAATCACATGCGCTTGGCCGCAGCCCCTGGGGCTCCTGGGGTGGAGGTGTTTGTCTATGGCCGCGGCGGGTTCGAGCGCGAGAGCGGTCAATTTCCCGCCCGCCAGACGCGGGAGGCTTGCGAGGCCATCGCGCGCCGGCATGGTTTGCGGCAGGGGGCGACGCTTTTTTGGCTGCAGGGTGTGGAGGCGATCGACGCAGGCGCCTTTCACAATGATGTGGTCGCAGTGGCCCATGGCGATACGCTGTTCTGCCACGAGCAGGCCTTCGCCGACCTCGCGGGGGCGCGGGAGGCGCTGGCCCGGGCCGCAGACGGTCTGTTCGCGCCCCGCTGGGCGATCATCCCCAGGTCGGCTGTCGGCCTGTCTGATGCGATCAAGACCTATCTCTTCAACAGCCAATTGGTCACGCTGCCGGGGGCCGACCGCAAAACGCTGATCGCCCCTGCGGAGACGCAGGAATCGCCTCTCGTCTGGGACGCGCTGCAGGCCTTGATCGCGGACGGCGGTCCCATCGGGGGGGTCGAGATCGTCGACGTGCGCGAGAGCATGCGCAATGGAGGAGGCCCTGCGTGCTTGCGGCTGCGTGTGGAGGCGACCCCTGAGGAACAGGCCGCGATGCGTGGCGGGTTTTTATGGACCGAGGTGTTGGGCGCCGCCCTGGAGGTCTGGGTGCGGGCTCACTACCGGGAGACGCTTGCCCCGGAAGACCTCGCCGATCCGCATCTGCTGACGGAGGCCCGCGCCGCGATGGACGCACTCACCAGGATTTTGCCGCTTGGCGAGGACTTTTACAGCTTCCAACGGTGAGCGCTAATTGAGGCGTTGATCCCGCAGCTTGTACCGATCTCCCTCCTTGGCGGCGAACAATTCCGCCACCTGGGGATGATTGATCGGATCGCCGCTGTCATCGGGCAGGAGATTCTGCTCGGAGACATAGGCCACATAGGCGCTCTCTGCATTCTCCGCCAAGAGGTGGTAGAAGGGCTGATCCCGTTTCGGGCGGATGGCGGCAGGGATCGCCTCGTACCATTCTTCAGTGTTGGAGAACGTCTCATCGACGTCGAACACAACCCCCCTGAAGGGGAACAAGCGATGCTTGACCACTTGCCCGATCGAGAACCTCGCTTCGCGCATTGCTCCCTCCTTTGGTTTGGGCGAACGGCAGCGTGATGGAAGAGGTAGGTCCCAGGATCGGCGCCCGCAAGGCGTGGGCTTCATTGTCGAGCGCCGCGCCCCCACATAGGGTGTCGCCGCGTCCGTTCAGAGGGCGCTCAGCGATCGATTTTCAGCAGCCGATGCATCAACGACCCATTTCCTTCCAAGAGAGGGCTGCGGCCCGGTTCGCAGCGCTTGACCTTGGCACGAATAATTGTCGTCTTTTGTTGGCCGCTCCCTCGCGGGGCGGCTACCGCGTGCTGGGCGGCTATTCCCGGATCGTGCGTTTGGGAGAGGGGTTGGGCGGGACTGGACGGCTCGCTTCCGCCGCGATGGCGCGCGCCTTGGACGCCCTGAAAGAATGTGCCGCGCGCATCGCCGAGCATAGCGCCACGGAACTGGCAGGCGTGGCGACCCAGGCGTGTCGCCTTGCATCCAACGGCGCGGAATTTCTGGACCGCGTCAGGCGTGAAACGGGGCTCAGCCTGTCTGTCATATCGGCGGAGGAGGAAGCGCGGCTGGCGGCCTTGGGCTGCGCCGAACTGGTGGACGCCGACGCCGAATGCGCGCTTGTGGTGGATATCGGCGGCGGTTCCACCGAGATCTCTTTTATCGACATCCCCGCCACACCCCGAGGCGGCGAACCCAAGTTGCTGGCTTGGGCCTCGGCGCCCGTCGGGGTTGTGGGACTGACCGAAAAATGGCCCGAACCCGCTGCGCCCGATTCTCGCTGGTATGAAGGGATGGTCGAAGATGTCCTGGACAGTCTCCGGTCAGCGGGGCTGCCCAAGGCGTTGGAAGGCGTTTTTGCGCGGGGCGCAGGTCAGGTGATTGGGACCTCCGGCGCGGTGACGAGCCTTGCGGGGGTGCATCTCGGACTGCGGCGTTATCGTCGATTGGATGTCGACGGGCTCTGGCTCGATGCGGAGGATTGCTTCGCCGCC
>JAGWZH010000121.1 GCA_018971945.1 Alphaproteobacteria bacterium | reverse complement strand
TGTCAGGGCCAACATAGAATCGGTGGCGAATAAAGGGCCGCATATCGTCGAACACGAACCGCAGATGATTGCGAAGGGTCGAGGCGCTGAAGGGTTTGGCGAGAAACGTGTTCACGCCGCTATTGCGGGCGCGAGCGACCTGTTGAGGTCGCCAATGGCCCGACACCATGATGATGGTGCAGTATGGGTTCATGACGGCCGGATGGGTGCGGATGAGCCGTGTCAACTGGTCGCCTTCGAGGCCTCCCATCGACCAGTTCAGAAATGCAAGATCCACATATCTGTCGCACATATGCCGGAAAGCGGCGTTTCCGTCCCGGGCCTCGCAGATATGGCGAAAACCAAAACCCTCAAGCAGCGAGCGCAGCACCATCCGCATGCGCCGACTATCTTCCGCGATCAAAACATTGAGCGTGTCCAAGCCAGGCATACCGCCCTCTGACCAAAATGAATTCTAGGAGATTTCAGTCAAACGCCATCTCGGGTAGCGCTCCATCTTTTATTTTTTGATAAATCTTGACGCCCTGCCTGCTCAGCGCGCCCCGAGGGACCTCAGGCGTTCTAGCGCTGGCGCCGCCATCGGGCTGATCCGATCAAGGCGACGGCGGAGAGTGCTGGTTGATTGTCGTCAAAAGCGGCCGCATTTGGCGCACAGAAGGTGCGCGTCCTTTGAGCGATCGCCTGGAGCGATGTCCGACCAAGTGGCTACCGGTTGGTCGAAAGCAATCGCGACCAACCAATCACTGAGAGCCTCCGCTCCGATTCATCGGATCGGAAAGGGCTATAGGGCGGATTGACAGAGGGCTCTGGAGCCTGCCGCGCCTCGGCTTCGCTGGCTTGGTTGGCCGCCATGACAATGCGGCAAGAAGGATCCGCGTCCTCGCCAGCCGCGCATCGCAGCCGTGCGCATGCAAGTCGTGGTGAACGCGGCGATGGACGCGCGCTTTACACAGTTTCAACCATCACGATTTCGGCGTCTGCGAGGACCCTTGCTTGACCCTTAAAGCCGGCTTCGATGGCAGCCCCGTCCCTTGCGTCTAGGCGGAGGCCGCCGATATCCACCGCGCCCGCGGCGACCGTCAGATAGGCCTTCCGGTCTGGGGGCAGAGCCACGTCGGTCGTCTGCCCGGCGAGGAGCGCGCCCGCAAGAACCCGCGCATCCTGCCGGATCGGCAAGGCGCCCTGCGCCTGATCGGCTTCGAAGCCGGAAGCGAGAGGCGCGAGCCGGCCGACGCGATCGCTTTTCGGAAATCGGGCCGATCCCCAGAAGGGCGCGCCGCCGCGTATCTTGGGGATGATCCAGATTTGGAAGATCTGGGCGGGCTCATCTTCGAGATTGTATTCGGCGTGGGTGACCCCAGACCCCGCGCTCATCACCTGAACATCCCCCGCCGCTGTGCGGCCTTCATTGCCCATCCCGTCCTTATGGGTAATGGCCCCGGACCGGACATAGGTGATAATCTCCATGTCCGAGTGGCTGTGCGGAGGAAATCCGGATTTCGGCGCGATGGTGTCGTCATTCCACACCCGCAGGGCGCCCCAATTCATCCGGCGCGGGTCCTTGTAACTGGAGAAGCTGAAATGGTGACGGGCGTTCAGCCAGTCATTCTCAAACCGCCCCAAGTCAGTAAAGGCGCGCTTTTCAATCATGGTCTGCACTCCTTGAACGAAGCCGCGTTCAACAAATGAGCGACCTGCGCGAAGACCCGCTTGGGCGACGTCTGAGCCGTCTTGGTCGCCCTGGCGCGCCGCTCCGGATCGATTGGCGTTGTCCTGCTTATGTTTTGGATCGACCGAGGCGATCCAGATGGGCGTTTTGGGGAAAGCGTGACAGATCCTGATGGACAAGCAGGTTGCATTCTGTCGAGCGGCTGGAGGGAGGCGCATCCTGACTTTTCCGTTCCAGAAGTCCTCCCGGCGCCCACGGGGATCGCCCGCCAAAAAATTATCGCGCGGTCTCATCCGCCATTGGCTTGGCCGACGCGGTCAAACCGAGCGACCTCGCCGCCAACAGCGTCGCGCAGAACGAGGCCTGCGGCGCTCTCCTCCACAGCGCTGGCCGCGTCGAGAGCTTGCAGATAAGCGCGCTCCAGAGCCATTTGCTGATCGCCGCAGGTCACTTCCCCGACTTGGAACCAACGGACCGGCTGATCATTTTGGCGGTTCACAACAGCCATGTAGCTGTTGCAGCCCGTCGATCCGGTCGCCCTCGGCCCGTCGAGCGTGAGGGTCACCCCGGCATAGGCCGGGGCCGCTCCGTTCAGGGCGATGAGGGAGAAGGTCTGTGGCCCGGAGAAGATCGGCGGAGGCGGCGGGGGCGGCGGCGGGGTCGCGCAGGCGGAGAGGGCGCCGAGGGCGAGGAGGGCGGGGAGGAAGCGCTTCTGCATCAATGGCTCCATGGTCAGATCGGATCCCAGGTGAAGACGCCCGCGGTGGCCTCCATCCCGGCATAATTGGCTTTCAGGGCCGGCAGACCATGCTCAAGAAGGGTCTCAGGCGTCCAGCCCTCGAGGCGTGTCATGCCGCGCACGGGCCGCGGTTGGTTGAACAGGAACACTTCGTTCCCCCTCACCGCAAAGATTTGGCCGGAGGTGTCTTTCGCCTGGTCCGAACAGAGCGCCGCGGCAAGCTGGGCCACTTGATCAGCGCGCATATTGTTCTTGATCCGCTCCACGCGCCTGGCGCTGGCTTCGTCCTTGACCGGGATGGTGGCGATCATCCGGGTCCAGGCGAAGGGCGCGATGATGTTGGAGCGCACGTTTTTCATGGCCCCCTCCATGGCGATGATTCTGGACAATCCCATGACGCCGAGCTTGGCGGCTGCATAGTTCGCCTGACCAATATTGCCGATGAGCCCTGAGGTGGACGTGAAGAGCACATAGGCGCCCTCCTGCTGCTCCCGAAAGAGCTCGATCGTGGTACGGGCGACGTTGAAGGCGCCGTGCAGATGGACGTCGATCACGGCTTTCCAGTCAGCAGGGCTCATTTTATGGAACATGCTGTCGCGCAGGATGCCGGCGGGATTGATGACGGCGTGCAGTCCGCCAAACGCCTTCAGCGCCTGTTCGCGCATGGCCTCCACTGCGGCGTAGTCGGCGACGCTGTCGGAGTTGGACACGGCGCGGCCGCCTGCGGCCCGGATTTCCGCAGCCACCACTTCGGCCGGCCCTGATGAGCCTTCGTCGCCGCCGCTGACCGAGCCGCCGAGATCATTGACGACGATCGCGGCGCCCTCACGGGCGCAGGTCAGCGCGCACTCCCGACCGATGCCATTGCCGCCGCCGGTGATCAAAACGACTTTGCCGTCCAACACGCCCATCGCCTCATCTCCCTGTGGTGATTTGGAGCGTAAGCTAAAGGCGGTCAGGGTCTCGGTCGAGACCAATCTGCCGCCCCAATGTGCCGCCCCAATGTGCCTCCTTCGTGTTCAATTGGCCTCAATGGCGACAACCAGCGCCTCTGGTCATGGCCGAACGGGAAAAGAAGGGTCTGAAGGAAGCCGCAGAAACGCCATCGGGCCACCATGGCGGCTGCGATGGTCCCGCTGAGCGATCTTCCCTCGAAAACCGTCAATGTAAGGACAGGCCTTGCGCAGGGGACGCGACAGCCGGGGCTGTCCGCAGTGATCGGGTCGGGGCCGCCCTTTTCTGACGCAGCCCGCGCTCTGAAGCGCCTGATCTGTCCCAACCGGCCTCGCCTGGTCATCCGGCGCGAGAGGCGCTCATCGGGATCATCGCGCGCGATCCTCGCCAGACGCTTCGCTCAGCCTCCGCCCATCGCATTTTTCGTCTTCTCATCCATTGGGTGCAAAAGCTCCAGACGCAAATCACGCACGGTGACGTCCTCGCTTGTGCCGAAATGGGCGATGGCGGTGAGGAAACGGAGTTCGCCGGCCGGGGACCGCAAGATGAGTGGAACAAGGGGCCGCCGTCCCAGATCCGGCGGTGGGGGGAAGACCTCCTGCCGCGCTGTGATCCGCCGCAGCAAATCCTCCAGCGCCGGATCGCGGCCCGCCTCGAGCGCCTCGAGCCGAATGCGGCTGTACATTTCGGCGAGGGCCTCGGCATAGTTTACGATGACCTCTGGCGCTTTCGGGCTATCCGTCAGCAACCGGATCAGATTCGCCTCGCGGGCGCCGTCGCTTAGCCCGTCGAGGAGCGCCTGGGCAGGTTCGTTCGCATCCTGGATTGTCCAGTGTCGGTCGCAGAGCATCGCTGGGTAGGGCGCGTGTCGTCTCATCATCTCTGCGAGCAGCGCCCGCAGAGGGGCCAGTGCTTCCGCCTCCAGAGGAGTGGCTGGATAATGCGGCGCGAAGCCCGCCTGCAGCAGCATGGCGTTGCGCGCAGCCCGCGGCGCCATCAGACCCTCCGCCAGGGCCAAAGTCATGTCGCGAGAGGGCCTTGCTCGCCCTGTTTCCAGAAAGGACAGGTGGCGGGCGGACATGCCCACGGTCTCCGCCAGCTCAAATTGGCTTAGCCCGCGGGCGATGCGCCAGGCCCGCAGGGTAGCGGAAAATCCATCGACGTCGGCGCGATTGGAGGAAGGCATAACGCGATCATTCAAGAGGGTTGCGGTGAGAGTCTATGACCTCGCAGGTAATTGCCCTACTTCCCGTGTTCGGGCCAGGTGGGGGCAGGCCGGAGCAACGGAGGCGGAGCATGAAGGGACTTTGGAAGATCTGGATGGCGGCGTGGTGGACGCTGATGCTGGGCGCCGCCTTCATCTTTCTTTTGGCGGCGTTTCCAGGCTTCGATGGGCCAGTGGTTCTCTTTTACGACGCCGTCACCTGGCCGCTCGACGGGCAGACGGGTTTCACAGAGACGACCCGTCCCACCGCCGCGGTTCTGGGGGCGGTGTTCTTGGGGTTTGTCTTGGCGATCGGACTTTTGATGCGTCAAGCGCTTGCAGCGACCGGGGAAGCGGCCTCCAAGCTATGGCGCTCTCTCACCGCGATCCTCGTGGTTTGGTATGTCGCAGACTCGGTTGCGTCTGTGGTCACGGGCATTCCCGGCAACGCCGTCTCCAATACAGCCGTGCTGGCGGCTTATCTGGTTCCGCTGCTTGCGTCGGGGGCGCTGGGCGCCAAGCGGGCTCCAAGGTCCCGCTCGGCATAGCGGACGGCGTCTTCAAACGTGTCCATCCGCCACAGGGCTGGGAAGAGTTTGATCCAAATGCCGACGGTCAGCACCGCGCCGATTCCGCCGATGACCACTGCGCCGATGGGACCGAACGCCCGGGCGAAAAGGCCAGATTGGAACTCCCCGAGTTCATTTGAGGCGCTGATGAAGATGAAGCTTGTACTCGCCACCCGTCCGCGCATCGCGTCGGGCGTCGCGAGCTGGACGAGGGATGAGCGGACATAGACGCTGATCATGTCCGCCGCTCCGATGACGGCCAGCAAAGTCAGAGAGAGCCAGAAGAGGCTCGACGCCGCAAAGCCGATGGTGGCGAGACCGAAGACCGCGACGGATAGAAACATCCAGGGCCCGACATGGGTCCGGATTGGCGTTGCAGCGAGCCACAACGCGACGGCTGCGGCCCCCGCCGCGGGGGCCGCCCGCATCCAGCCCAAGCCCTCGGGCCCCACATGCAGGATGTCGCGTGCATAGACTGGCAAGAGCGCTGTGGCCCCGGCCAGCAGCACCGCAACCAGATCGAGACTCATCGCTCCCAAAACGATCTTGTTGTCGCGGACATAGCGCAGGCCCTCAAGGATCATGGCGAGGGCCTTGGGATTCTTGGGCTTTTCCTGCCGAGGCGGCCGCAGGGTCAGACAGAAGCACAAGGCCCCAAGGAAGAAAGCCGCGGCGAGACCATAGGCCGTGACCGCGCCCCCCAGTGAGGAAGTCTCGCCGATCGCGATGGCGAACCCTGCGAGGGCGGGGCCGAGGATCGAGGACGTGGAGAAGGCCAGCGACGAGAGCGCCACCGCCTGCGGCAAGTCTTCTTTGGGCACGAGCATCGGCATCAGCGCTTGGCTCGCCGCGGGCGCAAAGGCGTTCACCGCCCCCGAAACGATCGCCGCGGCGAAGACCGCCGCCAGCGCGCCTGCGCCGCCGTTGAACGAAACCCACACGAGCGCGAGCAGGGTGGCGATCTTGGCGAGCTGATAGCCAAGGATGATGCCCTTGCGGCTGTATCGGTCTGCAGCCTGGCCTCCAAAAGGGGACAAAATCAGGAGCGGCAGAAACTGCGCGAGCCCCACGAGCCCGAGCAGGAAAGCGCTTTGCTCGACGCTCCGGCCTCCATCTCTGGCGATCTCGTAGACCTGCCAGCCAATCGTGGTCGCTTGCACCTGGAAGCCCAGGGTGGAGACCGCGCGCATGAGCCAATAGGTAAAAAACTGGCGATGACGAAAGGGGGCGAGGGAAGGCAGGCGCATTGGGGAGTACAGCATCCACCTTGGAGGGGTTTTTTACGGCCGTCGAGCCGTCTTGCGCGGCTTGGTGAGCAGGCGGCCAAAACCTGACAAGGCCTGTATGGCTCTCCTCGGGGGCGCAGCGCATCTGCGACCAGCCCGTTTCCGCCGCCGCTGAGCGAGAGGGCCTTGGCGGGGCGTCGCACAGCGTCTTTGTTCAGAGCTCTCCAAGGGCGCACTGGCCTGAGCGAGAGGAGACGGCGTCTGTCGCCGGAGGCCGCGGGCGCTGCCGGGCGTGCGCGACGTCTAGGGGGTCTCAAAGCCGGATGGTCCGCCGGTGCGGAGCATGAAAAAGGCCGCCCTCGGCTGAGGGCGGCCTGATCCCAAAACGGCTTTCTCGGCTCGGATCAAACCGTGCGGAGCTGACCCGCAGCGCTTTTGCCGGTGCGCCGGTCCTGCTCCACTTCGAACTCGACTTTCTGGCCGTCTTTCAGCCCGGCGAGGCCCGCGCGTTCAACAGCGCTGATGTGGACGAACACGTCCGGGCCGCCATTATCCGGCTGGATAAAGCCAAAACCCTTGGTGGAATTAAACCATTTAACAGTACCAGTGGCCATAACGGCCTCCTTCAAAACAGAACCGCCCGCAAAACGCGCGGGGGCTTTCATCATCGAAGCTCAGAGGAGATCGTCGGCGGCGACCGGCGTTTCACGGCTCGGCCACGGGGGCCAAAGGTCGGCCAAACTCGATAGAAATTTCCTTAGCTCAGCGAGGGGCGAAAAGCAAGTCAATACCCGAGCAATGCCCCAGCGGGCGCATGGCCAGGCGTCACACGCGGCGTCGCATCGCCTGATCTAGCCTCGACGGCGTCTCCCCCAAGCCATGGAGGCTGTGAGGGCGGGGAGATAAGCAGAAGCCGGACGCTTCGAGCGCGCCGATCGCCGGACCCTTCTCAAAGGCTCTCGCCGGTCAGAGGCGCGCGACCATCAGAAGCGGGCTTTTGAACCCGCGCTGGCGAAAGGCGCGGTTCCGCCTCAGGGCGTTGCGGAAACGAGCTCATTCTGGACCGGGCTGTGTTCTGAGCCATGCCCGTCATGCGTCAAGGCGGCAAGGTAACGTTCGGCCTCCAATGCGGCCATGCAGCCCATGCCAGCGGCGGTCACCGCCTGGCGATAGGTTTCGTCGGCCACATCGCCCGCTGCGAAAACGCCTTCCACGTTTGTTTTGGTCGTACCCGGCTCGACAAGAATATAGCCGTTGGGTTTCATGGCGAGCTTGCCCTTGAACAGGTCTGTCGCCGGCGCGTGGCCGATGGCCACGAAAACCCCATCGGTTTTCAGATCGAAGACTGTGTGCGTCTTGGTGCTCTTCAAACGGACGCCGGTGACGCCGCGCGGGGCCCCGCCGCCAAGAATATCCTCAATCTCGGTGTCCCAAAGGACCTTGATTTTCGGATGCTTCAGGAGCCGATCCTGCAAAATGCGTTCGGCCCGCAGTTCATTTCTGCGATGGATGAGGGTCACTTGAGAGGCGAAGTTCGTCAGATAAAGCGCCTCCTCCACCGCGGTATTGCCGCCGCCGACCACCACGACTTCCTTGTTGCGGTAAAAAAAACCGTCGCAAGTCGCGCAGGCTGAAACGCCGAAGCCGCAAAAACTCTGTTCATTGGGCAACCCAAGCCATTTCGCCTGCGCCCCTGTGGCGATGATCACACTGTCGGCCGTGTAGATTTGGCCTCCATCCCCCTTCAACGTAAAAGGGCGTTCTGAGAAATCGACATCGGTAATCACGTCCTCCACCATCCGGGCGCCCATGTGTGCGGCTTGGGCTTTCATCTGCTCCATCAGCCAAGG
>JAGWZH010000017.1 GCA_018971945.1 Alphaproteobacteria bacterium | reverse complement strand
ACATTTTTCTATGCGCGAGAGACCGGGGGCACCGTGGTGTCGACGGCGCTCAGGGAAATGGTCAGGATCGCTGAAGATCGGTATCCGCTGCATCTTTGGAACATTTATGCGGCGCAGGCCTCGGATGGAGACAATACGCTTTCGGACAACGCGGTGACGGCGAGCCTGCTTAAAGAGGCGATCCTGCCGCTTTGCCAGTATTACGCCTATCTGGAGGTCGGCCCCGAAGACGAGGAGGGGCCTTTGGCGACCAGATCGGCTCGGACTTCGAGCCTGTGGCGGGCGATCGAAACAGCACTTGATCCGAGCGCGCCGCTGGCGATGCGCAAGGTCCGCCACCGTCGCGACATCTATCCTGTGTTTCGCGAGCTCTTCGCTCGCAAGGCGACCGCAGGCGGTTAGGAGGACGCGCTATGACAGGGCTTGTCGCGCCGCGGGAAGGGCGGCTTCTGTTCAAAGGAGCGGATTGGGATTTCAACACGATCCAAAGGATCAACGACGCCTGCGAAGCGATCGCGTTCGATGAATTGGGCCTGGAGGTCTATCCAAACCAGATCGAGGTGATCACCTCTGAACAAATGCTTGACGCCTACGCGTCGACGGGGATGCCGCTCTTTTACAAGCATTGGAGCTTCGGCAAGCACTTCGCCACCAACGAGGCGATGTACCGCAAAGGCTATCAGGGCCTCGCCTATGAGATCGTCATCAACGCCAATCCCTGCATTGTCTATATCATGGAAGAGAACTCCGCGACGATGCAGACCCTGGTGATCGCGCACGCCGCGTTCGGCCACAATCATTTCTTCAAAAACAATTATGTCTTCAAGCAATGGACAGACGCGGACGGGATCCTCGATTATCTTGAATTCGCCAAAAACTATCTGGCGCGGTGCGAAGAGCGATACGGCGTTTTGGAAGTGGAGCGGCTGCTAGACGCGGTTCACGCCCTGCAAAGTCATGGGGTGCATCGCTACCCCCGAAAGCGGCGCCCGGATCTTCGCTCTGAATCGCTGCGGGAAAAGGAACGCCGTCAGCACGGAGAGCAGCTCTTCAACGATCTATGGCGGACAGTACCCGCGAAAAAACGCAAAGCCGCAGGCGAAAGCGAGGACGAACGACGCCGTGCGCTGCTGGGCCTCCCCGAGGACAATCTCCTCTATTTTCTGGAGAAGACCGCTCCGCGGCTCGCCCCCTGGCAGCGAGAAGTTTTGCGGATCGTGCGGCAGATCGCGCAATATTTCTACCCGCAGCGGCAAACCAAGATGATGAATGAGGGCTGCGCGACTTGGACCCACCATTATATCATGCGGCGGCTGCACGAGACGGGGCGGATTTCAGACGGTTCATTCCTGGAGTTCCTGCACGCGCACTCGAGCGTCATCGCGCAGCCTGGGTTCGACGACCGTCACTTTTCCGGCATCAATCCCTACGCCCTTGGCTTCGCGATGATGAGCGATATCGAGCGGGCGTGCCTCAACCCGACGGCGGAAGACCGGGAATGGCTTCCCGATATCGCCGGAGCGAAGGACTTCGCCGCCGTCCTGCGGCATGTTTGGGCCAATTTCCGCGACGAAAGCTTCGTCTCACAGTATCTCTCGCCCGCGCTCATGCGGTCGATGGGGTTTTTCCATGTCGAGGACGACGGAGAGGACGACGCGCTCAAAGTCGCTGCAATCCATAACGAGCGAGGCTATCGCCAGTTGCGTCGGGCGTTGTCGCGCCACTATGACGTTGCGCGGAGGGATCCGCAAATCCAGGTCGTGAACGTGGATTTGGAGGGCGATCGCAAACTCGTGCTGCAGCACCGCGTCATCAATGGAATCCTGCTTGAAAACGATGACGCGCAGCGGGTCTTGCAGAAGCTTGCCGACCTCTGGGGCTACGAAGTCCTGCTGCTTGAGGTCGACGACGCAGACGACGAGGTCATCGAGGAATACCGGGCGGAGCCCAAGCGGCCATTCGGCGGACGCGGCGATTAGTCAAGAAGCCTTTTCATCGCGCCTTTCAACGCGGCCGCTCCTGCACGCCAGCTTTTTCTTGCGCGAACCAGGGTCCAGCCCGCGCCCTGAGGTCTGTCGCAGGGCCTTTTGGCGCGCGCGCCCAAGGGGGGCGACCGCTTGCGACCGCTCGCAAGGGCTCAAGCGCGGGCGACAAATCGTGTGTCAGAACAAGCATCCCCCCAATCCTGTCGGTCTTTCGTGAAACGCTGATCCCATTCGATCGGACCGGAGGGGCTGACGCCTGCCGGTGCGGCGCTCTGGACGCCGATAGCGCGGTGGGCCCTCGCAAAAGCGGCGCCTCTCGCCTTCCGCCAGCGAGGAGCGCCCCTCAGCGAATGCGCCGCCGTACGAAGACGTTTACGCCTTGGTAACGGAGTCAGGATGGGTTCGAAGGGTTCGGATCCCAGCGGAATAAATCCCATGTCGTTGCTCTATCAGGTGGTGTTCGCCGCAAAGGCCACGTCCAACCATCATCGATTGGCGCTCGACGCTCTGCGCCATTTGCGTCGTGAGGACGCCGAACGGTGGCGGATTCTGTTCTTGCACCACCACCAAGCCTATCTTGAAGGCGCGAAAGCGCCAGACACGGTCTTCAAAGACTTCAAGAATCACGTGCTGCACGTCCGCGAAGGCGAATGGGGTGGCGCTGTGGAGGCGGCGGAGGAATGGTATCGCCGCACGGTGCGGGCGCTTGCGGCGCGGCAGTGGAAACAAGCGGTCTATAACGCCGGGGTGATGAGCCACTATATCGTGGATCCCGTGCAGCCTTTCCATACCCATCAGACCGAGGAGGAGGGCGTCATTCATGCCGCAGTGGAACAGAGTTTCTCCAAAAGCTGGAAGGAACTTCTAACCATCCTCGAGGTTGATCTGGAGGGCTATCCAGACCTGCGACTCTCAGAGGGACCCGGCTGGCTCGCCGAGGCTGTCCGTGCCGGTGCGCACGCGGCGAACCCGTCCTACGAACTCTTGATCCAGCACTATAATTTCGCGCTTGGTCAAAAGAGCCCCAAAGCAGGACTGGATCAGGAGATCAAGGACGCGGTCGCGCGCTTGATCGGACACGCGTCGGTCACGCTCTCGCGCGTCCTCGAGCGCGCGTTCGACGACGCGGCCGTTGCCCCGCCGAAGCTTGACGGGTCGCTTGATGTGGTGTTCGCCGCCCTGTCTGGTCCTGTCACATGGATCACGGGCAAAATGGAGGACGCCCAGGCGGCGGCGCTCGTCAAGGCGCAGTACGCTGAGTTTCAGGCTCGAGGCAAGGTGCTCGCCACGCTGCACGAAGACGACGCCACCGTGCGGCGGCTTCATTGCCAGGAGGTCCTCGGAAAGCCCTTGTCGTCGCTGAATGCAGCCTGGCCGAAAGAAACAGGTAAAGCCCACGGACTTGGCAAGCCGCCGCGGCAGACGAAGCGGCCGACCCGACGCGATGTGCGGCTCTTGCCAAAGGCGGATGCGCCACTGCCAGGGCGCGGGCTGTTCAACACAAGGCCCATCAGGCCCCCATTCGCTGCGTCCCCATTCGCTGCGGCTCCGTCCGCCCAAACCCCGCCCGAGGCGTTGCCGCCGGAGCCGACCGATATTGGCCCGATTGAGCGGCCGGACCGGGGAGGTAAACCGCTCCTGGCGGGGCCCGATCCCGTGGTGGAAGCGCCGTCGATCGGCCCTAAAACCGCTGCGCGTCTTGAAGCGATCGGGGTCGCTACCGTGTCGGCCTTGCTGGACAGGCCTGCTGACGCCTTGGCGCAAGCGCTCAACACGCGCCACATCACCGCTCCTCTCGTGCGGGATTGGCAAGACCAGGCGCGTCTGGCCTGCGCCTTGCCGGGAATTACCGGGCGGGATGCGCAGACGCTCGTGGCCTGCGGCGTGCGGACGGCGGACGATCTCGCGGGCGCGAATCTGTGGGAACTGACTGCGGCCGCGCAGGCGTTCGCGGCGACCGACGATGGACGCCGGCTTTGGGGCGACAAGGGGCTGGCGGAAGCCCGCGTCCAGAACTGGTTCGCGACGGCGCGCTCGGTCGCACAATCGACCCAGGCCGCTTAGAGCGTTTAGCGATCCTTTTGGCCGCAACTGGGGGTAGCACCGCGATCACGCCCTCGCCCGCGGGCGGCGCCCGCGTTTTCCGGTGGTCTCCACAACGGCGGAAAAGGTCCTTGAATGGCCGCTTGGGTCTTCCGTTAGCGGGTCTGCAGCCTCCCACAGGGGCTTGAGCGCAGGCTCTTGAGCGACCCGCCTCTGCCGGGTTTGAAAGAGCCGATCTCCCGAGCCGAAGGCTGCTCAGCCTTTTAAGGCCGCCCCTTGAGGGGCTGTTGTTCTTCCCGCGTGGCTTGACGGCGCAGACATTCGCGGATCCGCGCCTCCCTGGGACCGCGCGCTGGTGGTTCGCCGCAACCGGGCGCGAACCCATTTCAGGCCGTCCGAACGCCGCTCAAGGCTTGGAAAAGCGTTTCCTTCCGCATTCTTTCCGGCGAGACCCAGCTTTCACCGCTGTCAAACCGCGCCAGCGCACAGTGACCGTCGACGGCCTGATCCCCACCCTCAAAGCATCGACGGATGCGGTTTTGGGCTCTGCTCTCGCGCCGCTTCAGGCCTAGACGCCAGTAACGGCCAAACCTATCGCCACAAGCAGCAGAGGCGCCATCATCGCGGTGAGGCCGGCGGCCACGACCCTCGCGGTCTGAAGCTTTCGCTTCCCGCCCGGGGGAGGACGGTCGTCGTCACGGGGGGCGAGGGCGAACCGCGCCAAAAGCACCACCACGCCGACAATGGCGGCGACGATTCCTGCGCCAGGAGCGCCGGCCAGCGCTGCTGCGCCTCCGCCGGCGAGGCTGAAGCCTGCAAGAATGGCGTGGCCTTGCTTCATGACCCGCCTCACATGACGATTGGCGCGGCCGTGATCCATGTCCTTGAAGGAAATCGGCGCCACTATGCCCGAAAAGAGCACAACCCAACCAAAAGCCGCACCCAAAAGCGCGACGCCCATCGATGCGAGCCAGTCAATCATCGGTATGAGGCTAACCCGATTCGGCTCTCCGGGCGGCCCGACCCCGATGCGCCCGCAGGGACAATCCGGCTTGCGGCCTATCGGCGTTAAGGCGCCGAAGGGCTTGCGGGGGCGAGGGGAACCATGACCTCGTTGCGGCGCAGGAAAAACGGCGTCCATGGCGGGTCGTAAAAGGCGTAGGATGGGCTTTCGCCTGCCGCCGCGGACAGGCCATGGCGCGCCATGGCGGCGCGCAGGGCCTCCTCCTCACGGCGCATCGCCCCATCGGTCCAAAGTCCGGTGAACCGGACCACGGCCATGCGCCGCGCGGGAACAGGCACGATCCGCACAGCGGGGTCGATGGGTTGGGGCACGGTCTCGGCCGTGTACTGGCTCGGCATCAGAAACTGGACGACATAGGCGTCCCCGGCAGGCGTCTGGATCACCGGCGCGGTCATGGCGATGGTTTCGCCACGGGGCGCACGGGCCTGGATGACAGGGGCGGTCATGGCGATCGATTCGCGGCCCCGGTTTGCACCAAAGATAAAGCGCGCGAGCGTCCGAAACCCGTCGTTCACAGCCTCGGCGCGACCTCCGGCCACGGTGGTCTCGGCAGCCAGAAGGGGCGGGTATTCCCGCACCTGGAACGGGCCGTCTTCTAAAGAAACAACATAGCGCGGCTCTTCGACGGCCATGGCGGGTGCGCCTGCGGTGAGCCCTGACGTGACGCTGAGAGCGACAGCCAGGCCAAGGAGGAAAGACTTCAGCATTGTTTTGATACGGCCGATGACCGTCCGCGGTTCACCCGCGTTGGGCTTATTGGCGCCAGAAACGCTGCAACAGGCCGAATGCGCCGGTGAAAGACAGTCTGCCTTCGGTCACGGCGAGCGCATAGCATACGTCGCCCTTATCCGCGACCGGGTTGTGGGTGACGTCCGGGCCAGACACCACGATTTCGCCAGGGCCGAAGCGGCCGCGGCTGTCCTTGAAAGCCCCGGACATGACGAGCGTGAGTTCAAGGCCGGTGTGGGTATGGCGGGGAGCGCCCCAGCCCGGCTCAATCCGCAGCAATTCCGTGCGGCTGTCGGACTGGACCGGCAAAGTCAGGGTGCGCAGGCCAGGGCCTGCGAACATCCAGCCACCATGGCCGATGGCGTTCAGAGCCAAATCGTGCAGCGGACGGGGAAGGCGCAGGATCTCGTCGATCAGCCCCCCGGCGGCGCGGGCGGCGCGCTGCTCGGCGCCGTCACAGGCGGGGCGCGCATCGACGGCGGCCATGACCGAGGCGAGGGCGTCATGGTGCATGGAAACCGGCGACTGCCGCTCCAGCATAGCTCCAGCCAAAGCGTCGGCGGCCTCAAGTTCGGCCTTCGCAGCGGCGTGAATGGACGCCTGGGTTTCCAACAAAAGACGCAAGGCAGGGTCCAGCGCGCCGGCTGCGTAGCTCGCGGTGAGCGCCTCTTTCAGAACACTATCGTCCATGGCGGTCTGCGCTCCATCGGGGCGACGCGCGAGGATCTTGCGTCACGGCCAGGCTCCAGACAACAGCCCGGCGTCTGTGTGACGATATTAACTGACAGGTTCCCGCGTCAAGGCGACGCAACTATCCTGAGCAGCGTTCGCTAATGAAGGCTTTCGAGTTTGGAGCGCATTTTGGCAAAGGCCAGCCGAATGCGGCTCTTGACGGTGCCCAAAGGTAAACCGTTCTTTTCGGCGATTTCTCGGTGGGACAATCCTTCGTAAAAAGCCTGCTGCAGGAGAGACAATTGCTCTTCGGGCAACTGCGCCAGCACGACCCGGACGCGTTCCTCCTGCTCTTGAGCGCTCAAGGCGTCATCGGGCGGAGGGGGGGCGTGGGGGAGCAGGGCTGGGTCATCTGGGTCTAATTCGGGACGGTTGAGACGGCGGGCGACGTCGATCCGCTTGTTCCGGGCGATGCGGAAGACCCACGTCGATACAGAAGCCTGGGCGCGATCAAAAAGATGGGCCTTCCGCCACACCGTGATCATCACCTCCTGCGCCAATTCTTCACCCAGCGCATCGCCGGCGCCGAGCCGGAGCATGTATCCTTTCACCCGAGGCCCATAATAGGCGAAGATTTCAGCAAAGGCCTCCCGGTCCTGGCGCGCGGCGATCGCTTCCATAAGATCGGCGAAACGGTCTCGAGCCGGGCTGACTGCTGCAACGGAGGGGGAAGCCAAGGCCACAAAACGCCTCTTTTCTATCCGATAGGATATACATAACTGGGTCTGGGGGGCGACGCAACTCCCGCGCGTTAAAAAATGGCGGCTGCGCCCGTATCCGGTGTGCAGACCCCGTTCGTACGCTCTTTCTCAGGCCAAATCCATCCGCGTTAATTGGCTGTGTTGCGGCGTCGGTCATCGTTAGTGGCGAGGATCGGCTTGCTGTTGGGCCGCTTGGGCTGCATTTAGGCGCTATGACGACGCTGCTTTCGCTCCGCGACCCCTTCGCCGGTCCTCTCACGCTCCCCGACCCGCGGCCTTCGCTCGCAGGCGCAGGCAGGGCGGAACTCCAGGAGCGCCTTATCGCCATCGGCGTTCCCCAGGCGAAGGCGCGGATGCGGGCGGATCAGATTTGGCGCTGGACCTATCATTATGGGGTCGCCGATTTCTCGGCCATGAGCAATATCGCCAAGGGGCTGAGGGCGGATCTCGATCGCGCCTATACGCTTAAACGGCCGGAGGTCGCGGCCCGCCAGATCAGCGTGGACGGCACGCGCAAGTGGCTGATCCGGCTTGAAGGGGGGCAGGAGGTCGAAAGCGTCTTTATCCCGGACGTGGGCCGATCGGGCACGCTGTGCGTCTCCAGCCAGGTCGGGTGTACGCTGACCTGCAGCTTCTGTCATACTGGAACGCAACGCTTGGTGCGGAACCTCACGGCGGCGGAAATCGTCGCGCAGGTCTTGATCGCCAGGGACGAACTCGGCGAATGGCCGACCCCGGAGCGGCCCATCAATGAAGGGGACCGGCGGCTGACCAATATCGTCTTCATGGGCATGGGCGAGCCGCTCTATAATCTCGACGAAGCGGCCGCAGCGATCGATGTGATCAGCGACGGGGATGGGCTCGCCATCGGTCGGCGGCGGATCACGGTGAGTACGGCGGGCGTGGCGCCGCGCATTCCTGAGCTCGGGGAGCGCACGGGAGCCATGCTTGCGATTTCGCTGCACGCCACCAATGACCCGTTGAGAGACGTCCTGGTTCCGATCAATAAGAAATACCCGCTTGAAACGCTGTTCGAGGCGATCCGGGCCTATCCCGGTCTCAGCAATGCGAAAAGGGTGACCTTCGAGTACGTGATGCTCAAAGGGGTCAATGACAGTCTCGCAGAGGCGAAGGCGCTGGTGAAGCTGTTGTCGGGGACGCCTGCGAAGATCAATCTGATCCCCTTTAATCCCTGGCCCGGGTCCTCATACGCATGCAGCGATTGGGACACCGTGGAAGCTTTCGCGGCGGTGCTGAACCGTGCAGGATACGCCTCTCCGATCCGGACGCCGCGGGGGCGAGACATCCTAGCGGCCTGCGGCCAGCTCAAGAGCGAAAGCGTCAAGGAAAGAGCCAGCGCACGCTATCGGAAAGCGCATGACGCCGCCGACGCTTGAGACCGCAAAAGGACGTATCCGCGCGCTGTCGCGATCGGATGCGGGCGCGCTTTTCGAAGCCTTTAGCGACCCCGAGACGATGACCTACTGGTCGACGCCGCCGCACCAGTCTTTGCAACAGACCGAAGACGATATCGCTTGGTGGCTTGCCGCCAATCCGGACGCGGCCTTTGCGATCGAGGATGCGAACGGGCAAGTCGTCGGGCGGACAGGGCTTTTTCGTATCCGCGAGGGCGTCCGCGAGATCGGCGTCCTGTTGCGGCGGGATCGAGTAGGCCGGGGGCATGCGGCGGCTGCGGTTCGGGTTTTGTGCGCTTACGGATTTTCCCAGCTCGGCCTGCATCGGATCACGGCGGACATCGATCCCGACAACGCCTCTTCGCGCCGGTTGTTCGAAGCTTGTGGTTTCGCGCTAGAGGCGTGCCTGAAACATAACTGGCGCACCCATCTCGGGCTTCGCGATAGCCTGATTTATGCGCTCTTTCCTGAGGGATCTTGATGGCCAAAAAGGCAAAGACCTGGGCGGAAAAAATGACCAGGCCTCACGCGCCCCAGGTGCGTGTTCTTGATCGCACCTTCGCCCAGCACCCAGCGGGTACGCGGATGCTCATCTCCACCCCGCGGGAAATCGCTTCCTTCATTCAAGACATCCCGCCAGGAAAGACCGTCGCGGTCGCCGAGATGCGGGACGCCCTCGCCCACTCCCACCGGGCCCTCTTCACCTGCCCCCTCACCACCGGGATCTTCCTGCGGGTCGCTGCGGAGGAGGCCTGCGAGCGGCTTGCCCAGGGCGCCGCCACCGACGAGGTGACGCCATTCTGGCGGATCGTGGGGCCAAAAGACCCGCTGGGGAAAAAGCTTTCCTGCGGGGCGGAGGCGCTGACGCGTCTGCGGCGCCTTGAAGGGATTTCCTAACCTGCGTCAGCTCCATTCCCTATCCTGCGCTCGTCCCGCATCAGTCCTGCAAGACCTCGTTCGCCCAGGCCCAGACGGCCTGATCCACCCGGGTGGATCCCGGGAAGAACTGGGTTGGCGCCCTCGGCGCGGACGTCCTCGGCGCGGACGTCCTCGCAGACGGCGCGTTTTCTGATGGGACCAATGAACATGCCTCTCCCCGGGTCTGAGAAGGGAGAACCAGGGACATCACGCCGTTCAATCGCAGCGATGGCGGCGATCTGGACTTTGGCGGCTTTGGTCCGCCGCAGCCCGCGCGGGGTAGCCTGGATTTAGGCGGCGGCCTCAAAGATGTCGGCGTCCGCCGCCTCTCGTCAGCCCGCAAGGCCATCGGGACGTCGCCTTCTGCGGGGAGATTGACGGGGCCACGATGTCTATCCCGCGCCCAAGTCCCCGCCCGTCCAAGGGCGCGCTTGCCTGAGAAGCCAAGATCCACGAGACAGTCCGTCCTTTTGTTTGTCCGCTTGGGGCAGGAAGGCGCTGGCGGCTTGTCAAAGCCAGCTTCCGATGGCCACATGCAACCAATGACCGTT
The DNA here is from genome assembly GCA_018971945.1 of Alphaproteobacteria bacterium. GTDB lineage: Bacteria > Pseudomonadota > Alphaproteobacteria > Caulobacterales > Aquidulcibacteraceae > REEB509. The sequence continues at coordinate 32,681 of JAGWZH010000017.1, read as the reverse complement.
GATGGGGACCAGAGCGATGATTGATCTTGAAGGCGTAACGGCGATCGCTGATGTGGTGCGTCTGCAGGCGGAGCGGCGGGGGAGCGAGATCGCTCTTAAACTGGGAGATCGCGAAACCAGTTTCGCGGGGTTAGAGGCGCGGGCCAATCGCGTGGCGGACAAGCTTCTGGCCATGGGGATGCAGCCAGGGGATCGGGCTGCGATCCTTTTGAAGAACTCGGATTCGTTTTTGGAGATCCTGTTTGGGTGCCTCAAGGCGCGCGTGACCCTGACGCCGGTGAACGCCCGGCTGGCGCCGCCAGAGATCGCCTATGTGTTGAATGACAGCGGAGCAAAAGCGTTTTTCGTCGGCCCCGATTTTCTTCCTGTTGCGGACAAGGCCCTCGAAGCGGTCTCGCCAGCGCCCCTTCGCATCGGGCTGGGCGGGAAAAGCGGTCCGTGGGCAGACTATAGCGACTGGCGGGATTCGGGTGCGGCGATCGACCCCAATCTGACGCACGACCCAGATGACGACGTGCTTCAGCTTTATACGTCCGGCACCACCGGGATGCCCAAAGGCGTCCAGCTGACCAACGCGAATTATATGGCGTTTATGCGTTTGGCTCAGGCGATTCCCGGCTTCGATTTCCGGCCGGGAGAAACTGTTTTGTGCGCCATGCCGCAGTTTCATGTGGCCGGGGCGAATATCTCGATTTTGGGAGTCGCCTCGGGGTCGCGGACAGTGATGCTGCCTGATCTTTTGCCAGAAGCGCTCATCGGGCTTCTGAGCGGGGAGCGCGTCAATCATGCCTTCTTGGTGCCAGCGGTGATCAATATGATCATGCAGCATCCGGCGATCGAAACGGCGGATTTGTCCGCGCTCAAATCGATCTCTTACGGCGCCTCTCCAATCGCTGAGGATCTCCTGGTGACGGCCAAGGCTCGATTCGGCTGCGACATGCTGCAGCTTTATGGGATGACGGAAACCGTGGGGGCAGCGACCTATCTTCCTCCCGCCGCGCACGACCCCGCGCTGAACAAGCTGCGGAGCTGCGGCATCGCCTGGCCGGGCGTGGAGTTGAAACTCGTCGACGCCAACGGCCAAGAGGTCAAGCGCGGCGAGGTGGGCGAGATCTTGATCCGCGCGCCGGTGGTGATGAAGGGCTATTGGCACAGACCCGAGGCCACCGCCGAGACCATCCGCGATGGATGGCTCCATACCGGAGACGCCGCCTACCAGGACGAAGAAGGCTATATCTTCATTTATGACCGCGTGAAGGACATGATCGTCACTGGCGGGGAGAATGTTTATCCCGCAGAGGTGGAGAACGCGATTTTTGGCCATCCGCAAGTGGCGGACGTGGCGGTGATCGGCGTGCCGGACGAAAAATGGGGGGAAGCCGTCAAGGCGGTGGTGGTCGCGCGTCCAGGCGAGACCGTGGACGAAGCCTCCGTCATCGCTTGGGCGCGGGAACGGATCGCCGCCTACAAGGCGCCGAAAAGCGTCGACGTCGTCGCTGCTATTCCCAGAAACCCTAGCGGCAAGATCCTGCGACGCGAGCTGCGCGCGCCTTATTGGGAAGGACGGAACAGGATGGTCGGATGAGGCTCAGGGTCTCATCCCCCACCTGCTTTCGCCGCGATCCAGCACCCGCTGGGCGAGATGAACCCATTCGCAGATCAAAGGCCTGGTGTCTCTGGGGTCGATGATTTCCTCCGCGTAGAAAGCTTCCGCCGTCCGAAAAGGCGAGCGGAGGCTTTCCATCCAAGCCTTGATCTCGGCAAGACGTTGGGCTGGATCGGGATGGGCCTCCAACTCGCGGCGAAAGGCCGCCTCGACCCCACCGTCCATGGGCAGGCTCCCCCAGTCGCCCGATGGCCAGCAAAAGCGCATCTTCGCGCGGGTGGGATTGAACATTGCTGAGCCTGCAAGCCCATAGGCCTGGCGCACCACGACCGCGCATATCGGGACCTTCGCCTGGTAGACCGCCGCCATCGCCTGGACGCCCAAGCGCACCACAGCGCTCTTTTCGTGCCGAACGCCGACGGCGAAGCCCGGGCAATCGACAAAATGGACCACCGGCAGATGAAAGGTCTGCGCCATGTCCAGAAATCGGATGATCTTCCGACAGGCGTCCGCGGTCCAGGCGCCGCCGAGAAACATCGGATCGCCGGCGAGCACCGCTACCGGATAGCCGTCCAAGCGGGCGAGCGCGGTGATGACGGACCGGCCCCAAAGCCTGCCGATCTCAAAGACGCTGTCCGCGTCAAGGCAGGCGGCCAGGATCGACCGCATCTTGTAGGGAACCCGGCGGTCCCTCGGGACGACGCCGATCAACGCCTCATGGCGGCGATCGGCGGGATCGGCGCACGGCGCGCGATGGGGCAGATCGTCCACCGAGGAGGGCAGGTAGGACAAAAACCGGCGCACGGCGACGAACGCTTCTTCCTCGGAGTCGACCACATCGTCGACGACGCCGTTCCTGGCCTGGATCTCCCAGCCGCCCAGGGCTTCTTTGTCGACATCCTCGCCGATGGCCTTCGCCACCGGTGGGCCGGCGACGAAAACCTGGCTCATGGACTTAACCATAACACTAAAGTGACTGGCCGCGACCCGGCCCGCGCCAAGGCCGGCGCAGGGCCCCAAGGCCAGAGCCGCCACCGGGACCTGCGCCATGTTCGCGACAACCCACTCCCAGCCAGGGGTCTCAGGGATATAAGTGCGCGGGTCTTTTTCGAGCATCTTGACGCTGCCCCCGCCGCCAGTGCCGTCAACCAGACGGATCAGGGGAAGCCGGTACTCATGGGCGGTCTTCTCAGCCTGAACCATCTTTCCCCAAATCGCGGCGTCAGCCGCGCCGCCGCGCACTGTGAAATCGTCGGCCTGAATCACGACAGGACGGCCGTTGACGCGGCCTCGGCCGACAACGGCGTTGGAGGCGCGAAAGGCCGCCAACTGGTTATCTGGGCCATATTCCGCCTGACCCGCAATCTTTCCCACCTCGTGGAAGGAACCCGCGTCTAGAAGCCCTGTGACCCGCTCGCGGACAGTGCGTTTTCCTTGGGCCCTCTGTCGCGCTACGCGCTCGTCGCCGCCCATCTCCTCAGCCAGACGCTCGCGGGCCCGCAATTCCTCCACTTCCTCACGCCAGGACATGCGTTTTCTCCTCCTCGTGCGTCGCCGATCCTCGTGCGTCGCCGACCCGGCCTTGGTTCCCCTCGGGTTCGCCCTTTTGTTCGCCCCGAGGCCGCCCTTGCCCAAGGGCGAAGCTTCTGCCAGATGATGCCGCATCTTTTTCTTGAGGAGAAAAGCATGGACCTCGCGGAACTCACCGCCAAGATCAAACAGGCTGTTGGCGACGACTCTGGCCTCGGCAAGAGCTTGAAATTCGACCTGAAGGGCGCAGGCTTCGTCCATATCGACGGCGGCGCTGTCACGAATGAAGACAAACCCGCCGATTTGACCATGACCATCGCGCTCGACGATCTTGTGGCGATGGGGCAGGGCAAGCTCAACGCCATGAACGCGGTGATGGGCGGCAAACTCCAGCTGTCGGACATGGGGCTCGCCATGTCCCTGCAGCAGAAGATGACGACGCTTTTTGCAAAGATGGCGGGCTGATCCTTCCCCTATCCATCACAATAGCGCCGCCGGGGCCGTCAAGCCGACGGTCCCGGCGGCTTCTGTTTTTGAGGCGCGCGACGGACCCCTGTCGCCTCCGTCGCCGTAAGCGCTGGGGTCGCTGCTCGCGAGATGGACGTAAATGCTGGACCATGACGGCGATCGGCGCTCCGAGTCGGAGGCGGCCGGGAGCAGGAGAGGCAGGCCATGACTTTTGTCCGCGTGGCGGGAAATCCGGAGCCCCAGGGCGCAGAAGAGCTTTGGCTCGAAGGGCGTGGCGGGATTCGGCTGCGGGCGCTGTGGGCGCCGGCGCTCGGCGCGACGCGGGGCACGGCGCTCCTGTGCCCGGGCCGCACGGAGTTCATCGAGAAATATTTCGAGGTGGCTGGCGAACTGCAGCAGCGCGGTTTTGTCGTCTTTTGCCTGGATTGGCGGGGACAAGGTCTCAGCGCCCGCGAACTCCCCAATTCGGAGAAGGGCCACTTCGTTTCCTTCGACGATCCCGTGAACGACTACGCTCTGGTGCTGCGCCAATTGGCGGATCGTTTGCCCCAACCCCATCTCCTGGTGGCGCACTCTATGGGCGGGGCCATCACGCTGCGGGCGCTGCAAACGCGGCGCCTTGAGGTCGCCGGCGCCCTGTTTTGCGCGCCGATGTGGGGGGTGAAGAGCCTCAACGGTTTCGTCAAAGGGTTCGCGACCTTCATGACCGCCGTCGGCGCCGGAGGGCTCTACGCCCCAGGCGTGCAAAACCGTTGGCGGCGGGAGGATTTCCGGCGGAACCCCGTCACCCAAGACCGGGAGCGGCACGCCCGCACGCAAGGTTTGATCGCGGCGGACCGGCGGCTTGCTCTGGCCGGACCCACTTTGGCCTGGGTGGCGGCGGCGGCGGAGGTCATGGGCGGCTTCACCCAGCCGGGAGCGCTCACTCATATTCGCTGCCCCATCGTGGTTTTGTCGGCAGAGCGGGAGATGCTCGTGGACAACGCAGCGCACGCCCGCGTGCTGCAGGGCCTTCCGACGGGGCAGGGCGTCATCGTCGCGGGAGCAAAGCACGAAATCATGATGGAAACCGACGCCGTGCGCGCGGTGTTCTGGGGCCATTTCGATGCTCTGGCGACCAAGGCGTTGGCGGGCCAAGCAGCCTGAGGCGGGCGCGCCTTTTTCCCGGCGAACGCCGACGTCTCCGGCAAAGACGCGCGCCCGGGTTCTTCTTCTATCAAGGCGGCGAGCGCCCGCGATCGTCGTCGCCTCGCCGCGTCTGGGATTCGGTTTGGGGTTGGACCGCATGCCTCTCGCATGCGCGCCGGGCTCAAGACGCGAGGTCGCCCGCGGCGCCGGGGGAGGCGACCGCCATTGGCCATAACGGCCTCTCCTAAGGCGGAGGGGCGCCCCCTTAGAGCGCGGCTTAAGACAGGCCCGCAGGGCATGATCGTCGGCCGCCCCTTCAGAAGGCGCTTAAGCCAAGCCGACGCTTTGGTGAGTCATCCAATCGCTGAGCGGCGCAAGGCGATCCTGGCTTCCTCTAGAATCTCGCGGCTCGCGGCGGCGACAACCTGGCCGCCGCCCCGGACGGGCCTGCCCCGCCAATCCGTGAGGACCCCGCCCGCGCCTTCGATAATCGGCGCCAAAGGCAGAATATCAAAAGGCTTGAGGCCGCTTTCGATCACAAGGTCGATATGGCCCGCCGCAAGCATGCCATAGGCGTAGCAGTCGAGCCCAAGACGGGTCAGGCGCGTCGCGGCGCGGACCTGATCGAAGGCGCCCTTCTCTGACGGGCTGAAGAGCTCGGGATCTGTGGTGGAAAGGGTGGCGTCGGTGAGAACCGTGCACGACCTCACCGTCAGGGCCCGCTCGCCCTGAGGATTCCTGAACACCGCTCCGCCAGGGAAGCCGACAAATCGCTCCTGCAGATAGGGTTGATCCAAGGCGCCGAGAACCGGCGCTCCCTCATGGGTGAGACCAATCAGCACCCCCCATGTGGGCAAACCCGAGATAAAGGCGCGGGTGCCGTCGATGGGGTCCAAGATCCACCGCCACGGACTTGATCCGCCGATGTCGTCGAACTCTTCGCCGAGAACGGCGTGATGAGGATAGCGGGACACGATCAGGGCGCGCATGGCGCTCTCGGCGGCGCGATCAGCTTCGGTGACCGGGTCAAAGCCTTTCAGGGCTTTGTTCTCAACGCTCAGGGATTGCCGAAAAAAGGGCAGCACGGCGGCCCGGGCGGCGTCCGCCAGCTCATCGATGAAAGCCAGAAGGCTGCGCAGATCGGCGTCGGACAAGACGGTCATAAAGCGCTTTAGCAATCCCCGCCAACCAAGACAAACGCCGCGGCGAGGGCCCCGCGGCGTTGTTCGCCAAGCCGGGCCTGGCGTCGTCTTCGATCTTGGCCGCTTGGCCGGTTTCTTCCACACCACCCCATCAAAAGCGTCTCGATGCGTTGGAAGCCGGCGCGCGCCAATCATCAGGCGGCGTCGGTGTTTTCCTCCTGAAGGGCTTTCGCCAAATCCAAGAGACGACGGCGTGGCCGTTCGCCGAGTTTGTAGTAGGCCCTTATCAGCTCCAATGTCTCTTTCTGAGAAAGAACATCAGCGGCGATGAGTTCGCGGTCATTGGCGGGAGCGCCTGCCGCGGCCTCAGCCGACTGCTGAAGCCCTTCAAAGAAATAATTCACCGGCACATTGAGGGCGACAGCCAACTCAAACAGGCGGGACGCGGTCACCCGATTGGCGCCGCATTCATATTTCTGAATCTGCTGGAAGCGGATGCCGATGGACTCGGCCAGCTGTTGTTGGGTCAAACCCAGAAGCCGGCGACGACGGCGGAGCCGCTTGCCGACATAGAGGTCAATCGCGTTGGCCATGACTGCGCCTTTGTCTCTCTCTCTCCGCCGCGCCGTATATCGGGCGGCCAGTTGCTCACCGACCCCACGGGAGCAAGGGGCGTGCCGCTTTGCGCAGACGCATTTGAACGCTGAATTTTCGCGGATTGGGCGAGTTTTGGACGCAGCAGGGGGCCAAGCCCCGCAGGATTGCCCCAAAATGGGGCGCAGAAGCCCCAATCGTTTCGGAGGCAAGCGTTAAGGGCGGCCTCAAACCCGCATCTGGGTCTTCATGGAAGGGTCTTTAGCAACAGGCTCTCACGTCCGCTCCTTAGGGAGGCGCAGGCGTGCAGGCATTGGAGCCCGCGCAAAAGGCCCGCTTTCATGGGGCTGAGGCTTGCTCATCTGAGCCGCCATGCTCCTGGCCGCCGTTCTGCGCGGCAAAGGGTCCATGCCATCAAGGCGGATCTGAGAGCCAGGCCCTCAGGCCTCATCCAGCCTTGGCTTTCGCCATCCGTTTGCGCGCGTTGGGATCCAGATATTGCTTACGAATGCGGATCGCGGCAGGGGTGACTTCGACGAGCTCATCGTCGTCCAGCCAGGCGATCGCCTGCTCGAGGGTCATGCGGCGGGGCGGCGTCAGGCGGATGGCCTCGTCCTTGCCGGAAGCACGGACATTGGTCAGCTTCTTGCCCTTCATCGGGTTCACCTCGAGGTCGTCGCCCCGGCTATTCTCCCCGATGATCATGCCTTCATAGACATCCTCGCCGTCGGCGATGAACATTTGGCCGCGTTCCTCAAGGTTCCACAAGGCATAGGCCGTCGTGACGCCAGCCTCGTTGGAGATGAGAGCGCCGTTGCGGCGGCCCGGAATATCGCCTTTCCAAGGCGCCCAGGCGTGAAACAGGCGATTCATGACGCCGGAGCCGCGCGTGTCGGTCAAGAACTCGCCATGGTAACCGACGAGACCGCGCGCCGGTCCATACATGACGATACGGGTTTTGCCCCCGCCCGAGGGGCGCATATCCTGCAGCTCGGCCTTGCGGACGCTCATTTTCTCGATGACCACGCCCGTGAATTCGTCGTCGACGTCGATGACGACTTCCTCGATGGGCTCAAGAATGTCTCCGTTTTCTTCGCGGGTCAGCACTTTCGGGCGGGAGATGGAGACCTCAAAGCCTTCCCGGCGCATGGTTTCAATCAGCACCCCAAGCTGGAGCTCGCCGCGGCCGGCGACCTCGAACGCGTCTTTGTCGTCAGTTTCGCGGACGCGGATGGCGACGTTGCTTTCGGCTTCGCGCATCAGGCGTTCCCGGATGACACGGCTCTGAACCTTGTCGCCGGCGCGGCCCGCCAAGGGACTGTCATTGATGGCGACGGTGATGGCGATGGTCGGCGGGTCGATAGGGGTGGCGGGGATGGGGGCCGCCAGGTCCGCTGCGCCGATCGTGTCCGCGACCGTGGCGTTCACCAGACCCGCAATGGCGACAATGTCGCCGGCTTCGGCGGTGTCCACGGGCACCCGCTTCAGCCCGCGATAAGCGAGCAACTTGGTCAACCTGCCGCGCTCCAGCTCCTTGCCGTCCCGGGACAAGACGCGGACCGGATCCCCAACCTTCGCTATCCCGCTTTCTACACGGCCGGTCAGCATCCGGCCCAAGAAGCTGTCGGAATCGAGCATGGTCGCCAGCATGGCGAAAGGCTCATTGAGGCGCGCCCGGGGCGCGGGTTCGGGAACATGGCGCACGATCAGGTCGAAGAGGGGCGCAAGGCTCTCGCGGGGACCGTCAGGGGACAGGCTGGCCCAGCCCTCTTTGCCCGAGGCGTAAATGATGGGGAAATCAGCCTGTTCGTCCGTGGCGCCGATGGCCAGGAACAACTCAAACACGTCATCAAGAGCCTTTTGCGGTTCGGCGCCGGGACGGTCGACCTTATTCAGGGCCACGATCGGCCGCAGGCCGCGGGCCAAAGCCTTGGACAAGACGAATTTGGTCTGCGGCATCGGCCCTTCGGCGGCGTCGACCAGAAGCACACACCCGTCCACCATGGACAATATGCGCTCCACTTCGCCGCCGAAATCGGCATGGCCAGGGGTGTCGACCACATTGATGCGGGCGGGAACACCGCCCTTTTCCCAAACGATCGATGTGCATTTGGCGAGGATCGTGATGCCGCGCTCGCGCTCCAAGGCGTTGGAGTCCATCGCGCGCTCGGCGCGGGCCTCATTCTCGCGAAAGGCCCCGCCTTGGGCGAGCATCTGGTCCACCAGCGTTGTTTTGCCGTGGTCGACATGGGCGATGATGGCGATATTGCGCAGGGCGAGCGCGGTCATGGGAGCGGCTTTCGGCGACGATAATCGGGAGGCGGGGACGCCAAGGAACGCCGGTTGTGCCTTTCGCGGCGCCGTTCTGCAAGGGCGCGACTCTTTCGCGGGTGCGAAAGGCGCGGCAGGGGGTCGCATGTGTGCGCTGCAAAAGCAGAAATCGGCGATAAAGATATTGTTTTTATTGTTTTATTCCTCAACCGGAGACAGGCTGACGGCGAAAAAGCGTCCAAAAAGCCTTGCTGTTGCCGCATTGCAGCGTGTATGAGACATGCAGCGTCGTCTCGCGACCTCGCTCGCCCCATCGGGCGTTTCCTCCCTATTGAACTCGCCCCGGGTGACCCTCGGGGCGTTTTTTTTGGGGCAGGCCTTCTGGCTAACGGAGGGTTTTTTCAAACTGCGCGGCCGTCAGAGCGGCGGCGAGGCGGGTCATGTCCCTGCGGACCCGTTCAAACCCGGCGGATCGGGTTAAAGCGCGTTCATCCATATAGAGACTGCGATTGACCTCCACCTGTAAGGCATGCACCCCGACCGAAGGACGGCCGTGCAGCTGGGTGGTATGGCCGCCGGCGAATGGGGTATTGCGGGCGACCCGGTAGCCCATGCGCTGCAGCGCGGCCTCGACAAACCCGGTCACGCTCGGATGGCAGGAAGCGCCGAACCGGTCTCCGAGAACGATGTCCGGCTGCAGAGGCCCCCGCGCGCAATTCGGCATGGAGTGGCAGTCGATCAACACGGCGCAGCCAAAAGCGGCCCGCGCCTCGGCGATCAAAGCGGCGAGCATGGCGTGGTAGGGCGCGTGGACCAGACTGAGACGCGCTTTGGCTTCTGCGGCGAGAAGCTTGCGACGATAAATGTCTTGTCCGTCGCCAGCGATGCGGGGGATGGCGCCCAGGCCCGCCTGCACCCGGGGGCTGCCCCGCTGGATGCGCATTGGCAGGCGATCTGAAAACATGTCGGGGTCAAGTTCGGCTGGATCGCGGTTCACGTCGACATAGGCCCGGGCCAGGTTGGCCGCCAGAAGCGGCGCGCCATAGCCGGCGGCGGCGGCGAACAGCTCGTCGACAAAAGCGTCCTCTGAGCGGCGCAGGCTTAGCAGAGGCAGGCGCGACTGAAGCAGGAACGCCTGCGGATATTGCTGGCCGGAATGGGGCGAGGCGAACACCAAAGGCGTGGAGCGGCGCAGCGGCTCCACCACCTTATAGACCGGCGGCGCCGGGCAAGGGGCTTCATGCTCCTGGCCTGCGCTGGGGTCGATCAGGGTTTCGCCCCTGCAAGGATCGGCCATTCCGTCCATCTTGACAACATGCCTTCAGGCGCGCGCGGGCGTCAATGCAAAGGGTTCAGCGCTGCAGACGATGTGGGAAAGACAAGATGACCAGAAGACATTGCCGACCAGTGGAAAAAAGAGCATCTTTAACTTTCGATGGTATCAAGAGGGTCCAAACGCGGCCTTTTCGGAGACCCCCCGCCCATGGCGCGAATCCTTCTGGCGGAAGACGATGACAGCCTGCGGGCTTTCCTGACCACGAATCTTTCGCGGGCTGGACACGAAGTCGATTCGTTCGGGGACGGAGAACTCGCCTGGGAGGCTCTGCAGAGCTCTTCTTACGACTTGCTCCTGACAGACATCGTCATGCCCATCCTCGACGGGATCGAACTTGCGCGGCGCGCGGCGGAAGTGGACCCTGGGATGAAGATCGTGTTCATTACGGGTTTCGCCGCCGTTGCTCTGTCCCAACACAGCGCCGCGCCGAAAGACGCCAAGGTCTTGTCCAAACCCTTCCATCTCAAAGACCTGGTGACCGAAGTTGAGCGGGTTATCGCTGCAGCCTGAGCCTGCGTCAGCTTTTTTCTAGCCCTCGCCGTCTTCCCCTTCCTCTCGATCTGGACGCGCCGCCTGGTTCGGCCAAAATCTGCGCGGACTTCTGGGCTGCGCCCCAATCGCTCAAAGCGCTTACCCTGCGGATTGACGCTCCGCCGCGCGCAGCATGGCGGAGGCGTCGCCATGAGGCAGGGCGGCGAACGCGCCGGCCATGGCGCGGGCGAAACGGTCTGCGTCTGGTGAGGGACGAGCGCTTGTGTCAATATAAACGGCAGAGACGCCCGCTTTGCGGATCGCTGCTGCGGCGGCCAGTGCGTCCATCTCCGCGGCGGGTCGACCCGGTTCGCCGTCGCGGGCGATGTTGGGTCGGCCGTCGGTGAAAATGAGCAGGCGCGGCGTGCGGCCGCGGGCGCGCTCCTGCAAAGCCAACGCCAGTCCAGCCTCGAGCCCGGCGGCAAGCGGGGTGCCGCCGCCGCCCGCCATGTCCGCCAAGAGCTTTCTAGCGCGGGACAAGGATCTCGTCGGGGGCAGCGCGAGGCGCGCGTCTGTCTTACGAAACACGATCAAGGCCACATGCGCGCGGGTGCGATAGGCTTGCGCCAACAGCAACTCCGCTGCTCCTTTCGCTTCCGCCAGGCGTTGAAAGGCGGAGGATCCGGAGGCGTCGACGACCAGGATAGCGACCGCGCCCTGCTCGAGCTTGAATTGGCGGATGCGCAGATCGGAAGGACGCACCAAAAGCCCCTGTCGATCAGGCTCGAGCCTGCGGCGCATGGGTTGCCAGGGCGCGGCCGCCCGCAAGGTGTCGATGACGCTCAGGCGATCGCCAGGACGAAGCCTTGACGCCCTGACGCCCAAGGGGCGGCCCCGGCGTCGGCTGGCTTGGCGGGCGCCGCCGCCGCCGGGTCCCGGCGGCGCCAGGCCGCGGGTTTCTGCGCCTTGAGCCAGAGCGGCGAGGACCTCCGCAGGCAGTGCGGCCTTTATGGCGGCGACGAGAATTTCGGCCGGAAGCGCATCCTCTGGACCTTGGGTTTGGTCTTTTGGCTCCTGCTCCTCTGGGTATGGAGCCTGATCCTCCCCATGCGGACTCTCTGAACCATTCTGAGGAGGATCCTCTCGCGACTCGTCAGAAGCCGGCATATGTTTCGCGAACGGGGCCAGGGTCAGTCTTGCGGCCAAAGCTGCATCCTCGAGCTCTGGCGCTACCCGACCGTCCAAGGCGGCGAGGGCGGACGCTGTCCGGACAGCGAAGAGGGCCGGACGCGGCGAGGCGACGCCGAACGCCTCGGCGGCTTGGCACAGAGCGTTTAGAAGAGCGTCAGAAACGGCGGGGCGTGCGGCGAAACGCCGCCGGGCCTCTTGCAGGGAGTCGCGGTCAAAAGGGGCCGCTGCTGTTTCGCCCAGAGCTATGGCTGAGGAGGAGACAGCGAAAGCGCAGCGGTCAAGAAGCGCTGTGGGAGGCCGTTCGTCCGAGGACTGACCCTCGTCCAGGAGAACGACGCCGAAGCGGGCGGGCGCGCGGGTCTGAATCCCATCGCGGGCGAGGAAGACAAGGCCTTGATCAAGACTCGCCGTTACGCGCGCCGCAGAAGCTGCTGGCAAACGTTCGGCCATTGCAAAAAGGATCACGCCGTCGTGCGCCTGGGTCAATAATCCGGGTCGAGAGCGAGGCTGCCCCGACTGCAAGGTGGCGACGAGGTCCAGGCCGCCCAAGAGGGCGTCGTCGGAGACAGAGGCGGGGCAACGTCGGAAAGGAGCGGATTTGGGCAGGAGCTCTTCGAGGAGCTCCAGCCATGCGTCCCGCTCAGGTCCAGGCCCGCCGCGCAGGCGAACCCCGCCAAACCCATGCGGATCCAGGGCGAAAAGGGCGGCGACCAGAACAGGGTCGGACAACTCGGCCAGCGAGGCTTGCGCCTTGGTCATGCGCTGAACAGCTCCGCCATCGCGCGTTCGATCCGCACCGTGGAGCCGGTCTCGTCCAAAGGATTGCGTCGGAGCCTGTGGCGCAGAGTCATGGCGGCGATGGCGCGGAGGTCTCCGCGGCCGACCATGTCCCGGCCCTCAAGGGCGGCCTTGGCGCGAGAGGCGCGCAAAAGGGTCAACTCGCCGCGCATGCCGTCGGCCCCCACGGCCATGCAAAGACGGGCCCCGTCTTCCAAGAGACTGTCCGGGGTCGTCACTGCAGCGCAAGCGTCTCGGGCTTTGATAATCTGGTTTCGGAGCGACTCCTCCGCTTCTGCCGCGGCGGCGACGAAGCCCAGGGGATCGCGGTCGAAGGCGTCCCGCCGACGCACGACGGTGACACGTTGTTCTAGAGACTCCGGGCTCTTGACCTCCACCGACAAACCGAAACGGTCAAGAAGTTGCGGCCGCAATTCGCCTTCTTCGGGGTTGCCGCTGCCGACCAGCACGAACTGGGCAGGATGGCGGACGCTTATGCCGTCGCGCTCGACGATGTTTTCGCCTGACGCGGCCACATCGAGGAGAAGGTCGACCAGATGATCCTCCAGCAGATTGACTTCGTCGATATAAAGAAAGCCTCGATGGGCCGCGGCGAGAAGCCCCGGCTCGAAAGCTTTTTCGCCGCGGGTCAGCGCGCGTTCGAGGTTCAGGGCGCCCACGACGCGGTCCTCGGTGGCGCCGAGGGGCATGTCGACGACGGGGGTCGGGATCCACTCCGTGTCCATGGCTTGTTGGCTGTCGCAGACGGCACAGCCAGGCGCGCATGCGCCGGACCTCGCTTCCCTGCGATAGGCGCAGCCTTTGACCGCCTGGATCGGCGGCAGAAGCGCCGCCAACGCGCGGACGGCGGTGGACTTGCCGGCGCCGCGGTCGCCGAAAGCGAGAACGCCGCCGATGCGGGGATCCACCGCCGCGATCAGCAGCGCCAGCTTCATGTCGTCTTGGCCGACAATCGCGGTAAACGGAAATGGTGCGCCCATGGCAATAATATCCAGACCAGAGAGGTCGATGATTTCAGGATAGACGACCCGTGCAAGAAGGACCACTGGTAGAGGCCCCTGAAAGGCGCCCTCAAATGGCGACCTCGAAGACGCGCCAGAAAGCGTGGCTGGAGGCCGCCCCTTGCCGGGGGCCTCGCAAAGACGTTCCCTGAAAGACCAAGGGGTCGCTATGGGACGCCTGGGCTTGTTGGCGCGGTGGCTGCGGCGCAGCGTGGGACTTGGAGACAAAGGCGGGCACGGGAGCGGCGAATAGTGGCGACTACGACAAAGACATGGCGGTTCCACGCCGATCGGGATGGGCTCCTGGCGGAGGCCCATGCTCGGCCTTCAACCCCCGTCGTCGCGCCGATGCTGAGCAGTCGGATCGCCACAATGGCCGGTCCCGGCGGCGCCGAGGTCGACCGGGCGCACATGGCGGCATTGTGTCGCAAGATGGGGGCGTCCGAGCCTGGGCCCGGGGCCCGGTGGTGCGTCCTGGACGGGGGCGCATGGCGGCTGAGGTGGGAGCGGCACACCGAGGTGTCGACCTGGACGGTGTTTCGCAACGCCCCGGAGGCTTCTATTGCAGACTTCGCCCAGACAGCGCTCGACGTCGTGCCCCAGGACTGGCTCTCGGCCATGCCGGGCGAGGTGCTCGCGGCTTGCCATATCGCGATCGTGGCTGAAACGCCCGCCCATCTGCCTTTCGCCGACGGCGACATCATCGCCTCATCGGTAGGGGGCGCCGGCTTCACGATCTATACCGATTTCCGCGCCGGGCCCGACGCCTTCACGCGGTTTGTGATCGTCGACCAGCAAGACAGCCCAGCGGCCGCAGGCAGGGTTCTGCAGCAATTGTTCGAGATCGAGACCTATCGGCTCCTCGCCATGCTCGCTTTCCCCGTGGTCTCGCGCATCGCACCGAGCCTGACGAGGCTCGAGACGGAAGCCGCGACCGCGGCGCAGCAGGTCATGGAGGAGGGCGGCGTGGACGCGGACCGGGCGCTGTTGTCGCGGCTGGCAGCCCTTGCGGGCGAGGCGGAGACGCTGGTGGGACAGACGGGCTTCCGCTTCTCTGCGGCGCAGGCCTATCAGGGGCTCGTGCAGGAGCGGATCTCGCAGCTGCGAGAGCGGCAAGTCGAGGGCCGGCCGAGCATTGCTGATTTCATGGAGCGGCGGCTGGCGCCGGCGATGCGGACCTGTGCGTCGGCGGCGCTGCGTCAGCAGGACGTCATCGCCAGGATCGCGCGCACTGCCCAGATGCTCAACACACGGGTGGAGGTGGCGTCGGAGGCCATCAATGTGGGGCTGCTGGCCTCGATGGATCGGCGCAGCCAGGAACAATTGCGGCTGCAGCAGACGGTGGAAGGCCTTTCGGTGGCGGCGATCACTTATTACACCGTCGGGGTCCTGGATTATGGCATGAAAGCCGCCGCTGAACTGATCCCGGGTCTTAACGCATCGCTTGCGACCGGGGCGGCGATCCCTGTGGCGGCTTTCTTGGTCTGGCGAGCCCTGAGACGGGTGCGCGCCCACATCAATGGCGGCGGCTCTTCCTAAGGCCCTTGCTGGCGCGGAAGGGCGCGTTCGGCGTTTTCTCCCGGTCTCCTCTGTCCTCTGTCCCCTGTCCCCTGTCCCCTGTTCCCTGTCCCCTGTCCCGTATCCCCTGTCCCGTATCCCCTGTCCCGTATCCCCTGTCCCGTATCCCCTGTCCTTTGGCGCGCGCGGGCGGCGTTCGGGCGATCGCGCGCCTCAAGCAGGGGGAAGATGGATAATGATGAAAACGGGTAAAAGGACGGTTTTATCGGCAAGGGAACCGCATTAGTCGGCTGCGCCTGACCCCATGGCTTGAAGCCGTCAGGCAGTGCGGCGGCGCGCGGCTCCAGCCGCGGTCGCACATGCTCGCCTCAAGGCCTCGGACCCGCTTCGCCCTTATTCGGCGGGCGCGGACTTCGCCCGGCGCAACGGCGCATAGACCTTGTGGCGATAATAAAGGATCAGCCCCAGGCCCACGATCAGCGGCAAGGACCAAAGAAGAGGATTGAGCGCCAGCCAGGGCGCGATCCTCACTGCTCCAAAGGCGAAGAACGCGGTGTAGACGGAAATGCCGACGCCTATGATTCCTTTGATGTGCTCAAGCAGCCAATCCAGTGGTCCGGGTTTTGGATTGAGCATGAACCAGAGATTTGTGGCCACAGTGGCGAAGCCGACCATGGAGATGCCCATCATCATGGGCTGGGCGATGATCCAACCCTGATAGGCGCAATTGGCCGAGGCGAGGAGCAAGGCCGCCTGTAGTCCGGAATTCGCCCAGTTTCTGTTCTGGGCGTGGTCGGCGCGGTTGCGAATACAGCTCCAACCGTACCAGGTCAGATTGATCGTCAGGATGGCGAGATAGACCATCATCCATCCAAACACCCCGCGAATGAGAGCGGGATCGGAGAATGTGGGATGGGTCGCCAGATGCGGATGCGTCTCTTCTGGATATGCGACGCTCAGGCTCGACATGCACAGCGCGATTGTGGCGGCGAACAGCATCGCCACGGCGAAGAGCCGCCCCCAAAAGCGATGGCGGGGGCCGCCCTTTTGCGCCGCGACAGGGATCCAAAAAAAGACGAGGCCCGGCGCGCCGGCGGCGATGTGCAACCCGATGAGGACCAAGAACAGCCCATGCAAGATTTCGCTCGACGGGCTCATGCGCGCGCCCCAGAACTCTGAGCACTATGGCAGCGCGTCCCTCTTTTCATCCGCCGCGACCCTCCCTTTTGCCCTCGATCGCGGCGCTGGCCCGCACGATTTGGCGCGGCGACGGAGACTTGCTCAGTCTTCTGCCGGCGGAGGCCTATCGCATGGCCATCGGCGAGCTCGGCTATTCCCGCCGATCGATCAAACTTGTCAATGATCCCGCCTTCGTCCGCCAAATTCTGGAAGATCAAGGGGAGACGTTTCCAAAATCCGACCTCATGGTCGGGGCCCTGGAGGCGCTTATCGGTGATTCGATATTTGTCTCCGACGGCGCCAAGTGGCGTCGGCAGCGGGCGATGATCGATCCCGCCTTCTCCTTGATGCGGCTTCATCTCGCCTACGCGTCCATGACCGCCGCCGTCGACGCCCAGGAGGCGCGGCTTGACGCCCTTGCAGACCGCGCGGAAGCCTTCTCTCTTGATCTGGCCATGAGTCACCTGACCGCGGACATTATCTGTCGCACGGTTTTCTCGGTGTCTCTGCAGTCGGACGTGGCCCGTGAGGTCTTTGAAGACTTCGCCTTGTTCGAGCGCCATGTGGCGCAGGTCAAGGTGTGGCGTCTCATCGTGGACCCAGCATGGACCAAGGTGGGCCAGGAGCCGGCGGTTCTTGCGGCCTGCGGTCGGATCAGGCGACGCCTTGGAGACCTGATCGATACCCATCTCGTCCCTGGCGCCCCCTTCAACGACATCGCAAGCGCGGTGATCGGCGCCCGCGACGCAGAGACCGGACAGGGCTTCAGCCGTGAGGAATTGATCGACCAGTTGGGGGTGTTTTTTCTCGCCGGCCATGAAACGACGGCGAGCGCCTTGACCTGGGCGTTCTATCTTCTCGCCATGCGGCCCGACGTGCTGGCGCGCGTGCGCGCCGAGATCGACGATGCTGTGGGCGATGGGCCGATCACTTTCGAGCAAGCAAAAAAGCTGCCCTTTATCCGCGCTGTCTTCAAAGAAACCCTGCGGCTCTATCCCCCGATCACGTTCATGCCGCGGGTGGCGTTGAAACCCGCCATGCTCGGTCGTCGCCGCCTGCGTCGGGGGGCGCTCGTCATGATCGCTCCCTGGACGCTGCATCGGCACCGGCGCTATTGGCGCGATCCTGACAGTTTTGATCCTGATCGTTTCGCCCCGGGCCGGGAGGGCGAGATCGTCCCAGGCAGCTACATTCCCTTTGGCCATGGGCCTCACACCTGCGTCGGCGCCGGCTTCGCGGCGGTCGAAAGCGCTCTGATCCTGGCCCGGCTCGCCCGACGCTTCGATTTCTTGATTAAGGAGCCGGAGGCCGTGTCGCCGGCGGCGCGTCTCACCACGAGGCCCAGAAGACAGATCATGGCGCATGCGCGCCGCCTTTAATCTCAGAAGAGGCCGTCTGAACTTGTGCGGACGCGCGCCAAAGAATGTCCGCGGTCGCGGCCTCGCCGAAGCTGCGCCCCTGCGTCAGGACCTGGCGCAATACCGGCCAGGAGCTGGCGGTCATGAGAAAGAATGGCCACGGATCGCTCCAATCCAGCAACACGTCCTTGGCCCGGCGCACCACGGTCAAGCGCCGCCAAAATTCGCCCAGATCAGGTAACGCGCCATAAGTTTCAAGCATGGCGGTGTGCCATTCCACGAAATCGCGCTGCGGCTTGAAGCGCAACCGCGTGGGCGCGGCTTCCAGCAACGCCGCTGCGATGTCGGCGGGCTCAAAGAAATGCAATCCGCTTGTGAGGCGGGGATTGCATTCAAGAGGCCAAACGCCGCGTTCATCCTCGATGAAATCAAACGCGATGAAACCGGAATAGGCTTCCGCAGCGACGAAGCGCGCGATCCATTCCTCAAGCGCGGGATGGGCTTCGATTCGGCGAAACGCCACAGCGACCGTGCCCGATAAAATAGCGCCCTCATAAAGCGCGGTGCCCAGCGTCTCGCCCTTCAAGGCCAAAGACTGCGAACTGATATGACGGCCATAAATCCGCCGCTGCAGGATCTGGCCAGGAGCCCGATCCACAGGGCTCAGAGGCTCGCCCGCGCGGCGCAGGCGCAGGCCCTGTCCGGAACAAGAATGGACAGGTTTCAGCACATAATCGGCGTGGGCTGCGAAGGCTTCCGCTTCCGTTACGTTGGAGGCGAAGGTCTCCGGCGTCGAGAGGCCATGGCGTCGCGCGGTTTCAATGAAGGCGCATTTATCGTGGAGCCGCGCGAGCGCATGATGGTCTGGGCCAAAAAGACGCACGCCCGGGGGCAGGCGGGGCGCCAACAGGCTCGCATGGAGCGCTTCTTCCGAGACCGGAACCACCAAATCGATGTTTTCTGTCCGGATCGCCTCTTCGAGGTCTCTTATGTAACCCGCCTGGTCCAGAGCGGGCGGCGTGACTTTGATCGCGCGCGCCACCGCCCGCGAGGGCTTGCACAAATGGGTCGCGAAGGGTTCAGCGATTGTGACCCGGGCGCCGCCCCGCCACAAAGCGCGCGCCAACTCCAGCGCCTTCGGCAATCGCCCCAAGGTGAGAAGCACGCGCATCGCGTCAGTAATCCGTTGACGCCAAGAAGTGTCAAGTCAAAGATATTGTTTTTGGGAGGTTGGCTTGACAGGTCTCGATTCGCCAATGGCAGCGGTTGAGGACCCGCGCAGCCACGCCGTCGTTATCGGCGCCGGTTTGGGAGGGCTGACGACGGCCGCGCGGTTGGCCGCCAAGGGCTATCGCGTGACGGTGCTCGAAGCGCTCGATGATATTGGCGGGCGAGCCTATGTCTATCGCCGCGACGGCTTCACCTTCGACGCTGGCCCAACCATCATCACCGCTCCTTATATCTTTGAAGAGCTCTGGCAGGCTTGCGGAGGGCAACTCGCAGACGATGTGGAGCTGCGGCCTTGCGACCCCTTTTACAAGATCCGCTTCGACGACGGCTCGGTCTTTGAATATTCCGGCGATCCTGAACGCATGCGAGCCCAGGTGCGGGCGTTTTCGGAAGCGGATCTCGACGGCTATGATCGTTTCATGCGCGCGAGCGGCGAGATATTTCGCGTCGCCTTCCAGGAATTGGGCGACAAGCCCTTCCATTCCATCGGCTTCACGCTCAAAACCATGGCCGACATGGTGCGTTTGGGGGGCTATCGTACAGTCTATGACAAGGTTTGCGAATATTTCACAGACCCAAGGCTGCGGGTGGTGTTCAGCTTCCATCCTCTGCTGATCGGCGGCAACCCCTTCACCACGACCGCGTATTATTGCTTGATCGCCCATCTGGAGAGCAAATACGGCGTCCATTACGCTGTCGGGGGAACAGGCGCTTTGGTGCGCGGCGTGGCCAAGCTGATCGAGCGGCGCGGCGGGACCATTCGCTGCGGAGCGCCTGTGCGGTCGATCCTGGTCGAGCGCGGCAGAGCCAAAGGGGTCGAGCTCCAAACCGGGGAGCGTTTGGCCGCTGATGTGGTGGTTTCCAATGTCGATCCGGCCACAACCTACGGAAAGTTCTTGGCCCATCATCCTCGCAAACGATGGACGGATCAGAAAATCGCGCGGGGACGCTACTCGATGAGCCTGTTCGTCTGGTATTTCGGCGTGAACAGGCGGTTTGAGGACGTTGGTCACCACACCATGTTGCTCGGGCCACGCTACAAGGGACTGCTAGACGATATTTTCCGGAACTATCGACAACCGGAAGACTTCAGCCTCTATCTTCACCGTCCCACCGCCGTCGACCCCTCCTTGGCGCCTGAGGGCTGTGACGCATTCTATGTGCTCAGTCCCGTTCCGAACTTGGCTTCCGGCGTCGACTGGGAGCGCTTTGCAGACAGCTACGAGGCGCGCCTTCGCGAGCGACTGGAAGAAACGGCGTTGCCTGGGCTCAGCGCAGCGATCGTCACCTCGTTTCGTCTCACCCCGCTCGATTTTCGC
This sequence comes from Alphaproteobacteria bacterium, assembly GCA_018971945.1. Classification (GTDB taxonomy): domain Bacteria; phylum Pseudomonadota; class Alphaproteobacteria; order Caulobacterales; family Aquidulcibacteraceae; genus REEB509. The sequence goes on along the minus strand of JAGWZH010000017.1, from coordinate 12,541 downwards.
GACCGGCTGCAATCGCATCTCGGCGCTGCTTTCGCTCTTGAGCCCAAGCTTTTGCAGAGCGCCTGGTTCAGGCCACACAATCGAAGCGAGGAGGTCGAGGGACTCTATCTGGCTGGGGCCGGGACCCATCCAGGGGCCGGGCTTCCTGGGGTGGTGTCCTCGGCGAAAATCGTCGCCGATCTGGTTCCCGCCCCCGCAATCCGGTGAAGCCTCATTTGGCGCGGCTCGCGGCAGGGTCTCAAGCGCTGCTTCATCCTGTTCTTGACCGCCTTCCGTTTCCTTTCCGGGTCGGCGTTTTGAGCACGACGGCCCCCGCGTGATCCCGACCGCCTCAGACCCGCCGCCCAAGACCCGGGCATAACGGAATTGACAGCGTTGAATGTCTCGTCACATTGACAGATGTGGCGCTCGGCGCCAGCGCCCGGCGGCCGGATGGAGCTCTTTGATGGATGTGGTGGAGAGGATCGTTGCGCCCGACCAGTCTGGACGGGGCCAAGACAGCGGGGCCACGAGCGGCCCCCTCAGCTTCTCTATGGCCCACCCGGATGGCTCTGATGCGGACGGCTCTTCGTCCTGCGATTTGGGCCGCGCCTTGGGCGGTCACTCGAGGTTCGGCGACTTCGCCGCTTGTCGGGCGATGATCCAAACCGGCTCGCGATCGTTTTATGCAGCGTCGTTCTTCTTGCCCAAGCCTGTTCGGGAGGCTGCCTACGCCATCTACGCGTTTTGCCGGCTGTCTGACGACTTGATCGATCTCGAGGGAGGGCAGGGCTCCTCTCTCGCCCGGTTGCGCGATCGGCTGGACGGCGTCTACGCGGGACGGCCAGGGGACCATCCCGTCGACCGCCGTCTGGCCGACGTGGTTGACGCCTATGACGTGCCCCGACTGGCTTTCGACATGCTCTTGGAAGGGCTGTCCTGGGACGCTGAGGGGCGGCTTTATCAGCGCATCGAAGATGTCGAGGCGTACGCTGAACGCGTCGCTGGGTCGGTGGGGGCGATGATGGCCGCGCTCATGGGCCAGCGGGGCCAAGCCATGGCGTCTCGCGCTTGCGATCTCGGGGTGGCGATGCAGTTAACCAATATCGCCCGCGATGTGGGCGAGGACGCCCGCATGGGGCGCTTGTACCTGCCCCGCGACTGGATGCAGGCGGAGGGGCTGGATCCCGACTTATGGCTGACGGCGCCGTCCTTCTCGCCCGCCCTGGGGCGGGTCGTGTCGAAGCTGCTGCGGCGGGCCGAGCGGCGCTACCGACAGGCGGACCAGGCGATTGCGCGGCTGCCGCTCGCGTTTCGGCCCGCCATCATGGCGGCGCGGCTCTTTTACGCCGAGATCGGTTCTGTTCTCAGGGGCCGAGGCTATGACAGCATCTCAGCCAGGGCACGGGTTGGGGGTCTGCGCAAATCGCAACTCGCCGCGCTCGCGGCTGCCCTGGCCCTCCGCCCCTCTCGCGCCGCCGAGCCCATCAAGGCAGGGCGGCCGCGGGCGCTGGCGGAGGCCTTGGCCGCTGCCCCAAAGCACGGCTTTCGGCAGAACGGAGGACCAGGGGAATTGCGCGGCGTGGCCCTGGTCATCGATCTCTTTGATCGCCTCGAGCATCGCGATCGGCAGGCGTTGGCGTATGGCAGGGCGGGCGTGTCCTAAGGCGTTCGCTCCACCATCGCTGTCTGGCGCTGGCGGGGGGGCAAGACCGCCCGGCAAAGGGCCCAGAAAGGGGCCTCACAATGCGCCCTGTCAAAAGGCTTGAAGCGCGCGGGCCTTGTCGGGGGAGAGGTTCGCTGTGTGACTTGTTTTGAACGCAGCAGGGACGCCTCGCGGCGCGGCAAAGGGAAGCAAGATGAATCCGAACTATCTGTTCCTCATCGAGTTCTTTGTATTCTCTTTTGTTTTCCTCGCGTTCGCCATCCACCAATGGTGGTCGGTCCAGCCCAAGAAATCGGATACGCCCCCAGAGCCGGGCTCACCAGAATCGTCGCGGCATCCGGAAGGGGAGCATCGCCTTGACGATGGGGGATCGAAGGCGACCGAGCGATAGGCTCTCATGCATGATCGTTGTGGGCCGCCCGCCTATGGCGCCCGCGACGGCGGAGCGCAGATAGAATGGCGCGTCCTCAAGGGTTTTGATCAGACGCGGGGCGCCATCGCTGCGGACGCGGCGGCCAACCCCCCAAAAGCCCCGCGGCAAAACATGGGAGGGCGCTGGGTCGATCCTCTCCATCGCCCCCGAGGGAAGGACCCGAAGGCAGGTCTGATGGCGCGCGCCGCTGCGGCAGTTTGCGTCGTAAAACAAGACCGTCTCGCCGGGGACGTGGGCGCGGGACCACGACCAGTCGTGGAACCCGTGTTCGAGGGGTTCTTCGCCGATATTGCTGTCGAGATAGCCTTCGCCCGACCATGTTACGGCAGGGTCGCGGCCGTGGAAGGAGACGCGCGCCCGGGGCGCGATGGGGGCCCAAAGGTGAAGGGCTTGATCGTCCAAGACAAAACCCTCGCGGCTAAAGGCCTCAGGCTCGATGAGGATTTCGCCCTCGATGCGTCGCGGGATCGGCGCGGTGCGTTCGCGAAACGCGATCCGCAAAGTGTCGCCTCGCCATTCCACGACACTCGGGCCGATCGCGAAGCGCGCTGGGCTTCGGCTCACCGCGGCGCCGGCGCGTTCGGTCATGGCCCAGGCCCCGCCCCCGCCATCGAGGCGGTACAGGCAGACATTCAGCGCGCAATGGTCGTGAGGGAATCGCCAGCCGGTCCAGGCGTAATAGGGCGAAAAGACGCTCCCGACAAAGGCGATGACCGTCAGGCCGTACCGACCGTCGTCGCTGAAGGCGTCAAGATACCACCACGCGTAGCCGCCCGGCGCGAGCGCGACGTCAAACCGAGGCGCCTGCCGATCGCGGAGGCTGCGATCCGTCCCGACAAGGCGGCCATCGGCACGCCCGCTCCCGGGTGGGCGCTGCCCCCTGCGAGGAAGAGGCCCGGCAGCGCCGTCCTCGCCGCGGGGCGTTGAAAAGCTCCCGCCCAGCCATGGGTCGCCCGTCCGTAAAGGGCGCCGCCCGTGCTCGGAAACAGGGCGTTGAAGTCCTGCGGCGTCGTGATCGCCTGGGTTTCTGGCGTGGACGCCAGGATCAGGCCGTGGCGCTCCAGCCTCTGGAACAGGCGGGTCTGACATGCTTCGATCTCCGATCGAGAAAGGGGGCTTAAGTCGCCGTCGGCTGGTGCGTTGATCAGGGCGAGAAGACGCTGCGGGCCGAGGCCGTCGGGCTTCTCCGGTTCGAACCGGTCCTGGGCGCAGAGATAGATGGTGGGATCCTCCGGCATCGCGCGGTCGCGAGACAAAGCGCGGAACTCCGCGGCATAATCGGCGCTGAAAAACACATTATGCCTGGCCAATTCCAGCCCCCGGGCCGGGGCGCGCACAGCCCAGGTGACCGCTGAGAGCGAGCGGGCGCGGGCTGGGACGGGCGAGGCCGCAGACTGGCAGGCTCGCCCAAAAGTCCCATCGGCGAGGGCTGCTGCATCGGCGTTGAGAAGCACCGCATCAGCGGGCACGTGTTCCCCGCTCGCGAGGCGGACGCCTGAGGCTTGGCCGTTCTTGACTTCGATGCTCGTCACATGCGCATTCAGGCGGAGGTCGACGCCCCGCTCAATCGCCACATCCGCCAGCGCGCGCGCCAGAGCAAACATTCCCCCATCAAGGGTCCAGACGCCCTCCTGCTCGACATGGGCGATGAGCATCAAGGTCGCCGGCGCGGCGAAGGGGGAGGAGCCGCCATAGGTGGCGTAGCGGCCGAAGAGTTGGCGCAGGCGAGTGTCTTGAAAGCGGCGCGAGAGCGCGCTCCACAGGGTCTCGAAAGGCCGCAGAGCCAGCATGTCGGCGAATCGGCTCCAACCGATCCGTCGCGTCAATGTCAAAGGGCTCGGCCGAGGGCTCTCCAGAAACGGACCGCGCAGGATGGCGAAGACCCGCCGCGCCTCCGCAGCGAAAGCGCGATAGGCCCGAGCCTCCGCGGCGCCGGCGAACGCCCCGATGGCGTCGATGGATCGCTCCAGATCCGCGAAGAGGTCAAGGGTTTCGCCGTCGCGCCAATGATGCCGGGCGAGGACGCTGAGCGGGGTGTAGGAAAGCCGCGCATCGAGGGCTGCGCCAGCGTCGGCGAAAAGGCCGTCGAACACCCATCGCATCGTCATGACGGTGGGGCCTGCGTCGATCAAGCCGCCGTTCACCGCGATTTGGCGCATCTTCCCGCCGGGCGCCGCGGCGCGCTCCAGAAGCGTCACCGACGCTCCCAAGCGCGCCAAATCGACAGCGGCGGTCAAGCCGCCGACGCCGCCGCCGACGATGACGACCCGCGGCCCTTGTCTGGTTGTCGGCCCAATCCCTGGCCCGTTTTCCGGCATGGGCGCACCCCTTCTTTCGATTGACTGTACATTTCTTTGTGTCCAAATGCTATGACACTTCAGTCGGGAGCAGGCGCATGGCTTTCACCGCCCGTATCGAGACCGCCCTGCGCGCGTCGCTGGATGAGGCGCTGGCAGGGCCTGTTCCTCCGCTGCTCGCCGCGGCGTTGGAGTATGCCGTGTTTCCTGGAGGCGCGCGGGTCCGTCCCTCGCTTCTTTTGGCCGTGGCCGCCGCCTGCGGGGACGATGCGCCCGCGCTCGCCGACGCTGCGGCCTGCGCGGTGGAGCTGCTGCATTGCGCGTCCCTGGCGCACGACGATCTGCCTTGCTTTGACGATGCGGACCTGCGTCGGGGACTGCCCAGTGTGCATCGCCAGTTTGGCGTTCCGACGGCGCTCTTGGCGGGCGACGCCTTGATCGTGCTCGCGTTTGAGACAATCGCCAAAGCCGGAGCGGAGCGGCCGCTGCGGCTTCCAGCGCTTCTGGGAGCGGTGGCGCGCGGGGTTGGAGCGCCTGCGGGCATCGTCGCGGGCCAGGCCTGGGAACAGGAGCCGACGCCCAGCCTGCAAGCCTATCATAGCGCCAAGACCGGGGCGTTGTTCATGGCCTCCACGATGGCCGGGGCGATCGCGGCCGGCGCCGACCCCGGCCCCTGGCGGGCTCTCGGCGACAGGCTTGGCGCCGCCTATCAAGTGGCCGACGATCTGCTTGACGCCATGGCCTCTGAAGAAGAGAGCGGCAAAAGCGCCGGACGAGACGTCGCCTTAAGTCGGCCGAGCGCGGCGCGCGAACTGGGTTTGCAGGGGGCCGCCGACAGGCTCGACGCGCTTGTGGCGGAGGCGGCCGCCTCGGTGCCGGCATGCCCCGGGGCGAAAGCCTTGCGGGAAATCGTGCGGATGCAGGCGGCGCGGCTCGTGCCGAAACAATTGGCCAGAAACGCCGCTTAAGTGTCGTCTTTGTTGTCGAGCGGTTGGAGCGGGTTTCGAAACCGTCTTTTGGCGCAGCCGGGCTTTCAACGCTGGGCGGCGGACTTCCCGCTCACAAGGCGCATCGCCCATCAACGCACAGCAGCTCTTTTTGACCGTGTGGCGGGGTTTGTGTACTCCCAGATCGTGCTCGCCTGCGTCCAATTGAAGGCGCTCGAGACCCTGGCGAACAGCCCGCAATCGCCCCCTGCTCTGGCGGATCTTTGGGCGATGCCAGAAGACAGCGCCCTGCGGCTTTTGCGGGCTGCAGCAGCGCTGGAGCTCGTCGAGGAGCGAGCCGAGGGCCGGTTCGGCCTCGGGCCGACCGGGGCTGTGCTCCTGGGAAACCCAGGCTTGCGGCAAATGATCGCCCATCACGGGCTTTTCTACGCGGACCTGGTCGATCCCGTCGCGCTCTTGCGAGCCGGCGGCGGCGCAAAGGGGCTCTCAGCCTTTTGGCCCTACGCGGCGGCGGAAAACGCCAGCGACAGCCAAGCAGAGGAAGTCTCGCCCTACAGCGCGCTGATGGCCGCGACGCAGCCCGGCGTGGCTGCGGACGTGCTGGCGGCGTACAATCCAAGGCGGCATCGGCGGCTTCTGGACGTCGGCGGCGGGGAAGGGGTGTTCGCGGCCGCAGCGGCGCGTGCCGCGCAGAAACTCAGCGTCGCTGTGTTCGATCTGCCGGCGGTGGCGGCCCGCGCTAAAGCCAATTTCGACGCGCAAGGCTTGCGGGGTCGGGCGCAAAGCTTTGGCGGCGATTTTCTGGCGGGGCCGCTGCCAGAGGGCTTCGATCTCATCACCCTGGTCCGCATCCTGCACGACCATGACGACGCCGGCGTGCGGGCGATTCTGCATCGCATCCGACAGGCTCTGGCCCCGGGGGGGCGGCTGGTGATCGCCGAGCCCATGTCTGCGGCGCCCAAACCCGATCCGGTCAGCGACGCCTATTTCGGGCTTTATCTTCTCGCCATGGGACGGGGGCGCGCACGACGTCCAGCCGAACTGAAAGCCTTCCTCCGGGAGGCCGGCTTCCGGCGGTTTTCCATGCCCTCGACGCGCAGCCCGATGCTGCTCCGGGTGCTTGTCGCCGGGGCATGACCCCGGCTCGAAAAGCGCACAGGGCGTTGATTTTGATTGACACTACGTTGTGTCTATTTAACCTTACACCCGAAGCAGTGGCAAATTCGCCGGCTCTTGCCCTCGCGGAGGTTGCGCGTGGATACGCTTGCGGTGGTTCTTGACGGTCCAGAGCAGGTTGCGTTGCGCCGTCTTGCGCTGCAGCCCGCCGGGAACGACGAGGTCGTGGTGGATGTGGCGTTCAGCGGCATCAGCGCGGGCACCGAGCGGCTGATGTGGTCGGGCGCCATGCCGCCGTTCCCTGGCATGGGCTATCCCTTGGTTCCTGGCTATGAGGCGGTCGGCCGGATCGTTGACGCTCAAGGGGAAAGCCGAAGCCGGATCGGGGAAACCGTGTTTGTGCCGGGGTCGACCGCCTTTGTGGGGGCGCGGGGCCTTTTCGGAGGGGCGGCGCGGCGAATCATCGCGCCGAGCGTCCGGGCGACGGCTCTGCCGGAGGGCGTGGAGGAGACCGGCGTGTTGATTGCGCTCGCCGCCACCGCGCGGCACGCGATCGCGGCCGGGTCAGCGCCCCCTGACGTGATTGTCGGTCATGGGGTTCTTGGACGGCTCCTGGCGCGGATCGCGATCGCTGAGGGCTACGCCGCGCCCATTGTGTGGGAGATCGACCCTCTTCGTCGATCGGGCGGAGAGGGGTATCGGGTCATCGACCCAGATGATGATCGGCGCTCGGATTATCGCGTCATTCTAGACGCCAGCGGCGCTCACGGGCTCTTGGATCAATGGATCGGTAGACTCGCGAAAGGCGGCGAGGTCGTGCTCGCTGGCTTCTATCATCAGCCTCTGCAGTTCGCTTTCCCCCCGGCCTTTATGCGGGAGGCGCGCTTGCGGATCGCGGCGGAATGGACGCCGGAGGACCTTCAAGCGACCATCGCGCTCATTCGGGAAGGGCGGCTCTTGCTCTCCGGGCTGATTACCCATCGTCAAGCGGCTTCGGAAGCGGAAGCGGCCTATCGCGCTGCTTTTTCCGATTCGCGGTGTCTTAAAATGGTTCTGGATTGGAGCGCTTGCGCATGACCGTCACGCTGCTGGATCGCCGAGCGCTTCTGGAAGAAGCTCAGATGGAGCCCGATCCCATCGCCGTCGGCGAGGTCACGAAGCAAACCCAAATCATCGCGATCTACGGCAAGGGCGGGAGCGGCAAGAGCTTCGCGTTGTCCAATCTGAGCTATATGATGGCGCAGCAGGGAAAACGGGTGTTGTTGATCGGCTGCGATCCAAAGTCCGACACGACTTCGCTCCTTTTTGGCGGCAAGTCCTGCCCCACCATCATCGAGACTTCGGCGAAGAAGAAGCTCGCGGGCGAAGACGTCAAAATCGAGGACGTCTGTTTTGTCCGGGACGGGGTCTTCGCCATGGAGCTCGGAGGGCCAGAGGTGGGCCGCGGCTGCGGCGGTCGCGGCATCATCCACGGTTTTGAGCTGCTGGAGAAGCTTGGGTTCCACGATTGGGGCTTTGACTATGTGCTTCTCGATTTTTTAGGCGACGTGGTGTGCGGCGGGTTCGGTCTGCCGATCGCCCGAGACATGTGCCAAAAAGTGATCGTGGTCGGATCAAACGATCTTCAGTCGCTCTATGTCGCCAACAATGTCTGTTCGGCGGTGGAGTATTTTCGCAAGCTCGGCGGCAATGTCGGCGTCGCGGGCATGCTTATCAACAAAGACGATGGCACAGGGGAGGCGCATGCCTTCGCCGAAGCCGTGGGAATTCCTGTGCTTTCGGCTATTCCTGCAGACGAAGACATTCGTCGGAAATCGGCCAATTATCAGATAATCGGGCGTCCTGGCGACCGCTGGGGCGCGCTCTTTGAGACGCTTGCGACAAATGTCGCGGAGGCTCCGCCGGTGCGGCCCAAGCCACTCAGCCAGGAGGGGCTTTTGGGGCTCTTTGCGCCTGACCAGGTTGGCGGCGAGGTGGTGCTGCGCCCCGCAACCCAGGCTGACATGAGAGGCGGCGTCTTCTCCGAGAAACCTTCGCTTGAAGTCATCTATGACAGGGTTTGAGCGCCAATGAGCGAGGAACGCAGCGTGCAGGGATCTCCACAGGAGGCTGGGGCGCCGGACTTTCAAGACAGCGCCGCAGGCGGATGTCATGGCGGCGCTGCGGTCCTGGACGCTGCGGCGCGGGCGGCCGGCGCCTCCGACATTCTTGATCAATATGCTGTGGATTATCCCAAAGGCCCCCATGATCAGCCGCAGAGCATGTGTCCAGCTTTCGGTTCTTTGCGGGTAGGCTTAAGGATGAGACGGACCGCGACTGTCCTCTCGGGTTCGGCCTGCTGTGTCTACGGGCTAACCTTCACCTCGCATTTCTATGGAGCGAGACGGACGGTAGGTTATGTTCCGTTCAACTCGGAGACCTTGGTCACAGGGAAGCTTTTTGAAGACATCAGGGACGCCGTCTTCAAGCTCGCAGACCCTGCTCTTTATGACACCATCGTTGTGACCAATCTCTGCGTGCCGACGGCGTCAGGGGTGCCGCTTCAATTGCTCCCTAAGGAGATCAACGGAGTCCGGATCATCGGCATCGATGTGCCGGGTTTCGGCGTGCCGACGCACGCGGAAGCGAAGGATGTGCTGACCGGGGCCATGCTCCGCTATGCGCGGCTTGAGGCGGAGGCGGGGCCGGTGGCGGCGCCTGCCAGCATGCCCAGCAGGCCCAGTGTGACGCTTCTCGGGGAGATGTTTCCCGCCGATCCGGTGGGCGTCGGGATGCTGCTTGAGCCCATGGGGCTTGCAGTGGGACCCGTCGCGCCTGTGCGGGAATGGCGCGAATTATACGCCGCTCTCGACTGCGCAGCCGTGGCCGCCATCCATCCGTATTTCACCGCATCCATCCGCGAGTTCGAGACTGCAGGGCGGCCAATCATTGGGTCGGCGCCTGTCGGCGTGGAAGGCACCGCAGCTTGGCTTGAGGCTGTGGGCAGGGCCTGCGGCGTCGCGCCGGCTTTGGTGGAAGCGGCCAAGGCCAAAGCTCTGCCCCCCATCGAAGCGGCCCTGGCGCGCGCCCCGATCCGAGGCCGCGTCACTGTCAGCGGTTATGAGGGCTCAGAGCTGCTTGTGGCGCGGCTTCTGATCGAGAGCGGGGCAGAGGTCGCTTATGTCGGCTCGGCCTGTCCACAGACCCCTTGGTCTGAGCCGGACCGTCTATGGCTTGAGGCGCGGGGGACGCAGGTCCAATTCCGCGCCTCCCTTGAGCAGGATCTCGCGGCGGTGGAGCGGTTCTCCCCCGATCTCGCCATCGGGACGACGCCCGTGGTCCAGTTTGCGAAAGAACGAGCGATCCCCGCGCTCTATTTCACCAATCTCATCTCGGCGCGTCCGCTGATGGGGGCTGCGGGGGCCGGCTCGCTCGCCATGGTGATCAACGCAGCCTTGGCCAATCGCTCCCGCTTTGCGGCCATGAACGCTTTTTTCGAAGGTGTCGGGACCGAGGACACAGCCGGGGTCTGGGAAGAGACGCCGCAACCGCGGCCCGAGTTCAAGGCGAAATACGCGAAAGCGTTGGCTGCCTCGAAAGCGGCAGAGGAGGCGGTGGGAACATGACGCTGATCCTCGATCACGACCGAGCCGGCGGCTATTGGGGGGCGGTTTACGCCTTCACCGCCATCAAGGGCCTTCAGGTCATTATCGATGGGCCTGTGGGATGTGAAAATCTGCCCGTCACGTCGGTTCTGCACTACACCGACGCGCTGCCGCCGCACGAACTGCCCATCGTCGTCACGGGGCTGGGCGAAGAAGAGCTTGGCCAAACAGGCACTGAAAGCGCGATGAAGCGGGCGTGGAAGACGCTGGATCCGTCTTTGCCTGCCGTGGTGGTGACCGGCTCGATCGCGGAAATGATCGGGGGCGGGGTGACCCCGGAGGGCACCAATATCCAACGCTTCCTGCCGCGGACCATCGATGAAGACCAGTGGCAGAGCGCGGATCGGGCCTTGACCTGGCTATGGACGCAGTTCGGTTCGCGAAAGGTTCCCAAGCTCCGGCCTCGCAAAGAAGGCGCCAAGCCCAAAGTCAATATCATCGGCGCTACCTATGGCATGTTCAATCTGCCGTCCGACCTCGCAGAGATCCGACGGCTGATCGAAGGCGTCGGCGCTGAGGTCAATATGGTCTTCCCTCTCGGAAGCCACTTGGCGGATGTCAAAAAACTTGCGGAGGCGGAAGTAAATGTCTGCCTCTATCGCGAGTTTGGCCGACAGCTTTGCGAGACCTTGGAGCGGCCCTATCTGCAGGCGCCGATCGGGCTTGGATCCACAACAGCCTTCCTCAGATCGCTTGGGGAGCTCTTGGGGATTGATCCGGAGCCCTTCATCGAGAGGGAAAAACACACCACCATCAAGCCGATTTGGGACTTGTGGCGCAGCGTCACGCAAGATTTCTTTGGCACTGCCAGCTTTGCAATCGTGGCGAACGACACCTATGCGCGCGGCGTTCGGGCCTTCCTAGAGGGCGATTTGGGCCTGCCCTGCACATTCTCGTTTAGTCGGCGGGCTGGGATGAAACCGGACAATGAGGCGGTGCAGACCGCGCTCTCTAACGCCCCGCCTTTGGTGATGTTCGGTAGCGTCAATGAACGCATCTATATGGCAGAGCTCGGTTCTCGGGCTTGCTTCATCCCTGCAAGTTTTCCTGGGGCCGTCATCAGACGAGCCACCGGCACGCCTTTCATGGGTTATGCGGGGGCGACTTATCTGGTGCAGGAGGTCTGCAACGCGCTGTTTGATGCGCTGTTCCATATCCTGCCGCTTGCGGGGCAGATGGACAAAGCTCAGGCGACGCCCGCGCGCAAGCACTTGGAGCTTGTGTGGGATGCGGACGCGAAAGCCGCTCTCGACGAAGCGGTGGAGTCGCAGCCTGTGCTTGTGCGAATCTCGGCGGCGAAACGGCTGCGGGACTCCGCGGAAAGAGCCGCGCGGCTTGCGGGGGAAAGCACTGTCAGCAGCGAGCGGTTCGCCGCGGCGCGCCTCGCCTTGAAGCAGGGGGCCTAGATGAAAGCTGCGCGTCTTCGCTCCGAATATGGATTTGTCTGGCTGGAGCGGGGGGCCGACCCCCGCTCGCCGGGCCAACGGGAGTTGTGGCGCTTCGCGCCACAACAAGCCTCGCTGTGGGCTCAATCACAGCATCACTCCAAAAGTGAAACGGAGGGTAAGTAATGTCAGAAAGAGACGCCCGTACTGGAACCCTATCTGGTTTAACAGCTGCAGAAGCCAAAGAGTTCCATGGCCTGTTCATGGGAAGCTGGATCATGTTCACGCTGGTTGCCATCGGCGCGCACGTGCTCGTTTGGCTCTGGCGCCCCTGGTTCCCCGGGGTCGGCGGCTATTAAAGGAGAAACACCATGTGGAAAATCTGGCTCCTGTTCGACCCCCGGCGTGTGCTGGTTGGGTTGTCCGTGTTTCTGTTCACGTTAGCCGTTTTGATCCATTTCATCCTGTTGAGCACCGATCGCTTCAACTGGATCGAGGGGGTCGACCGGTCTGCGCCGACAGCTTCCATCAGTCTGGACGTGGATTCCACGTTGTCTTGATGGGAGCCGATCCTCGGATCGGACACAAAAAGGCGCTGGGCGGATGCTGCCCAAAGCAGCGTTCGCCTGTCGCCGAAGACGGTTGCTTATGACGGCTGGCTGATCCCTCAAGGAGCAGCCCAGTCCGCGACGGCGGAGATGCGGGCCATGGCTTTGCTCAGCTTTGAACGAAAATACCGGGTGAGAGGCGGCACGCTGATCGGCGGCGACCTTTTCGACTTTTGGATCGGGCCGTTTTATGTCGGCTTTTTTGGCGTCACGACGGCGTTTTTCGCCGCTCTGGGGACGGCGCTGATTTTGTATGACGCAGCGCTTGGGCCCACATGGAATGTGTGGCTGATCAGCATTGATCCGCCTGCGGAGAGTTATGGGCTTAACCTCGCTCCCCTGAAGGAAGGCGGTATTTGGCAAGTGGTGACCCTGTGCGCCATCGGGGCCTTCTGCTCGTGGGCGCTGCGGGAGGTTGAGATCAGCCGAAAGCTTGGGATCGGCCTGCATGTGCCGGTGGCTTTCG
>JAGWZH010000120.1 GCA_018971945.1 Alphaproteobacteria bacterium | reverse complement strand
GCCGATCCCCTGCGTCGGGATCGATCGCGCGCACCTGACCAACGGCCTGGCCGACCAGGGTCAGCTCAGGGACGTCCCCACCCCAGGAAAAACTGACCTCCGAGGGCGCCTCGTTGACATTGGCGACAGTGATCCGCACGCGCGTCGTGGCCTCAAGCCCGCCTGCGTCGCGCACAGCCACAGTAAGATCGTGGAAGGCTTGGGTCTCGAAGTCGAGCACGGCGCCTTCAGCGACGCGGATCTCGCCCGAAACGCCATCAATGACGAAGAGGCCCCCTGCATCGTCGGCCAGGCTGTAGGTCAAGATATCGTTCGCATCAGGGTCCTGCGCTGCGACCCGCGCGACAAGCACACCGCTTGCGGCCATTTCCACAACGCCACCGCCGGCGACGAGGCGTAAATCGAACGGCGTCTCATTCGCCGCCTCAACGGCGATGGAGAATGTCTGCGAGACCACGGCGCCTGTCCGGTCGGTCGCCTGGACAGTGATCGCGTAAGCTTGGGTCGTATCCGCATCAATGCGGGTATTGTCGGCGACACGGATCGCGCCCGTTTGCGCATCGATACTGAACCGACCGCCAGCATTGTCAGTCAGGCTGTAGGTCAACCGGTCGCCGCGATCGGGATCGAAGGCTTGCGCCACGCCGACAAACTCACCCCGGGCTGCGCCTTCAACCACAGAGCCGCCGCCTGCGAGGATAAGGTCCTGAGGCGCTTCCTCCACATTGCCGACACTGATGGTGACGAGTGTGTCGCGCTGGAGCCCGCCTGAATCCGTAGCGCGCACCACGATCCGGTGGGAAGGCGATGTTTCGTGGTTGAGCTCGGCGCCTTCTGCGACTGTGACGACGCCCGTTTGGGCGTCGATCACGAAACGCCCTCCTGCGTTGTCGGCGAGACTGAAGATCAGCACGTCGCCTGCATCGGGGTCGGTCGCGGCGAACTGGGCCACTTCGGTTCCCGCAGCGGCGTTCTCATTGACTGCGCCGCCGGAGATCAAAACGGGAGCGGTCGGCGCCTCATTGACGTCTGTCAAATCAAGGACGAAATTCGCATCAAGCGTGTTCCCGGCGGCGTCAGTGACGCGAACCGTGATCGGGAACGAGGTCTGGGCCTCGTAATCGAGCGTCGCGCCCGCTCTGACCCGCACAAGCCCTGAAGTCGGATCAATCTCGAAACGGCCGTCAGCGCTGTCAACGAGACTGTAGGTGAGCCGGTCCCGAAGATCCGGATCGACAGCGCGAATGAGAGCCGCGCCGACCCCGGCAGGGCTGTTTTCGGCGACGGCCCGCTGCCACACCATTTCGAGCGCGGTCGGCGCCTCGTTGATGTCGCCCAACGCTATGGCAAGCGTCACCTGCTGAATAACGCCGCCCGCCTGGGCCTCGACCAAGAGCGTATGGGTCCTCGCGGTCTCGTAATCCAGTACGCCGTCGGCGACCGTGATTTCCCCGGTCGTGGCGTCGATGCGGAAGCGCCCTCCGGCGTCGTCGACGAGGCGGAAAATCACGCCGCTGACGGCCTCTGGCGCCGCCCGGAGCACAGAGCCCAGCGATGTGCCTCTTGGGCTATTCTCATTGACCCGGAACAACAGCGCGTCCGCCGTGATCGGTCCAAGCGGAGGGGGCGGCGGCGCTGGGGAGCCCGAGGAAGACGAAGAAGAAGAAGGAGGTGGTGGTGGGGGTGTGACGTTTTGCGCCAATTGGGCCATGCTGGAAGAGTTTTGGGCCTGTTCAGCCTCGATCTCTTCACGTTCGCGTTCGGCCTCGAGGATCTCTGTCGCTTGAAGGCCTGATCCGTCCTCCTCGCCGCTGGGCGGGACTTCCTCGTCGGCCGAGGTCATGGAAAGCCGCGCTCCAGGGCCCACTTCCCGGACCTCGCCGAGCATGCCGAGGAGCTCGCGCGCGTCGATGGAACGGTCGGAGAAATTGATGATTGGCGCATTGCCGCTGAGGGCTTGCAGGCCCACGCCGGGCAGAACGATCCGGCTCCCATCCGGAAAGATCAGAATCATGTCGATATCAACGATTTCCACGCGGAAATCAGAAGATTCGACATCCAGGGAAACCTGGTTGTCCGCCCCAACCTCAACGACAATAAGAGGTGGGGGTGCGTTAGAGTCTAATTGCGACATGATTAATACCTCGGCCGAACTCCGAAAATATTGCCTTGACGTCAAGGATAGGTAAAAAACGAAAATAAACGCGAAATTTACACTGTTTAGATCATGGATTTACCTTAAATAAAGGCTCAGGCCTTCAGGTGCGTCCAGCGATGAAAAGGCTCGGTCCCTTGCGGACGGACGCTTGCAATCTGTTCCTGCCGCCGAAGCGGTGGGCCGCATTGACGAGCGCCGTCGCCATATGGCCGCTCGCGATCCTCATGGGTGGCGAGGTTCAAGCCATGCCTGAAGCTTTGCAGGCTTCCACCGCCGCAGCCGCTCCGCCCGGGCAGTCTGAAAGCGAAGGTCTAGCCTTGCGGGGAAGGCTTGGGGCCCCGCTGCGGGCGCCGCAGGAATTAACCGCGTTCGCCATCGCCCCGCTTGAGCCCCCGCCTGAGGCTTTAGCGCCGTCCTTGGCGATCATCGATCCTGCATGGCGCGCCTCGACTGCGCGTGAGACAGCCCGGCGAGCCTGGCCTCCGGTTTCCGCCGAGGCGCGGGCGGCCGCGGCGGGCGGGACGCGCTCAGAAGGGGCAGGGAGCGTTCTTGCGCGCCTTCCCGTCGTCGAAGCGATCGAAGCGGAAGCGGCTGACGCGGGGCAGCCGCGCCGCGACGTCCGATCCTGGCCGGCGATTTCCCAGTCTTCCGTTGAAACAAGCCGTTCGGGTCTTTCTGGGTCTGCCTCTATGGCGGACTTTGACCCTGCGCGCGCGACGCCTGCTGGGGTTGCTGACCGCCTAGAGGCAGAGGGCGTCGCTCGGGAAATTGCAGCGGACGGTGTTCCTCTGCCGCGACGCAGCGCCCGATCATGGCCGATGATCCAAGAGCCGATGAGGGCTGCCGCGGCGGATCCATCGCCAGGGGATCGCCCGTCGGCCCCGATCGATCCATCCTCTGTTGAGGGCTTGTCCTCGGCCGCTGCGGTCCCAGCAGCAGCCCCTGACGCTGCTGGCGCTGGCGGGGATGCGGGCGCGGGGAGACAGTCTCAGCCGGCGGGCGTCGCGATCGCAGCCTCTGACATGATCGAGATCATTTTATCGCCGCCGCCCTCAGATCCATCGGCCGCTGCGTCTCCGCCGCGTCGGCCGCGCGCCTTTCCCGCCATCGCCGAGCCGTCCCCAGATTTTACGGCCTTCGCTCCAGTGATTCTGTCCGATGGATCAGTGGCCGAAACCCTTGCCTCAGCGGTCCAGGACGCCCTTGAGCAGAACCCGGAGATTCAGATCGCCAAGGCGCAGTGGGATGATGCGCGTTTTGGCGTCCAGGAGTCGCGCGCGGCGCTTTTGCCATCCCTTGAGGTTCAGGCCGCGCGCGGTCACGAGCGGACGGCTCCGGAGGCAGGCGACCAGAGCGATCATTCCCGCTCGGAATTGTCTCTGCTTGTCCGTCAGAATGTGTATGATTTCGGCGCGACCCGCGGCGCGGTGCGCAGCGCCGATCGGGTTGCGGCAAGCGCGGAATGGGCCTTCCGCGCCCAGGTCGACAGTGTCGCCTTGGACATCGCAGAAGCGTTCCTGCAGGTGTTGGAGCAGAACTCGATCGTTACTTTGGCGGAGCAGAATCTGGCGGCCCACGAGCGCATCTTGGAGACCGTTCAGACCCAGCAGGAATTTGGACTTGTGACGGGCGCTGACGTCAGCCGTGTGGATGCGCGTCTCAACGCCGCGCGGGCCGACCTTCTGGACCAGCGCTCAGCTCTGGAGCAGGCGCGCGAAAACTATCGGCGTCTGCTCAATCGCGAACCCGGGCCGCTCGCCGAGCCTGGCCGCGTCGAGGGCCTGATCCCGCCGACGGCGGATGATGCGGTGGCGTTGCTGGACGAAAGCAATCCCCAGGTGCTGCAAGCCCGGCTGCTGCTTGCGTCTCTCGACGAGCAGCGCGAGGCGACGCGCGCGGGCTATTTGCCTCGGTTTGATCTCGAGCTTACTGCGTCCACCCGGGACAATGCCGGCGGCGAAGTCGGTCGTAACGACGAGAGCCGCGCCATGATCAATATGCGCCTGCCCCTCTTTGACGGCGGCGCCCGCGAAGCCGCCATCGGCCGCGTCAGCGCGCGCATCAGGCAGGCCGAATTTGAGGTCGAGCGCGCGCAGCGGGATGCGGAGCAAGCTGTCCGCAATGACTATTCGGCGCTGTCTTCAGCCTGGGAGAAAGTGGACGCCATCGAGGATGAAGTGGCCGCTGCGGAGCGCCTCGTTGAGCTTTATGATGAACAATTTCGTCAGGGCACACGAAGCGTGTTCGATCTTCTGGATGGGCAGAGCACGCTCTATCAGGCCCAGGTGCGACGGGAGTCAAACCGCACCGAGATGCGGATCAGCGGCTATCGTGTGCTGCGCACCTTAGGATCGCTGTTCGCCGCCATCACCCTCCCCTCTGCGGACATCCCGCAGCTGAACCGGCCGACGCCGAGACCCCGGCCGAGCAGCGACGCGGCTAACGCCGTTGCGCATGATCACCCGATGGAGATCAGCCCTTCTGAGGCGGACCCGCCGGCCCCTGCCCCGCCTGAGAGCGCGTGGCGGGCGAACGACACCACTCTTGTTCTGCCCGATCCCGACGAGCCGATCCCGGCGGGCCGCCGCAGCATCGCCGATTGATCGACTTGCGCGGGCGCGGTTTTTCCGAGCCAATGGCGTCGGCTCTGTCCAGCCTGCAGGCGCGCATGGGGGTTGGGGAGGTTCCAATCCTTGTTCTTGAGCCCAGCGTTCGCCTTTGCGACGCGCGTATGGGGCTTGTCTTTGGGAGGACGTAATGACGATCGCCGCCCTGCGCACGCCTGAGGCCCGTTTCGCCGCGCTGCCGGACTGGCTTTACGCGCCGCGATATGTCGAGGACCTGCCGGGCTTTGAGGGTCTCCGGATGGCCTTTTATGATGAAGGCCCGACCGATGCGTCCCATACTTTTCTGTGCGTGCATGGAGAGCCGAGCTGGTCTTATCTTTATCGAAAAATGATCCCGGTCTTTCTCGCGTCTGGGGCGCGGGTTGTGGCCTTTGATCATTTTGGCTTCGGCCGGTCAGACAAACCCATCGAGGATGCGGTTTACACATGGCGCTTCCACAGGCAGGCGATGCTTGCTTTCATTGCGCGTCAGAACTTGGAGAATCTGACGCTGGTGGTGCAGGACTGGGGCGGGCTCTTGGGTTTGACGATCCCCGTTTCTATGCCCGAACGGGTGAAGCGGCTTTTGGTTATGAACACGGCTTTCGCCACCGGAGCCAATCCAAGTCCCGGCTTCATCGCTTGGAGGGCTTATGCGGCGCGCACCCCGGACATGGCTGTGGGGGCTTTGATCGCGCGCGGTGCGCCGCACCTGACCAAAGAGGAGATCGCCGCTTATGACGCGCCTTTCCCCGATGCGCGCTACAAGGCCGGCGTACGCCGCTTTCCCCAGCTTGTGCCCGTCAGCGACGATCCTGAGAGCGCCGAGGCGCGCGCCGTCTCAAGGCAAGCCGTCGCGTGGTGGGGCGGCTTCCAGGGCCCAAGTTTCATGGCGGTCGGCGACGCCGATCCCGTGCTGGGGCCTGAGGTGATGGAGGCTGTTCGGCGATGCATCAGAGGCTGTCCCGAACCGCTGATGATCAAAGGCGGCGGCCACTTCGTCCAGGAGTGGGGAGATGAGATCGCCAAGGCCGCCTTGGCGCGGTTTGGAGAGGCTTGAGCATGCGCGGCAAAGGCCTTGATCGCGCCGAAGAGTTGGCTTTGGCTTTGGCGGCGTTGGATGAAGCCGCCGGCCCTGAGGCCGCTTTGGTTTCTTTGAGCTGTGACGCCGCGGGGGCTCCAAAGCCTGCAGCCAGGCTGCAGGCTCTCGCGCGGGTGACGCGGGCGACGAAAACCCTTTTGTTTCTGGCCGCTGAAGTGTCCGAGCCTTCCAGCGACCCCACTTTCGTGCTCAGCGCGGTGTACCGTCGGCCCAGGCCGGGTGGAGCCTAGGTCCATAATGGCCGCGTCTGGGCCAGGAACGCCTGGGCGCCTTGGGTTTCGAGGTCGGTCCGCCAGGCCCGGATGACGCCGGCCCGATCAATAGCGAGATAGGTTGGAAACCAGGCGATGCGGTAGATGTCGCGAGCGAAGTCTCGGCCTTCGTCGAAGGCGACGGGGAAGGAAAAGCCGGTCTCCTCGAAATAGCGCAAGACGCCCCCCCAGCGGCCGAATCGCCCACGCGTGTGCACGCCCAGGAAGGCGACCCCGTTATGTCTCTCCGCTGCTTGAGCGAGACGATGGGCGTTCGCGCCGTCCGCGACCGAGTCAGGACACCACAAGCCCCAAAAACAAAGGATCAGAACCTGGCCGCGATAGTCCTGCAGCCGACGCCGTTCCCCGTGCGGCCCGGGAAAATCGAACATGGGCGCCGCCTGGTTCAAAAGCGCATAGGTTTGCGGCCTTGGGTCCAAAGGCGTTCCCGGCGCGGACGCCCGCCCCTCCGCCAGAGCGGATGGGATGGTCCCAAGCGCCGTCAAGGCCGCAAAACCCGCCCCCAGATGTCGCCGTGTCAGCGCGCTCATGCCAAGCCTCCCATGATGGCATAAGGTCACGATCCCGCGGGGATCATCAAGCTCTGCGTGCTGATGGTAAGATCGCGCCTCTTGCGCGCGCCATCGTAGCCAATGGCGATGCGTGCGACCGGGCAAGCGCGCCTTGGGGCGTTGGAGGCCCTGAACGCCCACTAAACGTCTTCGGGGGTGCTGCGCACGCTTGCGCGAGGATGAAGGCGACCGCGTTCGGGCGTGAATGACGGCGGGTCCTTTTGAAGGCAAGGCGCTTGGGTGTTGGACGTGGCCGGTCAGCAGGGGCGCGCCCATGGGAGCGGTTTGCAGGCCGAGGCTATAGAAAGGAGCGATGGACGCGGCTGCGGCTCCCGTGGCGTTTGGCGGTCCGCCTTCTGGTTTCGGCGCCGATAGGCAAGCTCCCTTTTCAGCAAATGGCCTGACCAAGCTTTAGGGCGTTCGGCGCTCCTTCAAACGGACCCAAGAGGATTGAGAGGGAGCGGCGACGGCAGGCGGCTGGCTGCCCGGATCGGGCCCATGGGCTTGCTTTCAAGGAGCTCGCTTTCCACTGGACTTGCTTTCCACTGGGTTCGCTTTCACCTTGCCCTGCGAGAGCCGATCCCCTAAGAGCGCAGCGGCCACGCGGGCGTAGTTCAGAGGTAGAACGTCAGCTTCCCAAGCTGAATGTCGGGGGTTCGATTCCCCCCGCCCGCTCCAAAAAAGCTAATAAAATCAAGTATTTTTCGAGATCACGCCGATCGGCGAGAGAGCGCTTTTGCCCATTGGGGTGGAATTGGGGCACGCTTTGGGGCGCGTGGGGATGGGTGCGGATTGCGGCAGATGGGTGAGGAAGCGGTTCGCGCCGCCCCAAAAGAAGGCTTCGGTTGATCGCGCCAACGATGCCCGCCGCAGTGGAGTTTCGGCCAACGCTTGAAGTCCTCTGCGACGAGTTTCGAGTTGCCTTTGCCGCGGATAGGGGAGGGGCGACCACGCCAGCGCTAAAGCAACTTCGCTGAACCAGAAACTGTGCTTTCCTTCGTTGGATCGCTGTTTGGACCCCCACAGGCCATAACAAGGCAGAAACTGGCCTTCTGCTCCCAAGGGTGATCGATCGACCCTAAGGCGCCTTAAGTGGGGTCAGCCGCGCCGACCTCGCGAGCGACGGTGAAATTCATGAACTTGCCGACGATGATGCGGCGCAACGCCAAGACCCGGTCGACTGCTAGCCCGGAAATTTCAAAGGCAGGAGGTGCATCGGGGTGTACTGGGGCACGGTTATGAGACGGCGCACTGCGCCGGTTACGCTGCCAATTTGAACTCCGTGGCGGCTTCGGTTTCAAGGGCCTTCTGTTCCGCCCGGATCTGATCCGGGGTTCTGTAGCCGTGGCGTTGGCGGATCCAGGAGGCGTTGTACTTTGCTGCGAAGGCCGCCAGCGCTTGGCGGAGCTCTTCGACGGTCGCGAAGTGTCGGACCCAGAGGAGCTGCTCTTTGAGGGTGCGGATGGCGCGCTCGGCCACGCCGTTGCCCTCGGGCTGCCTGACGAAGGCGGGGGAGCTGGTGACGCCGAAGCACCTGATCTCGTTCTGGAAGTCGTCGGACATGGAGTTCGATCCATGGTCGTGGCGCAGGATCAGGCCGACGGCGGTGTCGGGCCCGACGCCGCCGAAGTGGCGCGTGAGGCCCTGCCGGATCGGCTCCAGGGCCTCCTAGCGGCTCGCACGCGATGAGGCGTGCGTGCCGATGAACGCGCCCGAGCAATGATCGACCGCGATGAAGACATAGGCGCGGCCCTCCTGGGTCGTGACCGTCTGGGTCATGTCCGTTCCCCAGACTTCATCGACCCTGTCGGTGACGATCGTGCCATCATGCGGGTGGACGTCGCGCGGGACGGGCCGCTGTGGGGCGAGCAAGTTGCCCGCCTTCATGACCCGCCGAACCCGGCGCGGGGCAGCACGCACGCCCTGTGCCCGCAGCCGCGCCCAGACCTTTCGGTACCCTTCGCCGGAGAACGGCGAAGCGTCGATTACGGCCCTGATATGGACCAGGAGCGCCGCATCGCTGCAGGCTCCCTGCGGCCCGCGCCGCCGCGGTGGTCGTGGGGTATTGGCCGCGCCGGCCGCAGCGCGATGGCGGTAAACGGTCGCGCGGGCCACGCCCCAGACGCTGCAGACGCGCGTC
>JAGWZH010000119.1 GCA_018971945.1 Alphaproteobacteria bacterium | reverse complement strand
GGCTGAGAGGAGCGACCCGACAAGCGCCGTTACGAAGATTGGACACTCAGCGACAGGCGCCCAGCTTTGTCGAGACAGATGGGGCGCGGAACGAGAAGAGAGTTTAAAGCCCATGGCGAGGAACGAGCAAGAACCGGGCGGGCGCGGATCTTTCCGGAGATGTGCGGTCGACAAGTCCATCGCAATCAGGCCATCCCAATAATGCGGCTGGCGAACGGATCAAACACCGTTCCTAAGGCCCTGCGGAGCGCCTGGGGCGACAAGAGGGCCAGGCGCTATGGAAGGCCAGGGGCGAGAAGCGCTCGGCTCGGCCGGCGGCTGTGGGCGGACGCTCGACGGGGCGAACGCCGTCGCATCCGCTCGATATGTCGACGCATCCGCCATGGATCCGGAGCTGGGCCGCGCGTTGTGGACGGCCGCCGGCGTTTGCGAGGCCGCAGTTCCTCTGTTCGATGGCGCGGCTCTGTGCGGGTGGCTGACCGGCGGGCGCGCCGACAGGGACGCGCGGGGCGCCTCGGCCTCTAAAGCGGGGCTGAGCCGCCCGCGCGCGTCGTCCCGGTCCGCTGAGGCGTGATGCGGGAACGAATGGGCGTCGAGGCAAGGTGCGGGATCGAGCGCGTAGAGCGCTGAAATGAACTCGAAGACGATCTGGTCCACCATTGTCCGCACAGCGGTCTGGACGGGTTCCATGGCGCGCTGACCCCCGCCAATATCGACCACTGTTCCATCCAGAAAGGCAAAGACGCCAGCCCTGATCTCGCGCCCAATGACCTGCTTGCGCAGGCTGCGCACGCCAAGGACTTCGCTGGACCGCGCATCGACGAGACGCAAATCGAGCGCAACGTCCACGACATAATCCCCTGCGCCAACGGACACTGACCCGCTCGTGCCGGAGGAACCGCTTGCGAAACCGTCGATCCCTCGCGATCGGATATTGGGGTTGTATTCGCTGATGCCCCCGATCAGGTAGAGATCAGCGCCTTGGATCTCGCCGCTGCGCACCTCGCGGACCACACGGTCGCTGTCGCGCACAAGGCCATTGCGCGCATAGTCCATCTCGACTTGTAACACGCCCATGTCATAGCGCTCGACCAGTCGCACTCCAGACTCCGAGAGGGCGGTGATCGCCATAAGCGTGGCGCCTTGGGTCAGCCTACGGCCATTGTCCCGATCTTGAGCGCCGGTCATGTCGGTAATCAATCCGACCGCGACACGAGGCGGGGCGAACTCTTGCGCGCGCACATGCCCGGCAAGGCAGCGCAGCGCCTCGGAATAAGCGGTGTTGACGACCTCTGCGCGAGGGCCGCTCAGAGGCGCGACTGGCGCAACTGGCGCCCCTGACGACGCGCAGCCGGCCAGCAAAGCGGCGCACAACAAGAGGCCTAGACCAGACTCTTTCATCGCGCAGAGCCTCCTGCACGGGCCACTGCATATTGGTTGCCCGCATTGAAAGAATGAATAAAGATCGTCGAGTTGGATGTGTTTGATACGTTGATTGCGTTCCCGATCGCTGACGCAGACAAGGTCGGCCCCCGTAAGGTTGGTCCGTGAGAAACGCCGGTGCGCATCGGTTGAGGGGAAGTGTAACTGGAACGCTCTTGCAGATCGACAGCGCGTCCATTGACGACCAGGCGCACCCCGGAATTGTCCCGCGATGGCGCATAAAAGGGGGTGTCATAGTCGCCCGAACTGATGCCGAAGGGGCGGCTCATCTCGTCATCGGCCTGGGCTGCGGAGATGGAGCAAAGGCTTAGGGCGAGACCGAGGAGGAGAGGCCGCAGCATGAGCATGTCTGTTCCCTGCTTTCAGTGCTTGGTGAGGCAAAGCATGCAAGCCTCATTCCGCTCGGAAACCGTTCCGAAGAGGAACAAAATGGGCTCTGCGCTGAGGCCTTTTCGTGGTTTTTTTTCTAATCATGCTGCGTCGGCTGATCCGATCAGCCCGCGTCCTGATCAAGCACGCGATGGTCGATGACGAGCAGGATTGGGGCCTTAACGCCTGTCAAAAATGTCGACCGGAGGGCTCGGCAAGCTTTCGGCAGCTGAGGGCTGGCGCTTGACGTCTCATTCTGGAGCAGATGGCCCATCCGCCACAAACTGCGGGCGCGGACCAGGCCTCTCCGAGGTTGAGGGGGACGGGATGGGAGAGGCCAAACGCGGCCAAGGGATAGAGGATGCGCCGTGCCATGGGCGCGCGATCAGCTTCATGGAGGCGGTGTTCGGAGCGACTGTTTCAGGCGGGTCCCAGAAAAGCCGAAATCGGACAAACAAACCCGGCCCCCTTTCGGAGGCCGGGCTCGCGCTTGCGCTTATGGGATGCTTTATTCAGGCAGATTGCTGATCGAAACCGAGTTTCCGATCGCCGCCGCGGTGGCGGTGACGTTGCCTGCCACATCGCCGAGATTGAGGTCGGAGAAGGCGAATGTGCCCGCGCCATTCTGCTGGTCGGACGTGACGGTGAGCATCGCGCTTCCGGGCAGGGTCGTGACGCTCAAGGAGTTGGAGATCGCCGCCGTCGTGGAAGTGATGTCGCCACTGACGTCGTTAAGGCGGATATCAGACACCGCGGTCGGGTCGTAATAGGACCACTGCCGATTGTTCAGGGAGAAGCGTGAGGAGTCTGTCACGTTGTAGGATGCGGAATTGGCGATCGCCGCCGACATCAAGTTCGAGGCTCCGGTCACGTCGTGCATGTCCACGGTGAGATTGGACTGCGCATCGCCCCAGAAACGCTGCAGATTGTCGGCGCTGAGGTCGCCTTTGGCGTCGACGGACAGCGAGTTGGCGATCGCAACGGCGGTCGCATCAATGCCGAGATCTGGATTGCCCGGGGAGATGTTGCCACCCGTCAGCAGCAGGTCCGCCTTCACGTTCGTATTGAACCATTGATTATTATTGACCACCGAGCCGCGGCTCGCCGGGTTCACGCCTTGGGTTTCGTCAATCACCACCGAAGCGGAGTTACCGATCGCCGCCGCCATGGCGGTGAGCGAGCCAAAGGCGTCCTGGGCGTTGACCGCCAGGGTCGCTTTCACGGGCGCTGTCACATTTTGGGTATTGCTGACCGTGGAGGTGCCGCCAAGCGAGGCGGTGAACGAGTTGCCGATTGCGGCGGCCGTCATGGAGGCGTCGTCTGTGACCGACCGGATATTGGCGTTGAGCGCGGCGCGCGTCTCGGCCCAATTGCGCTGATTATTCGTGGTGGTGTTTTCCCTCGTTTGAGCGAGAGCGCTCGGGGCGGCGGAGACAACGACAATAGCCGCGGCGGCGGCCATCAGCGGACGTGTGAGCATGGACTCATCCTCTTGAATGCGTCTTGGTGGCGGGACTGCTTCTCGGGTCTGCCTCTCAGACTGCTGTCGCTGGGACAGACGTCTTTGCAGCGAGAGACGAATGCCTCAGTCCAGCAAGCAACGTGCCAGGGTGAACCGCTGACGGGATCTTCGTAAGGCCCATCGCGACGCGACGTGGGGTCTTCCAGAGAGAGCCCCCGCGCCTGCGCGGGCCAAAGCGTCCAGAGCCTTGTTGCAGCGTCTTTGAAGCCGATCGCTTTTGTGGCGTATTGAGCGCGCGCCTGGCGCGCTTTGTCCTTGCCGTCCGCCTTGCCGCTGGCGCTGCTGCTGGTCCTGGCGCGGGCGGTCCCACTGCCCTCTGCCGAGGCCAAGGCCGCGCCTCCCTCAGGTCTCGGCGCTGACAGCGCGCCTGATGGAGGCCCATTTCGGCGGCGTGTCCATGAAGGAGGACACATCGAGCGCGCCCCGAGGGACCTCGGAAACGGCCCTAAAAAGGGGAAAGTCGCGCGCGCGTCCCTGACAGAGGTTTGATCGCGAACGCTTTGTCGCCCTTAAGAACAAGCGCCCCTCGGGGCGGGTCTTGAAAGCTGCCGGCTCTCTCAGGCCGGACGCTCCCTGAGAAAAAGAGCAGATCTCCATCTTATGCATTTTGAGTATAGTCGAAATTAAAAAATTAAGAATGCTCAAAATAAACATGAAAAAATTGATTTATAGACGTATAAAAAATAAATCCTAGGTGGAAGAGGAGTAGAATATAAATTGTCAAAGAAATGGCGAAAGGCTCTCAGCGCCCAGGAAGCTGAACGCGCCGCGGCGATTTAATGAGTGAATTGGAGTTCGGCGAGCCGGGCGTAAAGGCCATCTTGGGCCACGAGCTCCTCATGCCGACCCATGGCGACGATGCGGCCGGCGTCTAGCACGAGAATTTGGTCCGCATCGCGGACGGTCGACAGCCGATGGGCGATCACCAACGTCGTCCGTCCTCTGGAGAGCCGGGCGATGGCCTCGGTGACCTGCGCTTCGCTTTGCGCGTCGAGTGCGCTTGTCGGCTCGTCGAGCAGCAGGATCGGCGCGTCCCGCAAGAAAGCCCGGGCGATGGCGATTCGCTGGCGCTCCCCGCCTGACAAGGCGTTGCCGCGTTCTCCCACCGGCGTCTCGTAGCCCGAGGGGAGGCGTGCGATGAAGTCGTGCGCCGCGGCGGCTTTGGCCGCCTCGATGATCTCCGCTTTCGTCGCCCCGGGGCGGCCGAGTGCGATATTGGCGCCGACCGTGTCGCTGAACAAAACCGCGTCTTGCGACACAAGCGCGACGGCGTCGCGCAGGGACGCCACCGTGACCGATCGCACGTCCTGTCCGTCAATAGTCACAGCCCCAGCGCTAACGTCATGAAGCCGAGGGATCAGGTTGAGAATGGTCGATTTGCCTGAGCCGGAGGGGCCGACGAGCGCAAGCCTCATGCCGGACGAAGCTTTGAAACTCACACCCTCGAGCGCAGAGCCGACCCCGTAAGAGAAGCTGACGTGATCGAACCGGACAGCACCGCCTTTCAGGGCCAGTGGTTTGGCGCCGGGCGTGTCGGTCACATGAGGTGCTTCGTCGAGCAAAGCGAACACGCGGCTGCCCGCGGCAATGGCTTCGTTCGCGACGGTGTTGAAAGAACCCAAAGCCCGCGCGGCCGGCGTTGCCGTAGCGATAGCGGTGATGATGCCCAAAAGATCGCCCACCGTCATCAGGTCTGTGAGAATGCGGTTGCCTGCCACCCACAACACGCTCGCGAGGGCCGCGCCGCCCAAAACCTCCAACAAAGGGTCGGACCGCGCGCGATTATGAGTGAGCTTCATCGCGAGCCGCCGGCGCTCCTCGAAGGCCGCCGTGGCCCTCGCCTCTTCCCGGTCTTCAAGCCGATAGGCGCGAATGAAGCGGGCCGCGCCAAAGCTTTCCGCCAAGAGGGCCGTGAGCCCGCCAAGCTGGATCTGCGCGGTCTTGGTCTGGCGACGCGCCCTCTGGGCGATCCGCGCCATCGGCCCCCCTGCGACCGCAAAAATCCCCAACACCAGAAGACCGATGACCCAGTCGAAATAGATGATCGCCGCCACCGATCCGACCAAGGTCAAGGCGTCCCGCAAGACCGCCTGCATGCCGCGGACAAGGCCTTCGGCGATGACATTGAGGTCGTTGGTGAAGCGGCTGATGAAGCGGCCGCTCTCCTCTTTTTGCAGGCGCGTGAAATCAGCCCGGGTGAGGGTATGGAACATCGCCCCTTGGATATCGCGCAAGACCCTGAGGCCGAGATCTTGCGCGACGATCGCCGCTCCATAAACCGCAAGCGCCCGCACGCCCGTCGCCCCGAGCACGGCAAAAGGCGCCAGCGTCAACGCGTCCAACCGGCCCTCGGAGAGCGCGTCAATGGTGCGCGCCATGATGAGACTATAGGCTGTAGCCGTCAGCGCCACCAGCGTGAGCAAGGGCGCTAGGGCCCACAACAAACCTGACTGCGGCCTGACAAACACCCGCCACAGCCTGAGAAGCACGGTGCGCGCGCTCAAGGGAGTGGCGTTCGGGGGGGCGACATCCTGCGCGCTTGCCGCGTCAGTGTCCGCGTTCTGGATCGTCATTGGGATCGAGCAGGCGGTGGGCGTGGATGATGAAATAGCGCATGCGGGCGTTGTCGACGGTGCGTTGGGCGGCGGACTTCCAGGCGTCGTAGGCGGAGCGGTAATTCGGAAACGCGCCGACAAAGTCGACTTTTGTCAGATCCTGAAACTCTGGACGTTCAAGGCTGGAGAGCTCTCCGCCGATCACCAGGTGAAGCAGTTGCGGCGCTTTCTTCTCACTCATTGGGCCTTGTCCTCTGCGGCCGCTTCGCGAAGGGCCGGCCAATTCTTGGGGTGCGGGGTAGAGAAGACCTGGGCGCAAAGCAAGGGGTGAAGGCGAGGCCCGGCCGCCACGACGCCAGGATTGCGCGGCTTGGTTTGATTAAAGATAAGCGGCGCGCCCCATGGGTCGCTGACGACCCCGCCGGCGGCGGCCACAAGGGCTGCGCCAGCAGCGATATCCCAATCATGTTTATAGCCCAAAAACACTGAGCCGTCGGCGTGGCCGGCCGCCACGAAAGCCAGCCGATAGGCCAAGGACGCTTTGAACACCGCGTTCACCGGCGGCCAGGGGGGCTTCCAGTGCGCCTGCCGAAACCAGCTCTCCTTGCCGATCAGGGCGGCGCCGGCCAGGGCGTCTCGGCCCGAGACGCGCAGGGGCTCGCCATTGCAGAAAGCGCCGTGACCGACGAGGCCCGTGAACATCTCCTCGGTGATCGGATTATAGACGACACCTGCAGCGGCGGTCCCTCCGATGCTGAGCCCGATCGACACGACGCACTCCGGGGTGTGGTCGAGAAAAGCTTGCGTGCCATCGAGCGGGTCGACGATGAAGGCGCGCTCGCAGGCGAGCCGAGCGGGATCGTCGGGGCTTTCCTCGGAGAGCCATCCATAACCAGGCCGCGCGGGGCGCAGGATAGCCTCCAACGCCTGGTTAACCGCCAGATCGACCTCGGTCACCGGTCCTGCCGCCCCCTTGGACCATGTCTCGACGCGTTCGCCGAAAGCCTTGCGGATCAGAGCGCCTCCTGTCAGGGCGGCTTCGGTCATCAAGGCGAGGTCGGCGGAGGGATCCGACACAGATTTATGCGCCGCCGATGCTGAGACGGTCGAGCATCAGGCTTGGGGCCGTGAGGCCGCCGCGTTCTTCGAGGTCCTCGCCGCAGATGAGCCTGGGATAGAGATCAAGCAGATTGCCTGCCACGGTCACTTCGTGAACGGGATGCGCCGCCTCGCCTTTGACGAACCAATAGCCTGACACGCCCACCGACCAGTCGCCGGTATTGGCATTGAGCGCCGGAGAAAACATTTCCGTGACCACCAGGCCCTTGCCGGCTTGCCGCATCAGATCGGCGAGGCTTCCTTGTCCTGGCGAGACGGCGAGGTTGGAGGGTGCGGCGCCGGGCGGGCCCCCATGACCCACGGTGGCGTGCCCGGTGGGTTTGAGCCTGAGTTGCCGGGCCGTAGCGCTGTTAAGAAGCCAGGTCTTGAGCACGCCGTTCTCGATGATGGCGCGCTTGCGCACCGCTCCGCCTTCGCCGTCGAAGGCGCGGGACGCTAATCCGCGGCGCTTGAAGGGGTCTTCGGTGAGCGTGAAAGCGTCGGGAAGGATTTGGCGGCCGAGCTTGTCTTTTAGAAACGACACGCCCCGGGCTACGGCCGCCCCATTAATGGCCCCTAAGATCGGTCCGATGATCCGTCCCGCCAGCCGCGCTTCGAACAGCACCGGCGCGGTTTGGCTCTTGATTTTTCGTGCGCCCAGCCGCCGCACCGCGCGGGCTCCCGCGATCGCGCCGATCGCAGCAGCCTTTGGTAAATCCGAATAGAAGCGGCGGGTCGCAGATTCATAATCGCGTTCTTTGGAGCCGTTTTTCTCTGCAATCGGCGCAACGCCGAGAGAATAGCTGGTGCCCGAAGACCGTCCGCGAAAGCCGTCGCTCGTGGCGATCATATAACCTGAGACGCCATAGCTTGCAGACGCCCCGTTCGAATTGGCGACGCCATCGACCGCCAGCGCCGCATGTTCGCAGGCGAGGGCGTCTTCCTCCAGGCTCACAGCGCTGGGGCGGGCTGTGTCTTCGATGTCCAGGGCCTTGAGGGATTTGACCCGATAAGCGGGGTCGAGCAGGCCGCAAAATGGATCCTCGGGCGCAAGCTTGGCCATGGATGCGACCCGTTCAGCGAGCGCCCGCACTCCTGCCGGGCTGAGGTCCGTCACCGCGGCCCCTGCCTGGCGCTTGCCGATGAAGGCCCGCAGGGCCAGGGATCGGCTTTCATCACGCTCCACGCCCTCGAGCCGCCCTAGCCGCACCTCCACCGACTGGCTCTCCCCAAAGGCGATGGAGGCCTCAGCCGCCTCCGCGCCGCAACGGCGGGCCCATGTCAGCGCGGCGTCGACGACGGCTTCAGGATCAAACGGTTTAGCCATACGTCTCTGTATGGGGTTTCGCCCCGGCAAGAGCAATGGCGTCAAGCCGCAAGGGCTTTACAGAGCGCCGAAGACCGCGACGGCGATCAGCCCGAAGCCCAAAAGGCCGAAACCCACCCAGGTCAAAAGCGTGCCGAACATGCGTCCCGCGTTGCGCTCCCCGGCCGACAATCCGATCCCATGCAGGATCCGCCCGAGCGTCAGGCTGACCCCAGCGGCGTGCAGGAGCCAGGCTGGGGTCGCCTGCAGCCAAGCCAAGAGGATCAGGCCCGCGATCCCTGCTGGGATATATTCTGCGGCGTTGGCGTGCGCCCTTATCGCCCGCTGCAGATTGGGATGGCCGCCGTCGCCGAGCGCGACCTTGAAAGACTGTCTGGCGCTGACGGTCATGAAGGCCAAGGCCAGAAGGATGAGGATATTGATCCCGGCATAGACGGCGGCCCATTCGGTCGGGGTCAAAAACGGCATAAGCGCGCTCCTTGGATTGAAAAACCTGAGTGAAACCCTTGCACGTCAGACAGAGGCAGGGAACTGAGAAATCTGCCTCGTAGAAAGCTTTCCTTCATCCGAAACCGGCAGATTGGCTCAGCTTGATGACGCCGCGGGCGTTGTTTGGATGGTTTGGGGTCTTCAGGGAGCGGCGGTCGGGACGAAGACAAGTCCCGCCGCCGGTCTCCTGCGCTTCATCTCAG
>JAGWZH010000016.1 GCA_018971945.1 Alphaproteobacteria bacterium | reverse complement strand
CACAGCCCAGATGGGTGCAGTTCGCTTGCACTACGAGATAAGCAGCCTTGCCAGGCGCGCCATCCTTCTGAGCGATCCGACTGTCATCGGTCGCCGGATCTTTCATGGCGGCGTAGTCGTCACGCTGAGCGGCTGCGACTTCGGCCTCAGTCCGATGTCGCACAAAGACCGGACGACCCTGCCACATCGCGATCATCTGCTGACCCGCTTCGACCTTGGTCAGGTCCACATCCGTTGTGGAGAGCGCACGCGTATCCGCCGCCGGATTCATCTGGTCGATGAACGGCCAGACCGTCAACGCCGCGCCGACCGCACCCATGGCGCCCGTGGCTACAAAGATAAAATCCCGGCGGGTCTCTCCGCCCGTGTTCGATGCATTAGTCGCCGTGTCGGCCACGCTCATCTCCCGCGTCCCTTAAAGCGCGTCCCTTACTCCGCAGGGGCCGCGCCATCAGCGCCGTTGTCAACCGCGCCACAATAGCTATGACGGGGAGCGTTGATGAGCACGCGGCCAGACGCCGCAGGCGACCAACGCCAGGGCCTCTGAAGCCCGGGTTCCCCAGCAAAGGATCATGCGCTTATCGTGCGTCTTGCCCTCTATCAACCAGACATTCCACAGAATCTCGGGGCGGCGATGCGGCTTGCGGCGTGTTTCGCTACTCCGCTCGACATCATCGATCCCTGTGGTTTCCCCTTGACAGATAAGGCCTTGAAGCGGGCTGCGTTGGACTATGGCGACCATGTCTCGGTCACGCGCCACCCTCATTTGGCCGCATTTTTTTCTGCGCCCGAACGTCGCGGGGGGCGCTTGTTGCTGATCGAAACCACAGGCCTTAGCAGTGTTTACGACTTCGCCTTCACGTCCGGCGACACCCTCGTACTCGGCCGGGAGAGCGCCGGCTCACCGCCGGTCCTCGAGGCCGCGGCCGCGGCGGTGTTGCGCATTCCGATGGCGGCCGGACTGAGGTCATTAAATGTAGTCGCCGCTGGGGCCGTCGCTCTGGCGGAGGCTCTGCGCCAAACCGGGCGTATGGCCGCTTTGCACACGCCCCACGCCGTCACGGAGGATCGGAGCGCCCATGATTGAGCAAGCCTTTGCCTGCCGCGCCCGCGCCGTCGCCTGGTTTCAGGAGCTGCAGGGGCTTCTGATCAAGGCCTTCGAGCAGCTTGAGGACGAGGCGCCGGCGGCGCTCTATCCGGGCGCGCCAGGGCGGTTTGAGCGCAAGCCCTGGTCGCGTGGTGAAGACGAAGGTGGTGGAATCGGCGGCTTCATGAAGGGGCGGTTCTTCGAAAAGGTCGGCGTGCATTTCTCGCAAGTGCACGGCGCTTTCAGCCCCGATTACGCCAAGCAAATACCCGGAGCGGCTGAAGATCCGCGCTTTTGGGCCTGCGGGGTCAGTTTGATCGCGCACATGCGCAACCCCCATTGTCCGGCAGCCCACATGAACACCCGCCATATCCAGACCACCCAGTGGTGGTTCGGCGGCGGAGGCGACTTGAACCCGACACAGGATTATCAGCGCAGCCAAGAATTCGAGGACGCCCAGGCCTTCCACGCGCCCTACAAGGCCGCCTGCGACCGTTTCGACGAAGGCTATTTCCCCAAATTCAAGGCGTGGTGCGACGAGTATTTCTGGTTGCCGCACAGGCAAGAGCCTCGCGGGGTCGGAGGCATTTTCTACGACCATCACAATAGCGGCGACTGGGAACGGGATTTCACCCTAACCCAAGAAGTCGGGCGGGCGTTTCTCGAAGCCTATCCCCCCCTCCTGCGCAAACGGATGAGCCAGCCTTGGACCGAAGCTGATCGGGAAGAGCAGCTTCATCGCCGTGGCCGCTATGTTGAATATAATCTGCTTTATGACCGCGGGACGACTTTTGGCCTCAAGACGGGAGGCAATGTGGAGACGATCCTGAGCTCCATGCCGCCCGAGGCGAGGTGGGCCTGACAGAGAGAGGACCGGGTCCGTGACCGCTCCTCGGGGAAAACCAGCATAACTGGGAGACAAGCAGCGCTCCGGGCCGCCGGCCCGCCTCATCCCCCCGCCGGCCTCCCATGCGACCCGCTGCGCCCTCGGAGGGAAGGGCGCGGCCGTTTGATGGGCGCCCCCAATGGACTTCCAAGGCGCCGACAGGGCCAGATCGACCGCCCCAGACGCCAGGCGCGGCTTGACTTAGCTCCGCGCAAAAGCGCACCCTTCAGCCCATGGACGCCGCCGTCCGCCTCGCACCGTCAGATATTTTTACCCCCGCAGAATGGGGCCGCTTGCGCGCGCGGTCGACGTGGCGGGGCATGGCTCTTGTGGCGCATGCCTGGGGGCTGATCGCTCTTGCGGGCTGGATTTTCCTGCAATGGCCGAACCCGCTGACCTTCATTCTCGCGGTTATGGTCATCGGAACGCGGCAATTGGGGCTGGCGATCCTTATGCACGAGGCGGCCCATCTTGGCTTGTCGCCCCATCAGAAGCTCAACGACTGGGTTGGGCAGTGGCTCTGCGCAGCACCGGTGGGCGCCTCTCTGGCAAGCTACCGCGCCTATCATCTGAAGCATCACAAGTTCGCCAACCGGCCTGAGGACCCCGATCTCGGGCTTGCGGAAGCATTTCCGACCACGCGCGAAAGCCTATGGCGCAAGGCGGTCCGGGATCTTACCGGGCAGACCTTTCTCAAGCAGCGTACAGCCCAACTCGGCGGCTTTTTCCGGTTTCAGGTCCGGCGGCTCAAGGGCCAGGACAACAAGACCAGCCCTCCGGCCGGCGCCCTGCCGTTTCTGGCGTTCAATCTTGGCCTTCTGGTTGGGCTCGCCATGGTGGGTCTGTGGTGGGCCTATTTCGCGCTCTGGCTGACGCCGCTCGCCACCTGGAGCCAATGGGTGACCCGGCTTCGCAACATCGCTGAGCACGCGTCGTTGCCAAGCCCCCATGATCCCTTCGGCCAGGCGCGGACAACAAAAACCTCGTGGTGGGAGGGGCTGATGGTCGCGCCCTATTGGGTGAACTTCCATGCCGAGCACCATCTCTTTATGCACACGCCCTGCTACCATCTCGGTTTGATGCACCGGCTCTTGGGCGAAAAGGGACTGCACCGCCGCATGACGTTGGCGCATGGCTATGGCCAGGTGCTGCGCGAGGCGACCGCGACCCCATCTCGCGCGCAGTCTGATCAGGGCGCTTAGCGGACACTGCATAGTGGGCGGATGGTGCGCGCTCTCAATGTTTTGGAGAGGGTCGCCAAGATCATCGCCATCAGTGGGTTCTTTTTGCCTTGGGCGGCCATCGCGTGTTCGCAGGCAGAGGTGGCGACGGGAACGGGTCTTCAGTTGATGGCTGGGTAGCTTCAGCCGAGCCTTGACCTGCAGCAGTTGAACGGCGGACAAATTTCGCGCGGCTTCGACCAGGAAAGGCGAGATCCGAACTCTTTTGCGTTGGCGGCGCTGCTGGCCATCATGCTTGGGCTGCTTGTTTCGCTGTTCGTCTTACGTCGCGTGGCCGCCGGCGCGTTGCTTGTCAGTTCGCTCCTTGGCGCGGGTTTGAGCCCTTAGTCCCTTGAGGCCATGCGCGACATGAGCCTCGCCGCGATGACTGAAACCTCCAAAGAGCGTGCGTCAGCTGAGCTGAAAGACCCTCGTAAGGCGCGAGGCGACAGCATGGTCACCGCGATGGCGACCGCCATCGAGCTTGAAGAAAGGGTCGGATTCTTCCTCATCATGGGCAGCTTGGCGGCGGCCTTGTTGCTGGGCGCCGACAGCGTAGCCTTGCCTGAACCGAACAACAGTCCCCAGAGCGTCGCCGCGGGGCGTTAGAGGTCCCTGTTCCTCTGAGCCTTAGGCCAGACAACGCATGCGGGGGACGCGCTGCGCCCCCGGCGGGGGGCGACGGCGATCAGCGTCCTATGATCGGCGAGGTGGGATCGGCGAGGTGGGATCGGCGCCCTTGGATCGTCCCCCGCGCACGGAGCCGCCGCGATCGGATCGCCTAGGCAGCGTCGAGTTCGGCCTGGCTCACCACGATGCGACCAACAAGGCCATAGTCCAGCGCCTCTTGGGGGAACATCCAATAGTCCCTGTCGGTGTCTTTTTTGATCCGCTCAAGGGGCTGTCCGGTCGCGGCGGCGAAGATCTGGTTCAGCCGCTCACGCATGCGCAGGATTTCGCGCGCCTGGATCTCAACATCGGACGCTGAGCCGCCGACGCCGCCGCGGGGTTCATGCAGCAGAAAACGCGTATTGGGAAGGCAGAAGCGGTCCTGCCGCGGCACGGCGGCGTAAATCAGGGCTCCGGCGGAGGCGACCCAGCCGGCGCCCAGCATCTTCACCCTCGGTTTGATGAACTTTATCACGTCGTGGATCATATCTCCGCTCTCGACGTGGCCGCCGGGGGAAGAGACCACGAAAGTGATCGGGTCCTGGCTCTCCGACGCCAAGGCGAAGAGGCGCTCGGTGACCCGGCGGGCCTGCTGATCGTTCACTTCGCCTGTCAACATCACAACCCGCGCATTGAAGAGAGCCTTCTCCACAGGCGAGGAAGGCGGGGCTTCGGGCTGTGATTTGTCTTCATCGGCGAGGCGGATCATTGCAGGCTCCTTGGGCGGCCTCCGGGCGCAGCCCCTGTCATCGTGGCTCTAAGGTAGGGAGGCTTTCGCCGACTTCCTAGACATGTTCGCAGGCGCGTTGCAAAGGATCCTTCGCTTCCACATCGGCTGCAGGCGCGGTTCTTTTCCGCTTCCTCTGGACCTGTCGGTCCCAGACAACCTGTCAGAGCGACCGGTTGCGCCTGGACGCAACTCCGGCCAAGAGAAAGCGCCGCGCGCTTGCGGTGTTGAGGGTCGCCTGATGACACTGGCCGAAACCATCCGCACCATTCCCGACTACCCCAAGCCGGGGATCATGTTCCGCGACATCACCACGCTCTTGGGGGACGCACGGGCTTTTCGGCGGGCGGTCGACGAACTGGTCCAGCCCTTCGCTGGCGCCAAGATCGACATGGTGGCGGGGGTGGAGGCGCGGGGGTTCATCCTCGGGGGCGCGGTCGCCCACCAATTATCCGCCGGGTTCGCGCCGGTGCGCAAGAAAGGGAAATTGCCCGCTGAAACGCTGCGGCAGACCTACGCGCTTGAATACGGGCAAGACGAGGTGGAAATCCATGTTGACGCCTTTCAACCTGGGCAAAGCGTGCTTCTTGTCGACGATCTGATCGCCACCGGGGGCACTGCAGAAGCGGCGATCACGCTGATCCGAAGGGCGGGCGCGTGTGTGGCGGGGGCTGTGTTCCTGGTCGATCTGCCAGACCTTGGGGGCGCAGCAAGAATTCAAGCCATGGGAGCCCCAGTGAAATCCTTGATTTCCTTTCCGGGACATTAGTCATTTCCGTTGACCGGTTTTTGAAAGATTGTCGCTATATGCGATCCCCGAAAGCTATTGCACTCAGGGATCTCCGCCATGCTCGCTCTTTTGCAGCGCAAATCTAAACCCCAGGCTATGGACCTGACGGTCCTGGCCAATGCCGACGACCGGCGGATCCTGGGCCTTTTGGCCGCGCAGGGAGACCCGCTGCGGCCGGCCCGACACACCCGCTTCTATTTTCATCCACGGTCCGGCGACGACGAGGACCAGACCAACCGTTTCACGGCTCTTTCAGAAGAGAGCATGGAGATCGGTTTCCGGGTCGGGGAACAGCGGCCGGATCTTTTGGTCCTCGAGATCGACCAATCGATGGATGTGGACGTGGTCAACGCCGCACGGCGGCTGATGGAGCACTGGGCGGAGGTCCACAGCCTCGAGTTCGACGGCTGGGAGTGCCAGGTGGTGCGCAGCGGCAAGACTCCGGTGCGCTAACCCGTCAAAAAAGGCCCGACCGCGTTTGTTCGCCGCGGCGCAGACGATGCGGCGCGTCCTCGTTTTGCCTTGAGGAGCGCGCGCAGCCGCCCACCCGCTTTCGCCCATCGCTGTTTCTCGATCGCAGACAGGGCGCGCCGCCCGCTTCTGGAACGGTCTTGCCCTGTTCTGAGGAGCCGTGCCTTCATGGCCTTCAATCGGAGCGCGCGCCTTCGGGGCCAGGCCCTTTGGTCCGCGCTGCTTTGAGAGACTGTTAGGCCGCCGACGTCCCTCATGCCTGGCCATGGTCTTTCCAATGCGGGTTCACATCGCCGCTGCGCAAGCGGTGAAATGGGCAAGGGTGATGGCCATCGCACGCTGGTGCGACGCCGCGTCGTAATCAGCGGAGCCTGCGCGGCAAAAACCATGGCCAGCCTCATAAAGATGGATCGGCACGCCGGGATGACGAGCGGCGACGGCCTCGACATCGGTCATTGGGATGTGAGGATCAGCGCATCCATAATGCAGTATCGTCGGCGCCCGCGGCGCGAGGTCCAGCATCTGAGCCGCGATCAGGCGTCCATAAAAGCCCGCCGCGCCAGCGACCCCACTGCAGCGCGCCGCGGCGAGCCAGCTGACGGCGCCCCCATAGCAGAAGCCTGTGACGAAGGCGGGCGCCTCCAGCGCGTCGAGGCAGGCTTGGACATCGCTGGCGACCTGATCGAACGGCGTCGCCATCACCGCAGCTCGGCCCTTGGCGAAGCCCTCTTCGTCGTGGGCAGCCTGAAAAACCGGATCGATGCGGGCGAACAACGCCGGGGCGATGGCCTCATAGCCCGCCCCAGCAAACTCCCGAGCCATCTCCTCAATATGCGCGGTGACGCCGAAAATCTCCTGGATCACCACCACCCCGCCCCGTCGCGTCCCCTCGGCTGGGACGCGAAAGACCGGGACGGCAAAGCCATCGCAGCTTGAGATGAGCGTGGTGAGGGGCATTGGCTTGATCTTATCGGACGGGCTCTTTCATTGAAAGCCTCAGCAGCGCCCTTCGCCATGAAGCCCAAGTCGCCTCTCAGGGAAAGACACGAGAAAACTCCCTCTCAGACGCCGCCGCTTGAGCCAGGGCCAGCTTCAGCTCTCTTCACATCCTCCTCGATCAGGCGATGACGAGGCGTAAAAAGGACTTCGGCGGTTGGGAGCACCCCACCCCGTTTCTGAAGCGCTTTGGCGTTGGACGCCCGGCGTTCGCCCGTCGCCGACCGCATGCGCTTTGGCGTCGAGCCATACTGAAAGCGCCTTTCTTGGGCTCTCTGCTTTTTGCCATAAGGGCATGCCTCTGAGGCTGCTGGCCAAAGAATGCGGCAGGGCCTGCGCCTATTGCCGATCCTCCTTGGTTATGCGCTGAAGCGGAAATGCATCACATCCCCGTCCTGCACGACATAGTCCTTTCCTTCCAAGCGCATCTTGCCGGCCTCCTTGGCGCCCGCTTCGCCTTGAAATTGGACATAATCGGTAAAAGCGATCGTCTCTGCCCGGATAAAGGTACGCTCGAAATCGGTGTGAATGACGCCCGCGGCTTTCGGAGCCGTCCAGCCTTTGTGAATCGTCCAGGCGCGGGTTTCTTTCGGTCCTGCTGTGAAATATGTCCGAAGGCCGAGCAGATCATATCCAGCGTGGATTAGTTTGGCGAGACCCGGCTCTTCTAGCTGCGCTGCAGCAAGATACTCCGCCTGCTCCTCCTCGGAGAGCGCGGCCAGATCGGCCTCCATCTGGGCGCAGATGACGATGCAGGCCGCATCCTCCTGTCGCGCGCGGGCCATGACTTTTTCTGAATAGGCGTTGCCCTTGGCGGCATCGGATTCGTCGACATTGCAGACGAAAAGCACCGGCAAAGAAGTCAGCAATTGGAGCATCTGGAAAGCGCGCTCCTCCTCTGGCGAGCGCGCTGTCAAACGTGCAGGCTTTCCGGCTTCCAAAAGCGCTTTGGCCCTCAAGATCAAGTCAAGGCTCGCCTTGGCCTCTTTGTCCCCGGACTTTGCTTTTTTTTCGAGATTGACCACACGCCTCTCCAGGCTCTCCAGGTCGGCGAGCATGAGTTCAGTTTCAACTGTTTCCAGGTCTGCGATAGGGTCAATGCGGCCTTCGACATGGGTTATGTCGTCGTTTTCAAAACAGCGCAGCACATAGGCGACGGCGTCGCATTCGCGGATATTGGCGAGGAACTGGTTGCCGAGGCCCTCGCCTTTGGAGGCGCCGCGAACAAGACCGGCGATATCGACGAAATTCATCCGTGCGGGGATTATTTCTTTGGATTTGGCGATCTCTGCGAGTTTCTTCAAACGCGGCTCGGGGACCGCCACCTCGCCAATATTTGGTTCGATGGTGCAAAATGGGTAGTTCGCTGCCTGGGCGGCGGCCGTCTTTGTCAAGGCGTTGAAAAGGGTGGACTTGCCGACGTTCGGCAAGCCCACAATGCCGCATTTGAAGCCCATGGAGTCCTCGGAGCCAAGCGTTGGGAAGCGTTCGAGGCGGGGATAGCAGGGGTCCGGATCCCGTGCAAACCCAAGGCTCGGCCAGGGTGAGGAAAGGGTGAGAAGAGGGCATGCGGAGACTGTGGCTGGGGCAGCAGCGGCGGCCCCGGTGGAGCGGCGTGCATGAAGCGCGACGTCTGAAACAAAGCAAAGCCTGTTTGACGTCCTCGACCTTTCCCGGCAGGGTCAAATCTTGCCAAAGCAGGCTGGCGATTTCTGGGACAGGGGCGCACAGTGAGCACAGGTCTTATCGCTCTCCTGGACGATATCGCCGCGCTTGCCAAAATGGCGGCGGCGACGCTCGACGACGCGGCGGCGCAATCGACAAAGGCGGCGAGCAAAGCCGCTGGGATCGTGATCGACGATGCCGCTGTGACGCCACGCTATGTGGTCGGCTTCTCCGCCGACCGGGAACTGCCTATCATCGCCCGCATCGCTCAGGGCAGCCTGATCAATAAGCTCGTTTTCATCTTGCCCGCAGCGATTCTGCTCTCCGCGTTTGCGCCATGGAGCATAACGCCGATCCTGATGATCGGGGGCGGCTATCTTTGCATGGAGGGCTACCACAAAGTCAAAGATCTCTTTATGCCGCACGCGCCGTCTGGAGAGGCGGCGGAGATGCTCGCGGCCACGTCGAAAGAGGTCGAAGATCGCATGGTGACCAGCGCCACCCGGACAGACTTTATTCTGTCGGCGGAAATCATGGTCATCGCGCTTTCAACCATCGCCGTTTCAGCGCAGACGGGCGAGCGGACGCCGATCTGGCTGCAGGCGGTGATCTTGGCCCTGGTGGGCGTGGTCATGACCATTGTGGTTTATGGCGCTGTGGCCCTGATCGTGAAGGCGGATGATGTCGGCTACGCCATGGCCCAGAAGGGGCGGACCCCCGTGATCCGGGCCTGCGGGCGCGGCATCGTCAAGGGGATGCCCTATTTTCTCTCAGCCCTGTCGCATGTGGGCATGGTGGCGATGCTTTGGGTCGGCGGCGGAATCATCATCCACGGGTTGCATGTCGAGCATTGGTGGGCATGGCCCGAAGAGACCATCCACGCGCTCGCCCATGGGATCGGCCACGCCATCCCCGCCATGGAGGGCTTCATCGCCTGGTTCGTGCAGGCGGGACTGTCAGCGATAATCGGGCTTGGCGTCGGGGCCCTTGTCGATCCCCTGGTCAAGCACGTCATCGTCCCGTTGATCGCGCTCCTGAGGGGCGCGAAGCCTGAGCCTGCACCCAGGACCTGAGGGCCCTCGCCATTGCGGGCTCCGGTCTTGCAAGAGCTCTCGGCGGGCTCCCTCATCCGAAGACGCGGAGGCTTTGGTCCGCTTGTCCTTCCTCCTTATGCTCTGAGAGGGCTCGCCTTTGCCGTATTGAGGGGGCGGATTGCCGTTTTCCGCCCATCGGCGGCGGCGCGACCCTCACGCCTCCCCATCCTCGACGTCGGCAGGCCGCTGCT
Organism: Alphaproteobacteria bacterium; assembly: GCA_018971945.1. Lineage (GTDB taxonomy): Bacteria > Pseudomonadota > Alphaproteobacteria > Caulobacterales > Aquidulcibacteraceae > REEB509. The sequence goes on along the minus strand of JAGWZH010000016.1, from coordinate 33,760 downwards.
TTGGATCTTTCTTTTCGGCAGGGGCTAAGCGCATTATCTCAGCCTGATATTTCTCGTCTTCTCCGGCTATAAGCAGTGGAGCGGCGGCGGCGCACGCGTCCAATAACGCCTCGACCCAGGCTTCATCAGACTTTGCGAAATCACCCAGGACATGGCTTAGAACCTTGGCCTTGTCGCCAGGATGGCCGATGCCCAAGCGCGCCCTTCGAAAGGCCTCGCCAATAGGGCTTGCGGCGATGGAGCGGATGCCGTTGTGCCCCGCAGCGCCGCCTCCCGTCTTCATCCGGAAACGGCCTGGGGCCAGATCGAGTTCATCATAGAAGACCACGACCTGGGCGGGGCTCACCTTGAAGAAGCTCGCCGCCTCGCCGACGCTGCGACCGCTTTGGTTCATGAAAGTCTGCGGTTTGAGCGCCAGGACCTTAACGCCAGCGATGGCGCCTTCGGCGGCTTCCGCTTGAAATCGCTTGCGCCAAGGGCCTAGGCCATAACGTGCGGCGATGACGTCGATGGCCATGAAACCAATATTATGGCGGTTGCGGGCGTATTTGGGGCCTGGATTGCCTAGGCCTACAAGCAGCAGCATCGCGGCGCCCTGTCTATGCGGCCCTAACTATGGGGCCCTAACTATGGGGCCCTAACTATGGGGCCCTGTCTGTGAGACCCTGTCTTTGCGACCCTGCCTTTAGGAAACTCCCTTGAAAAGCAAGACGCCCAGGCCGGGGTTCGACCAGGGCGGCGCCGCCGAGACCATGAACCGGAAACCCTCGAACCGCTCCACTTGCCAGGCTCGCGAATAGCTTGGCTGCGCGGCGAGAGACGTATCAATAAGACATGGTCCCTGCGGCTCCATAAGGATGGCGCGCTGAAGACGCCGCGCTAGCCTGCCGCGCTAGCCTGCCGCGCTAGCCTGCCGCGCCCTGGCCGCCGTCGTCCTGGTCCTGCTTGCCGCCGCGACCAATGATGGTGGCGATGGTGAAATCCCGGTCCTGGATCGTGGGCTTCGCCCCGGCAGGAAGGGTGATGTTGGACACATGCACCACATCGCCGATATCGGCATTGGCTAGGTCAATCTTGATTTCTTCCGGAATATTACCGGCCAAGACCTTTAGCGAGACCGTATGGCGCACAATGTTCAGAGCGCCCCCCTTCTTCAGCCCAGGGCAAATGTCCTGGTTCAGGAAGCGAACTGGCACCTCCACATCGATCAGCGCGTTCTCCTCGACGCGGTAAAGGTCGAAATGGAGGGGCTCATCGGTCACCGGGTGATAGTGGATGGCCTTGGGGATCACGGGCTGGGTTTCACCCTTGTACGACAGGGTGACCATATGGGCCACAAACTTGCCCGAACGCAGCGCCTTGTCCAACTCGCGTCGCGGCGTCTCGATGGACACAGGACCGCGCGGGCCGCCATAAAGAACGCCCGGAACATTGCCGGCGCGGCGCGATGCCCTGGCCGCGCCAGTGCCGGCTTTTTCACGCACTTCCACGTTCAAAACGATGCCCGCCACGGGAAGACCCTCTGTCAATCAGGCCCTGTCGGCCTTTTGGTTTACGCCGCCTTTTCAGGGACCCCGCGCCGCGGAGGCCTTAGGCTGGCCTTGGTTTCGAAAACAAGGGTGCGCATCTAGCGGAGATGGGGCCGGGATGCAATGGGGTGCGTGCTTGGGCTTATCCGGGCGATGGGCGCCCCTGTTTCCGGCCCGGCCACAGCCGCGATCGCCGCCAGAATGTCCGGCACGCAGCAGGCATTGAGGAAATGGTCTCCATCAGGGATCAGTCGCCATTCGGCTCTTGCGCCCAGGTTGGCGGCCAAGGCCTCGCCGGCGGAGACAGGCACAAACGAGTCCACTCCGCCATGCACGACCAATATCGGCAGATCCAAGGCCTGCAGAGCGGCGTTGATCGAAGACAGCTGGCTCGACTGGCCGCGGACTTCGCTGACGGCGTTGCGCAAGTCCCGGGGCAGCAAAGGCTGGGCGACCCCGCCCAAGGCCATCAGTCGGTCCGCGGTGCGGCCGCGCTCGCCAAAAAACGCCGAAAGCAGGACAAGACCCGCCGGCCGCGCCTCCGCTGGCGCGGCGGCGGCCATCCAGGCGGCGATTGGGCCGCCGAAAGACTGGCCTACCAGCACAACCCGGCGGTCCGCGCCGACCTCGAGCAGCGGGCTCAATGCCAGGGCCTGATCGGCGATGCGAGGAACAGCTTCGCGAGGCTCGCTCTGAGCAAATCCCGGGCGGTCGACCACGATGACTTCCCAAGTCTGCGGCGCCGCGGCTAGAACCGGGGCCCAGTATTCGCTCCAGGATGGGGTGCCTGAGACGACCACAACCCGCAAAGGCGCCTCGGGCCGGGGCGTGCGCAAGCCCGATAGGCGCCAGCCAAAGTCCCCGCCCGCCTGAAAAGAGAAGCGCTGCATGACGTCAGGTCCGTAATCGGCCGAAGTAGGGAAGCGGCGTTGGGCGGCGGACGCGTCTTCGGCGCCGGTCGCGGTGCAGGCGACCAAGGCGAGAGCAGAGGCGACGGCTGTGAATAATCGGCGCATCGAGTTGTGGCCCTGCAACGGATCGATCAGAGATCTAGTGGCCTTGGTCTAACGAGGCGGCAAGGCCAAAAGACGGGTCGGCGCGGGCGGTCGGCCTGGGTCGTTGGCGCGGCCTGGGTCGTTGGCGCGGCCTGGGTCGTTGGCGCGGCCTGGGTCGTTGGCGCGGCCTGGGCTCCGGCCAGCGGCGGCAGTCTCAGGGATTGCGCGGAGGCCGCCGCCACAGCGCCTCAGCGAGGCGATCGGCCAATTCTCCGTTTTCTTTACTCAAACAGAACAGAAATCGACTGCTCGTTGGCGATGCGCCAGACCGCTTCGCCGATCAGCGGGGCGACGGAGACAACCCGGATCTTGTCGCTGGCGTTCATTTCCTCGGTGGGGGCGATGCTGTCTGTCACCACCAGTTCGTCGAGCTGGCTTTTCGCCACCCGCGCCACAGCGCCATCCGAGAGAACGCCATGACACACCACCGCGGAGACGCTCTCTGCGCCGTCTTCCTTCAGCGCCGCTGCGGCATTGCAGAGGGTTCCTGCAGAATCGACAATGTCATCGATGAGGATGCAGCGTCGGCCCTGGACGTCGCCGATAATGTTCATCACCTCGGAGAGACCCGCCGTCGGCCGACGCTTGTCGACGATCGCAAGGTCCGCACCAAGCCGATTCGCCAAGGCCCGCGCCCGGACGACCCCGCCGACGTCAGGAGAGACGATCATCAGCTCTTCGCAGCGCCCGTAGCGATCGCGAAGATCCTTCTCAAGAACTGGGGTTGCGAACAGATTGTCGGTCGGGATGTCAAAAAAACCCTGGATCTGACCGGCATGCAACTCCAGCGTCAGAACCCGATGGGCGCCGGCCTTGGCGATCAGATTGGCCACGAGTTTGGCCGAAATCGGCGTGCGGCCGCCGACCTTCCGATCCTGGCGGGCGTAGCCGAAATAAGGAACGACGGCGGTAATGCGGCGGGCGGAGGCCCGTGTTAGGGCGTCGATGCCGATCAAAAGCTCCATCAGATGGTCGTTGGCCGGCCGAGACGTGGATTGGAGCAGAAACACGTCCTCGCCACGAACGTTCTCTTCGATGGTCACGAAGATCTCATGGTCTTTGAAGCGCCGAAACTCGGCCGAGGCCAAAGGCGCGTCGAGGTGGTCGGCGATGGCTCGCGCCAGGGCCCCATTAGAGTTTCCAGCCAATAGCTTCACAGCGGCGGCCTCCCTGTCTGGCTCAGCGCGCTATTTGAATCGCGGCGCAGTTACGCCCGTAGTCTGATAGCGATTCATGCACCGATCGGCGATGGCTATGCCAGCGCCCATTCTCGGCGTATGTGTCCACGGTCAGTGCGACGGCGCTATTCACACCGGCTTGTTGCAATTGTGTCACGCAATAGGCGGGGAGGTCGAAAAAGGCTTTTCCAGCCCTTCCAGGAAGGAAAAAGCGAGCATTGGACGGATCGTCGCTCAAGAACCGGTCGACAAACTCCGCGCCAACCTCATAGCTTTGCTGTTGGATCGTGGGACCGACCACGGCGACAATGCGCATCGGGTCCGCGCCGCAAGCGCGCATGGCGGCCACGGTGTTGGCCAAGACGCCACCAAGCGCGCCTTTCCAACCGGCATGGGCCGCAGCGACGACTCCCGCTTCGGGGTCAGCCAGAAGCACCGGTGCGCAATCGGCGGTGAGAACGGAGACCACAATTCCTCTGGCCTTGGTGACGACCGCGTCCGCTTGCGGCCGATCCCCAGCCCAGGGACCAGACGCGACGACGACCCGCGCAGAATGAACCTGGTATGGGCTCAGGAGCAGGTCCGGCCCCTCGCTGAACCACGCCCCGATGCGGCGCCTGTTTTCCGCGACCGCCGCAGGGTCGTCCTGTGAGCCTGGGCCGGCGTTAAGGGTCGCGTAGGCGCCTTTTGAGACGCCGCCCTCCCGGCCGAACCAGCCATGGCGGAGGCCCGAGAGATTAAGGCTTTCGAATGTCAAAGGCTGCATGCGGGGAAGCCTGCGGGGGGAGGAAGCAAGGGCGAGGAAAGGCACAAGGCCTTGAAAAGGTCCCCCATCTGATCGGGGGCGACCAGGCGGTTCAACTCGCGGTCCAGACGCTCTTGCCTGTCGGGGTTCCTCTGCGCCAGGGCCGCCGCACGCTCCGCGATCCCCAGGCTCTTCAGAAACACGCCCTGGCGAAGGGGGCCATAAGATTGCACGCCGACATCGGCCGCGCGCGCGGCAATCGCTGCGAAATCCACCTGGGCGGTCAGATCGCTTTGCCCCGGCGCCTCGAGAGGATGGAGCTTTTGGTGTCGCCGCACCGCCTGCAGGGTGTCTGCGCCGTTTGGATCTTCATAGCCGTAGTCGAGGAAAAGCGCGCGTCCTGGACTTTGGATCAGCCTCGCCAAAAGGGGGCGCAAAAATGTCTCAGCCCCTTCCGCCACTTCACGCCAGTAGCCGTCAGGGGCGGTTTCAGGTTTTGCGATCGGCAAAGGATGAGAAAGGCCAAAGCCCAAGCCGTGCGAGGCCTCGCCGACCAGGCGCTCTCGCCAGCCCTCCGGCGTGGTTACGAACTGACGGATCGGAAGACAGTCGAGGACCTCGTTGGCCAGCAACAGCATAGGGCCTTGGGGCGCCTCCTCGATGCTGTCGAGCCAGACGCCTTCGGCGCCGACCTTGGCCAGGCTTTCGGCCTGAAGGCGCCGCAGAGGGCGGCTTGGGTCGATGAGGCGCAGCTGCGCCGCATCGTGGAAACCAGGGGCCACCTTGGCGGCGCGCCAAGCGTCCGCGATCAAGGCTCCGCGGCCAGGGCCGAGCTCGATCAAGACAAACGGATCGGGTTTGCCCATCGTGGTCCATTCATGGACGCACCAAAGGCCTAAAAGCTCGCCAAACATCTGACTTGTTTCAGGAGCGGTGAGAAAGTCGCCTTCGCCCGCTCCGCCAATCAGGGGCCCGGTCGCGTAGTAGCCATGGTGCGGGTCGAACAGGCAAGCTTGCATGAACCGGGCGATCGTGATCGGCCCTTCCTGGCGGATTTCGTCCAGGAGACGGGCAGCCAACGGGGTCACGCGGAGCTGGGCGCCAGAGGCCTCGCGCCTTTGCCGGCCCGGCTCATCAGATAGAGCCCCGCAGCGATCATGGGCAGACACAGAAGCATGCCCATGGTCACATAATTCTGGAGCGCTTCCGGCATGCTGCGGTCAGGTTCGCGAACGAACTCCACGCTGAAGCGAAAGACCCCATAGAAAAACAAGAAGAGGCCTGCGGCGAGCCCCGGTTTGGTCAGGGCGCGGCTTCTATGGGTGGCGAAGCGAATGATGAAAAACAGCGCCAAACCCTCCAAGGCCGCCTCATAGAGCTGACTTGGGTGGCGCGCGAGACCGTCGCCTGCAGCAGGAAACACAAAGCCCCAGGGCAAATCGGTCGGACGGCCCCAGAGTTCGCCGTTGATGAAGTTGGCGATGCGGCCGAAGAAAAGCCCGATAGGAGCGGCGCAGGCGGCGAGGTCGCCCACAGAGAGCAGCGGGATCTTGTTGGCGCGGGCGAAACAGGCGACCGCCAAAGCGACGCCGATCAGGCCGCCATGAAAGCTCATGCCCCCTTCCCAGATCGCGAAGACGCGCCATGGGGCCGCAAAAAGACTTTCACGGGCTGCTTCGACTGGAAGCATGTAAAACAAAACATAGCCCAGCCGGCCGCCCAAAATAACGCCGAGCGTCGCCCAAAAGAGGAAATCTTCCGCATGCGACACGGTCATTGGGGCCGGCTTGCCGCCCCAAAGACGCTGGTTCTTGACAAGCAGCACGATATAGCGAGCGCCGATCAGCAGGCCTGCGATGTAGGCCAGGGCATACCAACGGAGCTTGAAGGGGCCGATCTCGAGCAGGACAGGATCAATATTGGGAAACGGAAGACCGGTTCCTGCCGCGCCCGGGGACGCGCTCGCAAGCAGAAAGACCAAAACCTCGGTCATGCAAAAAGCTCCCAGACGCGCAGGCTCGCCGTTGCGCCGCCTCATACGGTTTCATAAATAGCTTGGCAGCAACCCTCAAACGCAAAGTGATGTCACATGCAGCGCGCCTCAGGCCTTTTCGACGACATGGCCCGTCTCATGACAGGCGCGGTGGGCGTCGCCCAGGGCGTGCAAGAGGAAGCCAAGAGCTTTGTGCGCGCGCAGATAGAGAAAGCGGCGGCGGATATGGATCTGGTCGGGCGGGACGAGTTCGAGGCGATGAAAGTGCTGGCCGCCAGGGCGCAAGAGGAAGTCGCCACGCTCAAAGAGAGGCTCGCCGCGCTCGAGGAGCGGCTTGCCTCGGGGCCCCGCTGAGAGGGGCCCACGCGACAACTCGTGAGGAGGCGAGGCGTCGGCCTCAGCGAAAGACCCCGGTCGGACAAGAGAGCTGACAACGATTGCTGCGCTCCACAAACGCATCTATTGTGCTTTTGGGGTTTGATTCGTCCGTGCCGGTGAAGCGCGGCCCTGGAGGGAGGACAGCGTCGGGGACGACGCGCTCTTGGAGTCGTTTCCCAGAGTGTGGGAGCGGCTCGCCTGAGGAGGGCCCTATGGACTTAACGCTGGACGACGACGACGGGTTGGATGCGGACGATCCCCTGGCTCTGGCCGAAGCGGTGATGAACGACGATCCCAGATTTGAGGTCGAGCGGATCGAGGACCATGATCTGCAGTTCAGTTTTCAAGCCCCGTGGGGGGAGGCGGTCGGCTTTTTCAGCTATCGCGCAGAGTTGCCGGCTGTCTTGTTTACTTTCGGACTGGACCTCGCCGCGCCTGAGCATAAACGGGCGGAAGCGGCCAGTTTATGCGCCCTTATCAATGAAAATCTTTGGCTTGGGCATTTCGATGTTTGGAGCGAAGACGGGGCCATCGTGATGCGGCACTCGCTGCCCATGGTGGGCCGGAGCGAGGTGTCGGAAGGAGAGTTTCAGGCTTTGCTGGCCGCCGCGCTGGACGCTGCGGATCGGTTCCAACCCGCCTTTGCCCTTCTGATCCATGGAGGCTATGCGCCCGCGGAGGCGGCCAAGGCGAGCCTTTTCGAAACCGTGGGGGAAGCTTGAGCCGGAGAGACAATCCTGTCGTCGCGTTGGTAGGATGCGGCCAGATGGGCGGGGCTTTGGCGCGCGGCTGGGCGGAGGCCGTCAAGCTTGGCGGCGGCCTGACGCTCCATGTTCTCGAGCCCTCCTTCGATCCTGCTCTGGGCGAAGCGCTGGAGGCGGCGGGCGCCGTTTTGAATCCAGAGGCGCCCCAACCGACGGACGTGTTGGTCTTTGCGGTGAAGCCTAACCAGTTCACAGCTGCAGCGCAGTCGGCGCAGCCATTCCTGGGGCCCGAAACGCTCGTGGTTTCAGTGATGGCGGGCGTCACGCTGCACGGCCTCGGTCGGGTCTTGAACACCACGCGGCTGGTGCGGGCCATGCCCAATACGCCAGGGCAGATCGGCCAGGGGGTGACGGCCTATGTGGCAGGAGCCGGGGTCAGCGAAGAAGACCTGTTGCTCGCCGAACAGCTGCTTGCGCCCTTGGGGCCGGTCGAGCGGATGGACATCGAACGGCAAATGGATGTCGTGACCGCAGTGTCGGGGTCTGGGCCGGCTTATGTCTTTCTTCTCGCGGAGGCTCTGGCGGCCGCGGCGGAGTTGGAGGGCCTGCCAAAGGACGTGGCTGAACGGCTGGCGCGGCAGACCGTGGCGGGCGCCGGCGCGCTGATGCTGCAGACGGGACAAACCCCGGGGGCGCTCCGCAAGGCCGTGACTTCACCCGGCGGGACCACCCAGGCCGCGCTCGATGTCTTGACCGGCATGGACGGCTTGGGTCCACTGGTTCGTCGGGCTATCATCGCTGCGGCGGAAAGATCCCGCACATTGGGTCGGGACGGCCATTAAGGTTTATGCAGAGATGCATCTTGAAGCGGAGATCCGAGAAGCCCTTGCCAAGGCGGCGCTGCAGGTCGCAGCCGTGCGCGGTTGGCGCGGGGTCAGCCTCTTTGACCTCGCCGCGGCGGCCGGACGGCCCATCGGTGATTTCTACGGCGCAAGCCTCACGGCGGCCGCAGACTGCGTGGAGGAGGCCTTTGATCGCGCGGTGGGAGAAGGCTTGACAGCGCCGGACGCGAGCCAATCCCTGCGAGACCGGCTCTTCGATCTCATCATGCAGCGGTTTGAGGCCATGGAGCCGCATCGGGCCGCGGTGTTGGCCATGGAGACCCCAGGCGAGCCTGTCGCCTTGACGCAGCAGCATCTGCGGCATGTCAGGCTGGCGGAGTGGGTCATGGCGCTCGCCGGGCTCGACGCCGACGGCATGGCCGGCAGAGCGCGGGCGCAGGGGCTTGCGGTGATCATAGCCCAGGCAAGGGCTGCTTGGCGGCAGGATACCGCCGGCGACTTCGCTCGGACCATGAGCGCTCTCGATAAGGGCTTGCGTCGGGCGGAGGATCTTTTTGGGCGTTTCGCGGGCTTCGAAAGCGCTAAACCCGATGGGACATCCGCTGGGGCAGACGCAGGGCCGCACGCAAGCCCCCAAGAGGGCTCTTCGATAGGGTGATCTCGCCGCCATGGGCGCGGGCCACGTCGCGGGCGATGGCGAGGCCCAGCCCCACGCCCTTGGCGTTGCGGGTGCGGGTTTCATCCAGTCGCGAGAACGGCCGGAAAGCGTCCTCGTAAAGGGTCGGGTCGATGCCAGGGCCGTCATCGTCAACCCTGACCTCCACCCCTTGGCCAGTGGCCGCCGTCTCCACTTGCACCGCCCCGCCGTGTGCGACCGCGTTGTCGATGAGATTTGCAAGGCACCGCTTGAGGGCGTTGGGGCGGCCGGTCACCTGGATGGGCTGATCAGGCTGAAGAATAGTCAGGGTCGCGCCGGAGCGCATGTGGGCGCTCGTCACCTCGGCCACCAAGTCTGTCAGGCTCAAAGGCTCAAGCTCGTCAGTCCATTCGCCGCGGGCGAACGCCAGATATTCCTCCAAGGTCTCTTCCATGTCGGCGAGGTCGCGCTTGGCGGCGACCACGTCCGAGGTCTGGTCCATCAGGGCGAATTGTAGTTTTAAGCGGGTGATAGGCGTGCGCAGGTCGTGGCTTACGCCCGCCAGAAGCTGCGCCCTCTGAGCGATATGGCGTTTGATGCGGTTGCGCATCTCGAAAAAAGCATGGGCGGCTTCGCGCACCTCACGGGCTCCGCGCGCCTTAAAGGTGGAGACGTCCTCTCCGCGGCCAAAGGCGGCCATCGCCCTGGCGAGGCGTTCGATGGGCCGCACCTGGTTGCGGATGAACAGGACCGAGACGACGCACAGAAAAATCGTCGCGCCGAAAATCCAGGCCACGAAGAGAGGGCCTGAGCGGGCTTGCACCCGGTCGCGAAAGGCCTCCACCTGCAACACGCCACCGGTGACGGGGACGCGGATCTTCACCTGGTTGCCGGGGCAGGTTGAGTCATACCAAACAGCGCGCGCCACATCCTCGCGCAGGGAACGGGTCAGATAACGGTCGATGGCGGGTTCGACGGCGCGGCACCGGGGCAGCGCCAGAGCCCCCCCCTCGTCAAGGGTGATCTCCAGGCGCAAAGGAACATGGGCGAGGCGCTGAAGCTCGGCGAAGGTCGCCGGGGTCGGGTCCCGCTCATAAAGTTGCAAAAGCAGAGTGACGTCGGCGGCGACAGCTTGGCTCATGCGCTTAGACGTCGTTTGCCAATGATCGTTGAGAAACACGACTGTCACGATCAGCTGCAAGAGGGCAGCTGGCGCCACAATGATCAACAGCGTCCGCCAGTATAAGCCCTTGGGCAGCCAGTTCCTGCCAAATAGCCGGGTCAATGGGGAGGACGTTAGCTGCACAGACCGCGCTCCTTCTTTTTCGGGCGTCTTCACCGCACGCGGGCGCCGGATTGCGCCTTGCCGTTCAACATGGCTAAACTTTGCACATGATGGACGCCCTCGCCTGGTTCGCCGCCCGGACGCGCAAGACTTCCACCCGGGTTTTGATCGCGTTCCTGTTTGGGTTGCCTGTGTTGAAGGGCCTGGTCAACCGCATCGCCGAAGGGGGAGGCGGTTTCCTGGATGATTTCGAGGCGGTGCAGTGCGCTGGAAGGCTCGCTTCGGCAGGCGCGCCGTTCTACGGCGTGGAGGCTGTGTGCGCCGACATCCCTGGGCACACGACGTTCGTCTACGCGCCATGGGCGGCGCGGGGGGCGGGGGCGATCATCGACTCGATTGGGGAGTTCAGCTTTGTCGCAGCCTATGTCGCTCTCTATCTCTTGGCGTTGGCGTTTCTTGCATTTCAGGTGTTCCTCAACAGGGCGACGCCGGGGCGGTTGTTGGAACGGGTTCTGTTTTTGGGCCTGATCACCGGCAGCGCGGTGGTGCTTGGCAATGTCGCCATTATCCTGCACGCGTTGGTCCTTGCCGGAGCGTTGCTGGCAACGGCCAGCGTCTGGCCGCTCGCTCTGGCGCTGGGGGTGGCGGGGGCCTTTAAACCGGTTCTTTTGACTTTCGGGGTCGTGTTCCTGGTTGCGCCGGTCTCCTGGCCGCGGCGGATCTTAGGAGGGCTTGTGGCGCTCGGCTTGGCGCTCGGGCCCTGGGCTTGGTCCTACCATATGGGAGGGGCGGAGTGGGACGCCTGGGTGGAGATCACCCGCTTCATGGCGGTGGAGCGAGCCCCCGGGGACGGTTTCTGGGGCTGGCTCGCCGTCTTCGGGGTGTCCGGCGCCGCCCCGTCGGCGTTGATGGGGTATGCCGCGTTCGCAGCGATCCTGACGCTGGCGGGGTGGGCGATCGCGGCGCAGGCGGGCCTGTCGGCCCGCGAGCGGGTGTGGATGGGCCTCGCTCTTGGCACGCTCCTGATCCCACGGCTCATGGCCATCGATGTCTATCTGCTGGCGCCGGGGATGCTCGCTGTTGTGTTCGCCGCACGGGCCGCCGCCCCGGGCGTGTTCCGAGCGGTGAGCTGGCTTGTGGTCGGGGGATGCATGCTCGGGTTGCTGTTTGATCTTGCAGACCTGGGCGATTTCTCGCTCAAGACTGCGCTTTTAGCCTTCGTTCTGGCGTTTTTGGTTACAGCCGTGGGCGTGACCCGCCGCGCCATGAACCCGGCAGCAGCCGCTCATATGGCGACCTAGACAGGATCAGAGGTCGGCCCCATGTCAGGGCGCATGACCGACCTCTTCGACTTGCGCGCAACCCACAATTCCCACCGTTGGTATCTGCCGGTCACCCAGGACGTGACCGTGGGGCCGCCGGGAAAGAAATTCCTATTTGGCGGCGTGGGCCTCGCCTCGGCGATCACCGCGATGGAACGGACCACGGGACGGCCCACAATCTGGGCGACCGCGCAGTATTTGTCCTACGCGCACCCTCCGGCGATGGTTGATTTGGACGTGATCGTGCCGCGATCGGGAAACAACGTGACCCAGGCCCGGGTCGTGGGGCATGTGGCGGACACCGAGATTTTCACCGTCAACGCCGCCCTGGGCGAGCGGCCGAACGCCGTTGAAGGCCAGTGGGCGCAAAAGCCGGACGTGCCGCCCCCGGAGGACTGCCTGCCGATGCCGCGCTGGAACCCGCAAGACAAGGACATGCACGACAAAATCGATTTGCGGGTTGCAAAAGGACGCTACGGCGCGGCCCGGGCGGATGGTCAGTTCTCCGAGGACGGTCATGCGGTCTTGTGGGGTCGGGCCGTGGACGGCGTGCCGGTTACAAGTGGGCTTCTCGCCATCCTGGCCGACTTTGTGCCCTCAGCCACAGGTCACGCGCTCGGCCGGCACGCGGGCGCCAATAGTCTCGACAATACGATAAGGATCCGGCAGCTCGTGGACACGGAGTGGATGTGCCTTGATATTCGCATTCACGGGGTTCGATCTGGCTTTGTTCACGGCAGAATGCATATTTTTAGCCATGACGGGTTGCTGATGGCCACCGCCAGCCAAAGCGCCATTCTGCGCCTTTTTCCCTAGCGATAAGCCGCTTGACGCGTGGGACCCGTTCATGGGGCCCGTTCATGGGCCCCGTTCATTGACTGTTAGGACGAGAGGGCCCATAAGGCGCGCAGCGACCGTGTTGGCAGCTCCTGCCTCCACCGGATCATTCGCGGAACGCCTCCATCGACGTTCGGCCTCTTGGCGGACCCTTTTCGCCGCTTCGCCTTTCTTCGCCGTCGCACCGTTTCGAGACTTCAGCAGGAAGGACCCGGAGCCTTACGCTCCCGGCCTTTGACGGGCATATCGTGACATCATTCCAAGACTTCGGCCTCGCCGCGCCGCTTTTGAAAGCGCTCGCCGCGGAGGGCTATGACACCCCCACCCCTATCCAATCCCAGGCGATCCCCATCGCCATGACGGGGGCCGACATTGTGGGCCTTGCGCAAACTGGAACAGGCAAGACTGCAGCCTTCGCCCTGCCCATTCTGCACCGGCTGCAAGCCACAGGAGGACGGGCCGAGCCCAGGACCTGCCGCGTTCTGGTGTTGGCCCCGACCCGGGAGCTCGCCTCCCAAATCGCGACCTCCTTTGAGACTTATGGGCGGAATCTGAAATTGTCCGTCGCTGTGGTGTTCGGCGGGGTCGCGCTCGGGCGGCAGCGGGAGCAATTGGCGCGGGGGGTCGATGTGCTCGTCGCAACGCCCGGGCGTCTTATCGACCACGTGGAAAACCGCGCCGTGCGGCTCGACGCCGTTTCCATGTTCGTCCTCGACGAGGCCGATCACATGATGGATATGGGCTTCATCCATGCCTTGCGGCGGATCGCCAAGCTCCTGCCCTCAAAGCGGCAGAGCCTGTTCTTCTCGGCAACCATGCCTCCCGACATCGCCGCCCTGGCGGAGCAATTCCTCACCGATCCTCAGAAAGTGGCGGTGGCGCCCGTGTCCTCCACCGCCGAGCGGGTCAGCCAAGGTGTCATTCATATCGCCCAGGACAGCAAGGGCGCGCTGCTCGACGCGCTCTTGAAAGAAAAGCCCGAGATCGATCGGGCCATCGTCTTCACCCGCATGAAGCACGGCGCTGATCGGGTTGTCGCCGCGTTGCGGGCGCAGGGTCACGCAGCCGAGGCGATCCATGGCAACAAGAGCCAAGCCCAACGCGAGCGGGCCCTGGCGGCCTTCAAAGCGGGAAAGGCAAGGCTCTTGGTGGCGACCGAGATCGCGGCCCGGGGCATCGATATCGATGAGGTGAGCCATGTGATCAATTACGATCTGCCGAATGTTCCGGAACAATATGTGCACCGGATCGGCCGCACCGCCAGGGCGGGTGCGGAGGGGCAGGCCATCAGTTTCTGCGCGCCCGAAGAGCGGGCCTGGCTCAGAGATATCGAAAGGCTCACAAAAGCGCCGGTTGCAGTCATTGCCCACGCCCTCGCTCTGCCCACGCCGGGGCTGAAAGATCCTGTCCCAAAGCCGCCGCCGATCGGCGGCCGGGGTCAGGGCCGCGGCCAGCCGCAGCGCAACCAGGGCCAGCGGAGCGGGGCGCAGCGCGGGGAAGCGTCAGGAAGTCGGCAGGGGCAAAGGGAGCCGCAGCGCCGCAGCGAACGCCCGGAGACCCGGGCAAACGAAGAGCGGCGCCGTCAGGACCAGCGCACGAAGACCGCCCGCGACCTTGGCGGGAGAGGTGAGGGGCTGTGTCCGCCTGGACGCAAGGACGATCGGCGTCTTGAGACTATGGCCGACAAAGGCCGCAGCGACGCCAGACGCAGCGATGGGCGCAGCGATGGGCGCAGCGATCATCGGGCTGGGGCCAAACCGCATAAGGCCCGGAACGGCAAGACCTATCAGACCCGATCCGATACCGTTTGGTCCAATCAGGATTGAGAGGGCCCTAATCAAGCGCCAATCGATAGCCTACCCCGCGCACGGTCTGCAGATAGACCGGCGCGCGGGGGTCCGTTTCGATTTTGCGACGCAACCGCGTCACCTGCACGTCGACGCTGCGTTCCAAGCCCGCGCCGGTTTTGCGGGCAAGCTCCTCCCGGCTGATCGGGTCCCCCGATTTGAGCGCCAGGACCTTCAGGAGGCTCGTTTCAGACTCCGTCAATTTGATGGTGGCGCCGTCCTTGGTCAGCTCGCCCCGCTGAAGATTGAACGCGTAGGGGCCGAACGCCGCCGCCTCAAGGGGCCGGGCCCGGCGATTATAGGCGCGGCGAAGGATGGCGTTGATCCGCATCGCCAGTTCTTCGGGTTCGAAAGGCTTTGGCACGTAGTCGTCAACGCCTAGGCTGAAGCCCTTCACCTTATCTTCGTGGTTCCCCAGCGCCGTCAGCAGGATAATCGGCACATGGCTCGTCTTGCGGATCGAGGCGGCGAGGGAAAATCCGTCCTCGCGCGGCATCGTCACGTCCAGGATCAGAACGTCAAATTCAAAAGATGCGAGCAGCCGGCGGGCCGCTTCGGCGTCCGCGGCCGCCGAGACCCGCGCCCCGCCTTTGGCCAGATAGCGTTTTAACAGCTCCCTGATCCGGTCGTCGTCGTCGACGATCAGGATGTGGGCGGGCTGGCCAGAGGCGTCGAGAATGGCGAGGGGCTCGCTCATGGGGACATGTTTTCTTGCAAGAGGGCCGTCAATACAGAACGTGCGGCGAACACAGCATCCGGCCCTTTGGCGCGAAAGACCCCTGCAAGCCGCTCGCGGAGCGCGTTGGATGCGTCTCGCTCGGCGATGGCGCCCTCGGGGGTGAGGCGAAGAAGGCGCGCGCGGCCGTCCTTGGGGCTTGGGCGGCGCTCGATAAGCCCTGCAGCCTCTAACTCGTTCAGGACCCGGGCGAGGCTTTGTTTGCGCACATGCAGCCGTTGCAGCAGCTCTGTAATCGTCAGATCCGCTTCGCGCCGGATCGCCGCCAGCGCCCGATAATGGGCGGGGCCGAGTTTCCAGCGCGACAAGGAGGGCTCGGCCGCCTTGAAAAAGGTGCGGGCGGCGGCCAAAATCAGATCGGCAGCCCTGTCGAGCTCATCTTCGCGTAAAAACAGCCTCGCCTCCGCGCTGGAAGCAGGAGGGTTTTGTTTTGGGTCCGCCCGTGTTTGATGTGTCGCCATGGTGTTCGCTAAACATGCGGCGGAGTCTCGGCGCGCACAAGCCGTCACGCCCGCCGCAAACGGGTTTCATCGGAGTTTTGCAAAATGGCTTTGGTCCCGTTCCACGATCGCGAGGGTTGGGTTTGGATGGATGGCGAGATCATCCCGCAGCGAGAAGCCAAGGTGCACTTGATGACGCACGCCCTGCATTATGGAAGCTGCGTGTTCGAAGGGGAGAGGGCCTATGACGGGGTGGTGTTCCGTTCGGCGGAGCACGCCCAGCGTTTGCATCAATCCGCACGGCTCCTGGGTTTTCAGATCCCCTTCACAGCTGAGGAGATTACGGCGGCGAAAACCGCTGTTTTGAGCAAGATGGGCCTTGAAACAGCCTATGTGCGCTGCCTCGCCTGGCGGGGTTCGGAAGCTCTGGGCGTATCGGCGAAGGCCAACACAATCCATGCCGCCGTCTGCGTTTGGGAATGGGGCAGTTATTTCGAAAACAAAATGACCGGCATCCGGATGATGGTCGCGCCATGGCGGCGTCCGGCCCCGGATACCGCCCCTTGCGAGGCCAAAGCTGCGGGTCTCTACATGATCTGCACTTTGTCCAAACACGCCGCGGAGGACGCCGGCTTCCAGGACGCCCTGATGATGGACTGGCGCGGGCAGATCGCGGAAGCGACGGGCGCCAATATTTTTCTCATTCGCGACGGCGCGATCCACACGCCCACGCCCGATTGCTTTCTTAACGGGATCACCCGGCAGACAGTGATCAAATTGGCGCGGCGTCGCAATCTGGAGGTGATCGAGCGGCCGATCTTTCCAGGCGAGCTTGCGTCCTTCGACGAAGTCTTCCTCACGGGGTCGGCGGCGGAGGTGACGCCGGTAAACGAGATCGCTGGGATCAAGTTCAAACCGGGGGCGGTGTGCGAGACGATGCTGAACGACTACGCCAATCTCGTTCGGGGAAAACTGGTGCTCTGAGCGGCCAGCGCAGCATCTTGGTCAAGAATGCGGCTCTCGCGAAGGCCTCGCGGACGCCGCCGCGCCAGGCCGATCGCAGCCCAGTTGGGCGCTAAAGACCCGCCTATGGTCAAGACGGTCGTCATGGTCTCAATGCCGCGAGAAACAGGCTTGACCCTCGCTGCGGCGCTTCAATGCATTTGCCCGATCATAAGCTCTTGAGCGCTCCTCAGCCGAACCGCCCCGGCATTCTCCTTGATGTCCAATCCGAGCTCAGAACGGATCGGAAGCTCATCTAAAAGCGCCTGCGACCCGCGAGGGTCTCGGCGAACATCCGATAATCGCCCATCAGGCTCCATAGCGGGTAGGAGAAGGTCGCGGGCTTATTCTTCTCGAAAAAGAAATGGCCGATCCAGGCGAACAGATAGCCCACCAGAGGCGCCAAAAGGAAAAACCAAGGATCGACCAATGCGCCTGCTCCCAGCATCACGATGGACAGGCCCGTGCCGACGATATGCAGCCGACGGCAGATCGGGTTCTGATGCTCGCCGATATAGAATGGGTAGAAGGCTGCAAAGCTTTGATAGCGTTCGGACCTCGGCGCGGCGCTCATAGCGATGCCCCTTTCGCGGTTTTTTTTCGATCGCCGCAGCATAGGGCGGAGGAGACGTCAATCAAGGCTTTGAAATACGCCTTCGATCGCATCGTAAATCTCCAGCTTGCCGTCTTGGATCCCAAAGCGCGCTCCCTCGAGGGCCAAACGGCCGTCCGACGCGGCTTCGGCCACGAAAGGGAAAGTCAAGAGCCGCTCCAGGCTGAGCTTGACGTTTTCGCGTTCCAGGGCGGTCTGAAGATCGCCATCAGAGCAGGCGGCGCAGCGGGCCTTGGCTGGCGCGATCAGATCAATCCAGGCGGCAAGAAAAGGACTGTCGGCGTCGCGATCTTCCGACAGCGCGGCGCTGACGCCCCCGCAGGCGGCATGGCCCATCACCAAGATGGTGCGAACCTTGAGCTTTTTAACCGCAAACTCAATGGCGGCGGAGGCAGCGTGCAGCCCTCCGTCATTGACGAAGGGCGGCACAACATTGGCGACGTTGCGTATGATGAAGAGCTCACCCGGCTCGGCGGCGAATATCGTGGCGGGATCGACGCGGCTGTCAGAGCAGGCGATCACCAGAAGCCTTGGCGTTTGACCTGCAGCAAGCGCCCGGTAAAGCGCCCGCTCCTTGGGCCAGCGCTCTGCGCGAAAGCGGCGATAGCCCGACAACAAGCGCTGCATCTGTGACCTCTTCAGACTCGTCGATCGGCGCGGCAGACTGACCTTGGGAGCCTCACATCTCCAAGACCTTCGCGCAACGTCTCAATGGAGATCTTACGGGCCTTTGACGGGCGCGTTCTCGCTCAGCGGGTCTAATGAGGCGCTCTTGCCCGTTCTCAACGCAGAAAAAAGAGGATCGCGCTTGGCCGCGGTCGATCGGTCCCAAAGGGCCGTTCCGCCACTGGCGCGCCTGCGTCGTTCGAGGACGGGTCGGCGTTCCCTTTAGTTGTCCAAAAAGCTCCGCAGCTTCCGCGAACGGCTCGGATGCTTGAGCTTGCGCAGCGCCTTTGCTTCGATCTGCCGGATCCGCTCCCGCGTCACACTGAATTGTTGGCCCACCTCCTCAAGAGTGTGGTCCGTGTTCATGCCGATGCCGAAGCGCATGCGGAGGACGCGTTCTTCCCTTGGGGTGAGACTCGCCAGAACCCGGGTCGTGGTTTCGCGAAGGTTTGACTGGATTGCAGCGTCGACAGGCAAGATGGCGCTCTTGTCTTCGATGAAATCCCCAAGGTGGCTGTCTTCTTCGTCGCCGATCGGGGTCTCCAAAGAGATCGGTTCTTTGGCGATCTTCATCACTTTGCGCACTTTTTCCAAGGGCAGGCCGAGCTTTTCGGCGAGCTCTTCAGGCGTGGGCTCGCGACCGGTCTCGTGCAGCATCTGGCGGCTGGTGCGCACGAGCTTGTTGATCGTTTCGATCATGTGCACCGGAATACGGATGGTACGGGCCTGGTCCGCTATCGAACGCGTAATAGCCTGTCGAATCCACCAGGTGGCGTAGGTCGAAAATTTATAGCCGCGACGGTATTCGAACTTATCCACGGCCTTCATGAGGCCAATATTGCCCTCTTGGATAAGGTCCAGGAACTGCAGGCCACGGTTGGTGTATTTTTTTGCGATCGAAATGACCAGGCGAAGGTTCGCCTCCACCATTTCCTTTTTTGCTTGGCGCGCTTCTCTCTCGCCTTTCTGAACGGCTGACACAATACGTTTATATTCATCGATCGGGACGCCTGTTTCTTGAGCAAGAACGGCAATCTCTGAGCGCAGATCTTGGACTGCTGCGCGCTCTTCTTCGATAAAGATGGACCATTTCTTCGAACGGCTCTTCACCGCGTCGATCCATTTCGGGTCGAGCTCGGAGCCGATATAAGAAGCCAAAAACTCCCCGCGCGGCACTCCATTGGCTTCCGCCAGCCGCATCAAACGCCCCTCAAGCCCAATGAGTTTGCGATTGATCGCATAAAGCTGCTCCACCAGGGTCTCAATCCGGGCGTTGTTGAGTTTCAGCTTTTTCAGCTCTTCGGTGATCCGGGCCTGGGCCCCGTTATAGGCCTCGGTCTGAGCGGCGGGCAGACCTTTGCCTTTCAGGCGCAGGTCGATGCGCTTGTCTTGCAAGGTGCGGAAGCGCTCGAACTCGGCGGCTATGGCGTCAAGGGTCGCCATGACCCCTTCGCGGAGCTCCGCTTCCATGGCCGACATCGAGATCGCGGCCTCGTCGTCGAAGTCGCCCTCTTCGTTCTCTTCGCCTTCCACCCCTTCAGGGGCCTCACCATCGGCTGGGCCGTCCAGCGCGGGCGGCGGCGGGGCTCCGGCTTCGGCGCCATAAGTGGCCTCAAGATCGATAATGTCGCGAAGCAGGATCTGCTGGTTACGCAATTCCTCGCGCCAGACCATTATGGCTTCAAACGTGAGAGGGCTCTCGCACAAGCCCCGAATCATGGCGTCGCGGCCTGCCTCGATCCGCTTGGCGATGGCGATTTCGCCTTCCCGCGAGAGAAGCTCCACCGAGCCCATCTCTCGCAGATACATGCGCACAGGGTCGTCGGTCCGATCCGCGTCCTCGCGGGTGTTGCCGACGGGGGGCTTGCCTTCCTCCCTTGCGACGACGGCGCGTTGGCCTTCCTCCTCCGGCGTCTCAGCCTCCTCCTCGGAGTCCACAACGGAGATCCCCATTTCCGACAGCTGGGACATGATGTCCTCGATCTGGTCGGCGGTGAACTCCTCCGAGGGGAGGACCTTGTTCAGTTCTTCATGGGTGACGAAGCCGCGCGTACGGGCGGACTTGATCATTTTTTTGACCGCAGCGTCGGAGAGATCGAGAAGCGGCGCTTCGGCCGCCTCTTCCTTTTCCGGCGCTTCTGCTTCGGTCTTGCTCATGGCTGGCTTCCGTGCGTTCGTCACTGCTTGCTCAACGCTTCTGTTGGATTTTTGGCGGGTCATGGTTCGGACCGACGATCGGATTCGCTGGCGGACAGCCGAGCGGCTCGAAGCCGGTCAAAATGTAGGGCCTGGGCTCTCTCGAAAGCGGCGTCGCCGTCTTCTTGTTTAAGGGCTTCTTCCTCACGCGCACGGACAGCGCGTTCGTAAAGTTCATGCGCCAACCGGGCGAATTGCGGCCCAGCCTCCATGCCGACATCTTGGGTCAGCATCCGACGCGCCGACGCGCGCTTTGCTACCCGCACGCTTGTTGCGCCCGGCGCCTTTATCTGCGCAGGAGTCTGGCGTTCCTCGGCGAGGAGAGCCGCCCGCACCGCCTCGGCTTGGCTGTCTTTCACGGTCTCGCTGCGCTCACTGGTCAGAACGGGGAGATGGGTAATGATTCGCGCCGCGTCAACCAAGCCGATGCGCGTCAGACGTTCAGCGATAGCGGAACGGTCGCAGGGGGCTCGCTCCGCCACTGCGGCGAGAAGCTCATCCCGGATTTCTGTCAAAGCGCCCGGAGGAAATGCGATCTCCACAAGCAGCTCGGCATGGTCCGCCGCAAGGGAAGGATAATCAAGGCAGCCGCCCAAGAGGCGCTCGAAATCCGACAAAGCCGGCTTTGACAGGGCGGCTTTGGTTTCCGGCGTTGGGACTGGAGGGGCCAGAAACGGACCTGGTTTCGCCCCTCGACCACCCCTGGCGCCGCGGGGCGCCAAGCCTTGGGGAGATCGTTGCGCGAAGGGTCGGGCTGCGGAGGGGGGCTGTGGGGCGGGCCGAATGAAAGCGTCGGCCCGGTCCAGCAAGTCACGCAAATAAAGTTTTCTCGTTTCCTCGTCGAGGATCGCTCCGGCGGCCTTTTTAAGCCGCGCCTTGAAACCCGCTTTGGCTTCCGGCGTCGTCAGAGGCTTGGCGGCCGCCTCCCGCCGAAACAATGCCTCGACCGCGGGCGCTGCCTCGTCCAGCGCCTTTCGGAGAGCGTCGGGACCCGCTTTCCGATAAAGATCGTCGGGATCTTGGCCCGCGGGAAGAGAGACCACCGACAAAGTGCGCTCTGGGCCCACTTGAGGCAAAGCCATGTCCAGGACGCGGGCGGCGGCGCGGGCGCCGGCATCGTCGCCGTCAAAGCAGAAAATGGGTTCCGGGCCGGCTTTCCACAGAAGCGCCAGCTGCTCGGCGGTGAGGGCGGTGCCCAAAGGCGCCACGGCGGGGACGCCGGCGCGCTCAAGGGCGATGACATCCAGATAGCCTTCCGCCACTACCAATCCCTGGAAGGCGCCGCGGCTTTTGGCGAGCGTTTCGCGCGCGGCTTTTAGCCGGTAGAGGGTCTGGCCCTTGTGGAAAATCAAACAGTCAGGACTGTTGAGGTATTTGGCCTGCGCGTCCTTTTCTAAAGCGCGGGCGCCGAAGGCGATGATCCGGCCTTGCGGGTCGTCGATCCGGAATGTGAGACGATTGCGGAAAGTGGCGATCGGACGCCGCCCGTCTTGGCCAGGACGCGCCACGCCGGCGGCGATCTGCTCTTCAAGGGTAAAGCCCTTGTCCTGCAGGGCCTCCACAAGCGTCGTCCAACCATCGGGGGCAAAGCCCAATCCAAAGCGCTCCCACTCGGCCGGACCCAAGCCGCGGCTTAAAAGATAGGCGCGGACAGGCCCGCCAGCGGGGCTATTGAGAGCCGCCACAAAGAGGGCTTGGGCGGCTGCGGCGGCGGCCAACGCCCTGCGGCGCAAGGCCTCTTCCTGATCAATCGCTTCGCCTTTGGGCTCCTCGGGCAGGGGAACACCCGCGAAGGCGGCCAGCCGCTCTACCGCTTCGGGGAAGCTCAGCCCTTCGAGCTTCATCACCAAGTCGAGGGTTCCGCCTGCTTCGCCGCAGCCGAAGCATTTATAAGCCCCCTTGTCCTCCATGACGTGGAATGAGGCGCTTTTTTCGCCGTGAAAAGGGCAGCAGGCCCAATAATCGCCGCGGCCTGGATTGGATTTTCGCTTATCCCAAGCGATCTTTGCCCCAGCATAGGCGACGATCGATGCGCGCTCTTTCAGGCTCCGCAGATACGATTCTGTGAAACGCATACGCGCGGACTCCGCCATGCCAAACCTCTGGCTACACTGATTCGGCCTTGATTCGGGGTTCGGACGTGATTCGGGAGAGCGGCTCTCACGCCTCACTTTGGCCGGGTTCGAGAGGAAGACACGCTGAGACAGAACTTTTTTGAAGGGAGTTCCTATGCGCGCCCCGTTTTCGGCCCGTCCTCTTTTGGCCGCCGTTGCTGTCGCCGTCGTCGCCGCCGCTGCGCCTGCAGCGCTTGTGGCGCCAGCGGCGGCGCACGAGTCGCCAAGCGGGCCCGTCATCGAAGGGACTGTCTTGACGATCTCCGCAGAGGGCTCGGTGGCGGCTTCTCCCGATATGGCGACCGTGTCGTTGGGCGTCACCACTGAAGGCGCCACCGCCGACGCCGCCCTGCGGGCGAACGCAGAGCGGATGGAGCGTCTTTTCCAAGTGTTGCGTCGGGCAGGCGTCGAGGAGCGGGACATCCAGACAAGCGGGCTGAGCGTGAACCCCCAGTATTATTATGTCGAGAACCAACCGCCCCAGATCTCGGGTTACATGGCGTCGAACCAGGTGGCGGTCAGGGTGCGGGTTCTCGATCGC
This sequence comes from Alphaproteobacteria bacterium, assembly GCA_018971945.1. GTDB lineage: Bacteria > Pseudomonadota > Alphaproteobacteria > Caulobacterales > Aquidulcibacteraceae > REEB509. Next base: position 11,100 of record JAGWZH010000016.1, on the reverse strand, counting down.
CTTGGTCGAATTGTGGATCAAGCCATCGCGGCTGGAGGCAACACCATGAACGGGATCTCCTTCGGGTTGCAGGATCAGCAGGCGGCGCTGAACGCGGCGCGACGGGATGCGATGGGAGACGCGCTGGCGCGAGTGGGCCTTTATGCTGAAGCCGCAGGCCTTCGGCTGCATCGGATTATCTCGATCTCAGAAGGCGCAAGCGCGAGGCCGCCGCCTTTCGCCCCCTACGCCATGGCGCGGATGGAAGACGCGATGGCCTCGACGCCAGTCGCGCCAGGGGAAGTCGAAACCCGCGTCACCGTGTCTGTGGCGGTGGAGTTGCGCTGAGAGAGGTTTGGCGTCGCCAAAGGCGCTCACAGGGAAGGCAATGGCCAGCCTCGCCGCCGGCAAGCGGCGATGACGGTGTTGCGCAATAAACAAGCGATGGTCATGGGGCCTACCCCCCCAGGGACAGGCGTAAGGGCGCCGGCCACATCTTTGACCGCGTCGAAATCGACGTCGCCAACCAAGCGGGTTTTTCCTTCTCCCTGATCAGAAGCGGGAACCCGGTTGATGCCGACATCGATGACCGTGGCCCCAGGGCGTACCCAATCAGCCTTGACCATCAAGGGCCTGCCGACGGCGGGGACAAGGATATCGGCGCTTCGGCAGAGGGCGGGGAGGTTTTTGGTCTTAGAATGCGCCATGCTGACGGTGGCGTTCTGCTCCAGGAATAAAAGCGACGCAGGTTTGCCGACCAGGATCGAGCGGCCGATCACCACGACATGGGCGCCGGTCAGGTCCTCATGAACGGTCTTGGCCAGGATCACGCAGCCCTCAGGCGTGCAGGGGCGCAAGCCCGGCTTGCCAAGGACCAGGCGTCCAGCGGCGATCTCGGTCAGACCATCCACGTCTTTAGCAGGATCCAGGCCAGCAAGGACCGCGGCCTCGTCCAGGCCCTGCGGCAAAGGCAACTGCACCAAGACCCCATCGATTTCAGGATCGGCGCTGAGAGCTTGGACCAGCCCCTCCACCTCGGATTGGCTCGCGCCAAGGGGCAGGCGAAACTCCTTGGAAACCATGCCCGCTTCCGCGGTTTGTTTCACCTTCGAGCGGACATAGACTTGGCTTGCTGGGTTTTCACCCACAAGCACCACCGCCAGGGTTGGGGCGCGGGGAAGGCGGCTCACGGCGGCGGCGACGGCTGCGCGGAGATCGGCGGCGATGGCTTTGCCGTCGATGAGGGCGGCGGTCATGGACGGTCTTTCTAAACGGCCAACACAGCGCCGACCACCTCGACGGTTTTGTTCTCAATGTACAGGTCTTTATAGCCGCGACCCGCCGCCAATCCAATGGACAGCGGAGAGGGCGACGCCAGGGATCTGCTCGCGCTGCAGGGGGCGGTCGCTCGCGACTGCGCCTTCGCCTTAAGACAAAGACGGCGGCGCGTGTGAACAAAAACAGGCAGAGCGACCAGCGACGCCCACTGCGCGCGCCCGAGCGGCCGTTGCTTCAGACGTCTGCGACAGAAGGAGGGGGCCTCTCGCTGCGCTCCTGTCTGCGCGCTTCAGCCGCGAAACACGCCGCTGAATACCAGTGTTTGCAGGAGCTGGAAGCCGAAAATCAACCCCAAGCCCAAGATCAAAGGCGCAAGGTCGATGCCGCCTACAGGGCCAACCAGGCGGCGGATCGGCCGAAGCATGGGTTCGGTCAATTTCTGGGTGAAGCCGTAGATGCTCGCGATGGCGTTGTTGCGCCGGTCCACGACCTCGAAGGCGATCAACCAAGACAGAACCGCCTGCGCCACCAGAACGACCAGTATGAGCTGGACGATGATGCCGATCAAACTGAACACGAGGGCGAGCATGGGTCTGGAATCACCTTTCCATCTTCCTCCGGATCTAGCCTCGGCGGACGGTCATCGGCAAGCGTCACAGGCGCGGCGCGCTTTTCGTGTCTCCGGGGCCCCTTAGGACTGGGTCGAGCGATCTTGCGCCTCTTTAGGCAGTCCTCGCCGCGATGTCGCTTCCGATTGTTCCGCCACAGCGGATAAGAGCGCTCGCTGCGACAGCGCCAGTGTCTGGGCGCTTGTCGCTGGGTTCCGCAATAAGGCCCGCTTTGCGGCTTTGCGACGTCTTGGCAAGACTGAGCCGATCCGCCTATCGGGGCGGGCCAACCGCTTCCGTCGCATGCCGGGCTTTGCGGCCTTTTCTATGATTGGTCCCGGAAGTCATTCTTTGGGTCACGAGGGTCAGGGCCCGATCCGGACGACGCCGAAGGCGGCGCCATAGACAATCGCGCCATCTGGAAAGACCGTTGTGGGCATATAGGTCGAGTTCCATCGGATCGATCGACCGAGGCTGACATCAATGCGCGTCGCCCCGGTCTCCCAATCCAGTCCCAACAGGGTCCATTCCCCCGTTGTCCGCGCCCCGACCCCATAGATCACTCCTGAGGGGGCGCTCATGAACGGGATCGTGTTCGGAAAGCTCACATCGTTTCGGGCCCAAACGCCGTGCCAGCGGTTTTGGTCCGGATCCCAGGCGAAGCGTTCCGCCCCGTGAGGCGCAACGCCCGGCAGACCAGACAGGAACACGTTCGCCGTCGGCGTGGGCGCTGGGGCGGACGCCAAAGTATTGTTAACCACGAAGGCCCCGTAACCGCTCACCAACACCGATTGCTCTGACTGGATCGAAGCTTGGTCGGGGTCCCCAAAAGTCACGGGAAAAACTCCTGCGAGCCTGCGCTCCTGACCGGGCAAGCCAGGCCAGTCAGCGGGGATCTCGTCGCGCCAGAACGCGACAAGATTCATCCGCTGCGCGCCGTCGGTGATCACGACCAAACGGTCAGGATCATCGGGGCCGCCCATCAGGGTCGGCGTCGATCCCGAGCCTGCGCCAAGGCGGATATCGCCCTGCGCGCCGCCGGTATCGTAGCTGGCTGTCCACGCGCCTGAGGCTGGATCAAGCGAGAGGGCCTCGCCGGTCCACTGCACCCGATGCATCGCCCGATCCGTGACCACGTAAATCCCGCCCGTCTCGTCCACAGCGATCGAGTTGGACACCCCCTCGCCGGACAAACGAAGAAACCGGGCCGTGGCGGGGTCTAGGGAAGTGGCGACCACTCCGAGAAGGCCATGGGTTGTGACGAAAGCGATATGCCCGTCAAAGGTCGCCATCAAACCATAAAGGCGCTCAGCGGGATTGGTCAGTTGGTCAGCAGGAATTTCAAAATGACCGAGGCGGGCGACGCGCGCCTCCATTCCTTCTGGTCCCGCGTCTCCATAAGCGACCAGGCGGTTTCGCCCTTCGGAGAAAAGGATTCGGCCGTCTGCGGTCGTGACGGCGTAGACGCCGTCGCTTGAAATGCGTTCCCCGAGACGCATCGTTTCGCTCATATAGCGCAACATCGCGAGGGGTGTTTCGGCCGCGTCCAGAGCCGCGATGTGGGCGTCGAGGCCCTCTCTCTGAAGCCCCAGGCCCGTCGGCTTGGCCAGCGCGTCAATCACCCGCATCTGCGTTGCGGAGAGCTCCAGCTTGTAAACGAAGCCATGGGTCGACAACCATACTGGGCGTCGTCCGTCGTCATAGGGCGGCCCAACAAGGGGGACGCCGAAGGTATCGGTCGCGAGGAATTGCGCCGACAGTCCCTCGCCATGGACTGGACCTGCCCACCGCGAACTTTGTTGCGCATAGGCGCCGTCATGAATGCCCGAAGGGCCGCCCGGCGCCATGGCCGGATTGTCTATCCCGCCGGCAAACGCACCTATGCCGTTCCGCGGGGTCGCGCAAGCCGACGCCGCCAGAAGCCCTGTCAACGCCGCCAACGCCGCTGCGCGATTGTTCATGGGTTCCTCCCTGAGGCGGGTCTTGGCCGCCATGTCGATTGAGGGGTTATCTTCGTCTTCATCGGCTGAACAGGGAAAGCCTCAAGATCGCCGCATCTGAGCCGTCGCAGAGGCTCAAGACCTCATGACAGCCGCGCCAGGACGGTCCGCGCCCATTCGTTGGCGGAAGTGCGCGCGCCAGCCCGGCTGTGGCGTCGGCGTTAAGGCCGCGGCGTTCCCCTCCGCCAAGATCTGCCAATCATCCGGCGTCGGGATGACGCGCCTGGGCCCGATTCCGCCGATCGGCTTCGTATGGACGCCAATGCTCAAAGCGCATCCAATCATTCAGGGATTGATCCCTGAGGGAGCTCATCCGGTTTTCGAGGCCGCTCGTCTCCTGATCGCCCAAGATCGGCAAAAGCGATCGCTGCAGAGACGGAAGCGGCGGTTCTCACGCGCGCTGCGATGTTGCCCCGAAAGAAAAACGGGGCCGCGACCCGCGACCCCGCTTTTTATGTCAGCTGACCATCAGCTCAGAACGCCATGCGGGCCGCAACGCGAACGGTGTCGGTGTCCACATCATCCCGACCAAGATCGGTGCTGTAGCTGGCTCCCACTGTGAAACGATCACCGATCTGCACATCCAACCCCAAGGTCGCGTCCCACCACATCGAGTCTGGCGCGCCGCCGTTAAACGGACGGAACTGCGTCCCCGGCGCAGAAGCGAACGCGGCGCCGGAGACCTGGTCAGCCTCGTCGCTCGTGTCCCAAACGCCGTTGATCGTGGCCCGCGGGAAGACACGCACGCCGTCGGGGTGGCCGAAGGTCGCGAAAACCGTTGCGCCCGCTGTGATCGTGGCCTGCGTCGCCTCCTGTCCAGGCATGACGAGGGCCGTCGGTCCGCCCGTTTCGGTGTATCCGCCGATGTCTACCTCGACACGATCCATTGCGACACGCGGCACAAACCCCAGACGGGCGCCCTGCAGGACGGTGGAGACAGCAAAGCCATAGGCCTGTGTGTCAGCGCTTGGCGCAGCGCGCAGAACACTGGCGCCGACGGAGCGGCGAAGCTCCAGATCAACCGAGCCTACGGCGAAATAGGCGTCAAACAGCGCCCCGGACGGCGAGGCGTAGCTTGCAAACACCGCGCCTTGACCTCCATCGCCTGAAGCGGAGCCGACAGACCCCGCTAAGGTCGAGTCCGCATCGGAAAGCTGGCCGGCGACGCCGACGTGTAGGCCGGGGCGCAGCAGCATATCCATGCCGAAAGTGGTCACCGTCCCCTCCAAGTCTGCGTTGACATAGGAGGCCGATGGCGTCGTCGAGCCCTCGATCTGGCGCACGTCAGCAAAGACGCTTACCCCGTCGCCTAGGGCTCTTTGGATGGGGCCTGGGTTGGCAAGCATCTGATCCGCCGTGGCGGCGCGACCGCCTGCCGCGCTGCGGAGCGCCAACGCTGCTCCGGACGAGAAATCTCCCGCCATGGCGGCGCTGCCGCCCGCGCGCAGTGACCGCTGGAGCAACACGTCGCTCAGATTATCGACGCTTGCGGTGATCAATTGCCGACCGGCCAGGTTGTCGTTGGGGGCGATCTGCTCGAGAACCACTCGGGCCTGGGCAGGGGTCAGCTGGTCCAGGCTGTCGAACAGGGCGCTGTTGGCCGCATAGCTTGACCGCAAGACATCTAAGACGCCGCCGATCGATTGTTGCGCTTCAGAATTCGGACTGACGAAACTCTGGAAGGCCAGTGCGTCCATGCGGACCGTCACGCTGTTGGCGTCGGTGGATGCGACGGGGAACAATAGGCCCAGGGGCGCGGAGGAGGAGATGCTCGTGAAGGCCCCGCTGGCTCCGCCGACGGAGGTCGCCACGGTCCAGTTAGTCCCGAATGTGGGACGGTAGCTTCCGAGGAAGTTCAGGCCGAGAGCCCCACTCACAGCCAAACCGCCGTTCGTGCCGGAGGTGGCCCCAGCGAGGTTCGCCACCACGATCCGATCATTGGAAGCGGCGCTGGCGATGTCTATCTGGGTTTGGGCCGCAGAGCCCATGCCGACATTGCCCTGGAAAGTCAGGACGCCGACCGAGCCGGCGCCGCCTGGGGAGAGCGTGCCCCCCGTGATGCTGGTGATGCCGGCCGACTGGATAGCCCCCGAGACTCCGACGCCGCCAGAAGCCTGGATCGTCCCAGTTCCCGACAACACACCGCCCGTGACGGTCACGCCCCGCGCCCGCAGGGAGCCATTCACGATCAGGTTGCCCGCTTCCAGCGAAGACCCCATGACTGTGGTCAGAGCGCCATTGGCGTTGATGGTCAGACCGGCCGGGCCGCTCATGATCCGCAGGCGGTCAATGGTCCGCGTCGAGGAAAGGGTCACCGTCCCGCTATTCACAAGCTGCACCTCGAAGAAGCGAGCGGCGTTCACAAATGGCGCGCCTGGGGCGCCATTGGTGTTGTTCGGCACAAAATTGGTGGAGCCAGGGCCCGTCAGGGGCGCTGTTCCGACCGGGAAATAGCCGGAGGACGCCGCGATCGGGCCTCCGGGTTCGATCACGCCTAGGCTCGTCGGCGCTCCGCCCGGTTCGCCATCCAGCCCAATGAGCTGGGCGTTGCCGAGGCCGTTCATGCGCAACCGGTCGTCATCAATCCCGCCGGCGGCGCTCGCCGCGATGGCGCGCTGGACCCGCAAAGTTCCATCCGGCGAAACCTCCCCGGCCAACCAGTCCTTCGGAGGCGCGCTGTCTGTGAAGTCGCCGTCTAGGGTCACCTCAAGGCCGCCGGTCGCGCCCGCCCAGCCTGTGAAATCGCCTATCAAGCCCTGGCTGCTGCTGTTCGGAACTGGGAAGAGCGGCAAGGGACGAACGCCCCCCACATTGGGCGCAGCGCCTGTATCGCTGACCGGAGGCGTGGTCGGCAGAGCGTTCACCAGCTGGCCCTGCCCGTTCACAATGAAATAGTTGGGATCGAGCATCTGGACCCATGTGGCCCCGCTCTCCCAAGCGCCGCCGCCGGTCACGGCAGCCGTGTAGACATAGGCGTTGTTGGCGACGATGAAGTCCCAATAGGGAAACAAGGGCGTATGGGCTGTGATGGTGCCTCTTCCGAAGCGCGCCGAGGGCGCCCCCGAACCAAAGAAATACCCATAAGACGCTACGCCGACGGCAAGGGGGACGCCGTTGCGGCGAACCCACATGGCGCCGCCGGAATCCCCCTGGGCGATGCCCACTTCATTGGGTAAAGCTGCGCCGCCAAAAATGTTAAAGTCGCCTGCCGGGCGCGGGTCGATGTGGCTATCTGAGTCCATCCAGTAGAGGTCGCCGTTGTATCCAGGGAACGGACTTCCGTTTCCAAAAAGATCCGAGGCGAACACGTCGTTGTCTGACCCGAGGAAGCTCATGGTGTTCTCGCCGACCCGACGCCACCAATCCACCCCAATTGATTGGCCCGTTTCCATCGTGCCCGTCCTGCCGTAGCCGGCCAATTCCACCCGCTCCACGGCTGTCAGCGGCGAGAACAGCATGCCGTATCCGTTGAAGCCGGCCACCGGCTGGTCGAGCACGGCAAGCGCAATGTCTGCGTTGCCCGCCGTGAATTCATTCGCGGCGTTGAGCGGATGGCCAATAAGATCGATCACCCGATAAACACGGTTAGCCTCGTGGGAGGCGCCGATCGCGGCGGTGGAAGGGTCGAGCCCGACCCATTGGCGAAGAGCCCCAAGATTGCTCGCGTTAAATATGAACGCCATGTCCCGCAAGCCGGCGCCGGTGCCGTATAATTCGCCCGCGCCGCTGGCCACGCCGCCGAAGCAGTGGGCTGCAAACAGAACGACGCGGGGCGCAATGACTTGTCCGCTGCAGGTCCCGAAGGACAGAGAGGAACGGTTGTTCCAGGCGATCATCTGCCCGACCCAGGGGAAGGTATTGTTGGTGTCGCGGGCTGCGTTTGGCGTTGAGTCGCCGCGTACGACGATGGCCTCAGCGGTCGTCAAGGGGGCCATCGCCGACATGGCGGCGGCGGCGCCGAGGGTCGCCAGCCCAACCGTTTGCAAAAGGCGCGTTGCAAAACGTGACAGCACTGACCGTCTAGCCATTCTCAAATCTCCCTGGACGACCCGGCGCAGCGCCGGGTTGAGCCATTACCGAAAGGACAGGAGAACCTTCCGGCTCTTCGACCCGGCCTCTCCGCCCGTTAACAACTTGGAAGGATTTATTGCTGATGTGTGAAACGCGGCAAGAGGCAAGGGAAAATTAACGCTTTTCCGGCATCCTGTGTGGCTTTACGACCTCACCCATGGGCGCATCCTTGGAACGCCCGCTCACCGCGATGCGGTCGCCTTCCATCGAAGGAGAAGGCAAAGACGGGCTGACAAAAGGCTCTGGTTCCTCACAGGGTCAGGGATCGCCCCGCTCGCCGCCGTTGAAGGCGGCGACGACCAGCCCGATCGGTCGTGGCGACGCCTTATTCTCGGGTGGTTCTTTGGCCGAGTATTGGGTAGAGACCCGGCGATGACCACCAGATACGACGACCTCATGCAGGACATCGCCCATGCGCCGAGCGTGCCGGCCGAGGCGATTGAGGCGCTGAAACCTCATGCGCCAGCGGTGCTCGAAGCCATGCGTCCGTTGGTCCGGCTTTTGGGCGCAGGCGCTTGGCTGTCGCCATCGGAAGAGCAGCGACTTCTTTATGGCCTGCATGTGCTGGCCTGCGCTCAGCACGGGCCGGCCTGGGGGCTCTGGTGCGACCTGCTCCGCGATCCCGATGAGGCCCTGATCGAGGGCCTGTTCGGCGATGGCGCGTCCTTCGCCGTCACCCGAATCACCATGGGCTTGGCCGCGGGGCAGGGGGCCGCGTTCGAGCCTGCTGAGCTCGCGCCGCTGATCGCTGATCCCCTGATCGGTTCTCTAGTGCGGTGGTCTTTGTTTGAGGTCTTGGCGCGGTTCATGGCGGAGGGGCGTTTTCCGCGCGACGCTTTTGTCGCGCTTCTGGACGATGTCGCGTCCTGGCCGCAAGAGGATCAGGGCAACGCGTGGGCAGTCGAACACGCCATTGCTTTGGCCGGCGTTGAGGAACGCAGAGACCTTCTGCTTAGACTTTATCAAACTCCCGCCTTCAGGAGTTTTCAAGAGGTTGATCAGGTGGACGCGCTGGCGCGACTTGAAAAAGCGGCGGCGGCAGGAAACGACCTCGCTCATTTCGACGAAGCCGGCGTCAAGGCGTTCACCGATCCCGCCGCCGCGCTGCATTGGATGACGGCGATCATCGATAGCCACGGCCCTGAGCCAGGCGCCCATGATGCGCTGGACTGGCGCGCGGTGCGTAGACTAGACCATATTCTTCAGCGTGCGGATAATCCTCCTGAGACTATGCGGTTTGAGGAATTTGATGGCTTTATGCATGCGCTCGTTATCGGACCTGACCTCGTCATGCCTTCGGAGTATTTGCCGGTTGTCTGGGACGATGGGCCGGTGTTTGAAGACATGCAAGAAGCGCAAGCCATCATGGCCTTGATCCAGCGGCATTGGAACGCGATCGCTGCGCGGCGCAGCGCAAACGGGGTATTTGCTCCGCATCTAGAGCGCTGGCAGGAGGTCGAGCCTGGCGTAATATGGGCGAAAGGGTTCCTGAAAGGCGTCGCGATCCGGGCGCAGGCTTGGGCTGAGATGGAGAATGATGAGGAGCTGGCGCTGGCCATCGCTTCGATCGTTGATCTTGCTGAAAACGGCGCGCTGGACGAGGTGGATCGCAGCTTCGCCCTGCATGATCTGCCCTCAAACCTCAAAGTCCTCAGCGATTATTGGCTATCGCAACAGCGCAGGTCTTCGCGCTTAATGGGGCTTGGACCGCAATCGCCTGCCTGGCCAACCCGGCGATCTGAACCCGTCCGCGTTGAAAAAATCGGTCGCAACGAGCCTTGCCCCTGCGGTTCCGGCAAGAAATGGAAAAAATGCTGCGGCGCCGGGCCTGCGGGAACCGTGCATTGAGAGGCCGGTGGCCAGCCCGTTATGGCGGCTGCGCGTGGCGCACCGGTCGCGTGCGCTCGATCCCGCCGCGATCAATCGAGCGATCTGTTCACGCGTGAGGATGACGCGCAGCTTGCGCGGCATGTCTTTGGCGAGCGGGATCATCCATACCGCGTCGGAGCGCCCAAGCGTGCGCAGGTAGAAAAACCGCAACGCCGTCAGGACTTGATTGACATAGGCGACATTATGCCCAGTCTCGACGAGGTGCAGGCGAAAGCTGCGCACGTCTTCGTAATCAAGCGTGTCCGGCGAGGCATTGAAATGCTTGGCGAACATCGCCACCGCGCGGACATAGTGCTTTTGCGTCGTCGGGGCGAGACGGCGCAGGACCATGTCCTCGATCATCCGTCGCCGAAGCGGCGTCATCGGCCTTGCGGCGGCGTCTGCGTCGGTGTGGCTGGTGAAATAGGCGTTGGTGGTCATGAGGACCGCTCCCATCACGGGCACGACCCGGACCATCCAGGCCGGCCCAGTAGAAGCAGGCGCCCACACGGGCCTTTGTCGTAGCGCTCTCCCCTCGCAGGATGGGCCTACCGCGGGAGCGGTTTAGTCCGCCGGCCCTAAACAGCCGGTCGCCCGCGCCTGATCCTCGCGGTTGTAGGAGAGGAATATGTCGGTCATCGAGCCTGTATGACATCAAGGCCAGGAATTGCCAGCGCGTTCCATTGCCGGTCAGTCGTGATCGCCGGCAAGCCCGCCGCGATCGCCAGCGCCATGCAGGTGCTGTCGCCCAAGCCGTTGCTTTGGGCCTTCGTCGCCTGATAAAGCGCCGCCGCCGCATAGGCGTCTTCGACGGTGTGGGCGCGCGGTTCCAGATGCAGCGCCTCGATCATGACTCGGGCCAGCTCCAGCGTGAAGCCACGCACCAGGAGCGCTTTGACCACTTCCTGCAAAGTCACGGTCGATATCAGCGCATCGCCAACATAAGACGCGATCAATTCAGCGCCCGGCTCATTGCGCAGGAGCGCAATCACCGCCGAAGCATCCAGAACAGCGCGCGCCACGCTTAGCCCGGCTCGCGCGCAGCTTCGGCCTTTCGAGCCTCAAGGAAGTCTTTGCTCGATTGGTCGTCTTTGACATGCGCCTGATAAAGCGCCTGCGCCTTCCTGATGCTCGCGGCCATAGAGGTGAGCTTCACCTCATCGCCCTCAACGGCATCCTCGAGCCCTAAACTGCCCTATAGTCTCTGAAGCGAATTCCGTAGCTGCTGCGTGAAATGTAGGGCTGAGCGAGCCAGGCCCCGGCTGAAGTCGCCCTTGTGTGGTTTTCGCAGTCAG
>JAGWZH010000118.1 GCA_018971945.1 Alphaproteobacteria bacterium | reverse complement strand
TTCCTAGGTTCGAATCCTAGCGCCCCAGCCAGTCTCTCATCGCCGTTCGATGATCACGTGATCGCTTTTTTGGTCTTCGCTCGGGTCATGAGAGCGTCGAGCGCACTCAGAAACCGCGATCGATCTCTTGGGGCATAGGGCTTGGGTCCGCCCATTCCTTCTCCGAAAGAGCGGAGATGCTCCATGATCAAGCGCCCCGCCAGCGCCGACCCAATGGAGGCTTGGGTGAAGACTTCGCCCTTTGGGCTGAGGGCGAAGGCGCCTTTAGACAGCGCTCTGCTGGCGAGCGGTATGTCTTGGGTGATGATGATATCGAAGGGCTCAGCGGCGTCAGCGATCCAGTCATCGGCGGCGTCGGGAGACTGCTCGACCAAAACGAAGCGGACGCCCGCTGGGGTTCGCAGATAACTATTGGCGACGACCACGACCGGGCACCCCGTACGTTGCGCCGCGCGGTAGACAGGCTCTTTAACAGGGCAAGCGTCGGCGTCGACGAAGAGGGTAGGAGCGGTCAGAGGCTTGTTATCCCTCGAAAACGAAAACGCCGCGGGATGCCGATACCGATCCCGCGGCGCTTGAGAGTGTCGATGACAGCCGCCTTAGGGCGTGGCGGGGGCTGGCGTCGCCGCGGGAGCGGACGGCGCAGGCGCGGTTGGGGGGGCTGCGGCTTCAGGTGGTGCGGCTGCGTCTGCGGCGGGCGCAGCAGGCTGCGGGGTCACCGCGCCGTCGACCCCCATTTGGGCGCGACCAGAAGTTGTTGGGAACAGCCTTTCCATGAGGGCGGTGTCGCCCTCCACAAGGATATAGATTTCGCGCTCCGCAGAGCCTCCTGTCTGGGCGGGGTCGTCAAGATAGACCTCGTAGGAGCGGCCGACCACGAGCCTGTGGGCCTTGATCAGACTTTCGATCTGATCATAGACGGGAATGATGTCGCCTTCCGGACCTTGATAGGTGACGCGGACAGCACGCCCCACGGGCGTCTCGCCAACCCGTACGATGCCGCGCACGTCGCCTGTCGGGGTCCCGGTGAAGGGCAGGCCCGCGCGAAAGCGGTACTCATTGGTTTCAACGTTCCATTCCTGTTCGATGGCGATCGGCCGGCCTGCTTCCTGAAGGCCGAAACGCGCCAATGTCGGACGCACAAGCAGGAGCGCCTGGGCGACGCCTTCTTTGATCTCGGCCGGGTCTTGGGTGGTGGTGGCCTCAAAGAACATGAAAGGCCGCGCAGGCGGCGCCACGACATCGTAGCGCAACGCCGCAAAGTTAAACGCGGGGATCTGCTCGGCTTGCCCGGTCAGGGCGGTGGAGACGCCTTCCAGGAGCATGCGCGCCCGGTCGCCCCTCATGCCTTGCAAGCGGGCAAGCGGGTTCAGGCCTAGGGGCTGCTCCACCGTCATGTCCACCGCGGCGCCGTCGCCTTCTGGTCGGATCGCAAACCGGACAGCAGCCGTTTGGCCCGGCGCGTAGGCAAGCGCGCCCTCCAACGCGGAGGCGCTGGCGGTCTCAGCGTTCACCGTCAAAGTCACGCCTTCCCCGACCGGAGCGCCAGCTGGCGTGGAGGCGAGCCAAGCCGCAACATTGGCGGCGGGCAGCGCGAGCGTGACTGTTTGGGTTGCCGTCGCCTGCCGCGGCAGAACAAAAAATGAAGCGCCGATCGCCACAGCGATGATCGCCGCGACAATCAGCAGGATGCGTATCACGCCGCCCATGCCGGTCTCCCCTGAGTTCTTCACAAGGCTTATGTGTCTAACCCATGAAGTCTAGCAGACCAGAAGCCTGCCGGACAGTGCGTGCGCGCAACGGTCGCCGCCGCCGTTTCAGGGCTCTCGTCAGAGGGGAACGGCCCTAAAAGCGGCCCGGGACCTCCTCAGCGCCCACGGCCTTGAGGGCGAAGGCGTAATCAAGAGCGATCTCTTTGAGATAATCAAAGCGCCCCGATGCGCCGCCATGGCCTGCTTCCATATTGATCCGCAACAAGATGGGATTGGCGCTGGTTGTGCTGCGGCGGAGCCGCGCGGTCCATTTCTGCGGTTCCCACCAGGTGACGCGCGGATCGGACAACCCGCCCGTGGCGAGGACGGCCGGATAGGGTCTCTCAGCGACATTCACATAGGGGCAGTAGCTCGCGATATAGTCGTAAGCTTCCGGGTCTTCGAGGGGATTGCCCCACTCCGGCCATTCCGGCGGCGTCAGCGGCAGGCTTGTATCGCTCATGGTGTTGAGCACGTCCACGAAGGGGACGGCGGCGATGACCCCGGCATAAAGATCAGGGCGCATATTGGTGATGGCCCCCATCAACATGCCTCCCGCCGAGCCGCCCATCGCCACGACCTTGCCTCGGGCGCCGAAGCCTTGGGCAAGCAAGTCTTCCGTGACGTCGATGAAATCATAGAAGCTGTTCTTCTTGCGGAATTTCCTTCCATCCAGGAACCAGCTGAACCCCATTTCGGAGCCGCCTCTGACATGCGCGATCGCCCATACCCAACCGCGCTCGACAAGGCTTAACCGATTGGTGGAGAACGTGGCGTCCATCGGAATGCCGTAAGAGCCATAGCCATAAACCAGCATCGGCGCGGTTCCGTCTTGGGGGGTGTCGCGCAGCGCCAAAGTGGTCACAGGAACGCGCGCGCCGTCCCGCGCAGTGGTGAAAAAGCGTCGGACCAGGTAGCGGGAAGGGTCGTGGCCGGAGGGCACCTCCTGGGTTTTCCGCAGGGTGCGCGTCCGCGAGGCCAGGTCGTAGTCGATCCATTGCCGGGGCGTTGAGGGAGACTGGTAGACATAGCGTGTAAGGGTGGTGTCCCACTCATAGCCTGTGGCGAATTCGATATCGTAGGCTTCTTCATCCATCTGGATCGTATGTTCGGATCCATCCTTGGCTCGCACGACGAACTGCGGCAGCGCGTTCACGCGCTCCAGGCGGATCAAAAAATCCTTGACCGCCCCGAGACCCACGACGAACCGGCCCTGTTGGGCTGGAACCACGTCCGCCCAGTGCTCTCGCCCTGTCGCGCCGGGGGAGCATTTCATGACCTTGAAATCCACCGCTCCGCCCTCATTGGTGCGGATATACCATTCGCCGTTCCAGTGGGTGATGTCGTAGCGAAGCTCGGGAGCCCGCGCCTGGAACAAGGTGGGGGAAGCCTCCGGCGTGGCGGCGGGAATAGTCCAGTACTCGCTCTGTTCCTGGTTGCCGCAGGAGAGGATGATGTAGTCTTTCGAGCCTGTCACGCCCACGCCGAGGAAGAAGCCTTCGTCAGGTTCGTCATAGACGAGCGCGTCAGCGCTGGCGTCTGCGCCGAAGGGCCGACGATAGACCTTCGCTGGACGGCCGTTCTCGTCCCTGAACGCCCAGAATAGGAAGCCGCCGTCGGGGCTCCAGGCGAAGGAACCGTAAGCGACGGGTTCAATGACGTTCGGCAGGTCCAATCCTGTGCCCAGATCCCTGATCTTGATCGTGTAGATTTCCGAGCCCTGCTCATCGACCGCGTAGGCGTAGTAGCGATGGTCGGGAGAATGTTCTGCCGTGCCGACGCTATAGTAGGCCTTGCCTTGGGCCTCAATCTCTTCATTGAGCAGGATTTGTTCGGGTCCGGCTTGTCCTCGGGGGCGGCGGGCGTGGATGGGATGCTGCGCGCCTGTCTCGTAGCGCGTATAATATTCCCAGGGGCCGTCCGCGACCGGAACGCTGGCGTCGTCCTCCTTGATCCGTCCGCGCATCTCGCGGATCAAGAGGTCCTGAAGCCCTTGTGTGTCGGCCAACATGGCCTCGGTGTAAGCATTTTCGAGCAGAAGCGCGTCGCGGATATCGGCTCGGACGACGCTGGGGTCGGCGAGGACTTGCTGCCAGTTGTCGTCTTTCATCCACTGATATTCGTCGACCCGGGTGCGGCCGAGTTGCTCGATCCTCACCGGTTCCATCCGGGGACTGGGGGGTGTCGGACGGAGGGGGGGCATGAGGGTCTCCGAAGAGGTGGCGCAGGCTGGCAGAATCGCAAGCGCCGGCAGAGCGATGCCAGCTTGCAGCACGGAACGACGGTTCATGAAAGGCGATCCCTTAGGTTAGCGGCGCGCACAGTGACTGCCTGACGGCTTATCGTCAATCGATACACCCCCGCCGGGGTCTGCCTTGGCCGGCGCCCTTGTGGCGGGCCGCGGCTTCCGCCAAAGGGAGAGTGCCCGAAAGGACCGCCATGTCGCTCGTCATCGCCGCTTGGAACGTCAACTCGATCAATGCGCGCCTCCCCACGGTGCTGGAGGTGCTCAAGGCTCTCGATGCCGATGTGATCTGTCTGCAGGAGCTGAAATGCGAGGACGCAAAGGTCCCCCGGGAAGCTCTGGAGGACGCGGGCTACGGCGTCGCAAGCCATGGCCAGAAGACCTATAACGGGGTCGCGATTCTGTCGCGGCATCGGTTTGAGGAGGTCGCGGCGCGGTTGCCCGGGGATGAGACCGACGAGCAGGCGCGGTATCTGGAAGCAGTGATCGCTGCGCCGTCGGGCCCTGTTCGGGTGGCGAGTTTGTATTGCCCAAACGGCAACCCGATCGGGTCTGAGAAGTTCGCCTATAAGCTCGCCTGGATGGCCCGGCTGGAGGCGCATGTGCAGGGGCTCCTCGCGCTGGAGGAACCGCTCGTGCTGGCGGGGGATTACAACATCATCCCGCGGCCAGAGGATTGCCACGACCCGCGCGCCTGGGCCGGCGATGCGCTGTTTCAGCCGGAATCCCGCGCAGCCTATCGCCGCTTGGTCCACTTGGGACTGGTGGACGCTTTCCAACAGGCGGATGGGAGGGCGCACCAGTTCACCTTCTGGGATTATCAAGCAGGCGCTTGGCAAAAGGACCACGGCATCCGGATCGATCACTTGATGCTGTCGCCGCAAGCGGCGGACCGGCTGCAGGATGTGCGGATCCATCGCGCGGCCCGGGGTTTGGAAAAACCCTCCGATCATGTGCCTATTTTAGCCACATTCCAGGCGTGAACTGTCGTGCATGATCCGCTTTGCATGGAGGGCTCTGATGCGTGGTCTGACTGCCGCTGCCGTCGTTGCTGTTCTCGCTCTTTTTGCGGCTCCCGCCTTTGCTGGCGATGCGCCCAAGCCTGAGCACGAGACCATTGTGCAGGGTCTGCCAGGGACGGCCCCAGGCGCCGACGCGATGACCGCCGCGGCAGCCGCTGACGCCGCTGTGGCTTCCGCCACAGCGGCGTTAGCGGCCGGCTCGCCGAGGCCGCCAGCGCCGAAGCCTGAGCCAAAGCCGGGCGAGCCCGAGCCCGCGTCCTAGGGCCCTAACCTTCGCCTTGGCGGGCCTGCTGCTGGTGACGAAGAAGCGTCGCCTGCTCTGCGGTGAGGACTGAATCCATCAGGCGCAGCACCGCGGCGAGGTCGGCGATGATCGACCGTGCCCGCTCTTGATCGACAAGCGTTTTGCCCATCCCGCCCAGTTCATAGCGGTCCTTGCTTTCCACAGCGATCAGAAGGTCGCCGTCCTGGAAGGCGCAGCGGAGGCGGCCGCCGCGGATCTGTTGTTCGAGCTCCAAGAGCCGCTCAACAAACACTGGGTGGACGAGAACCCGGGCCTCGACTTGATCGGTCGAGCGAACCTCGAACTTCCGCTCAAAAGTGGGGTCAGGAAAGCCCACTCGCTCCAGGCTGGAGCCAAGGCCCGCGAGGCCATTGAAAACGCCTGCGTCCCGCTGCACGATTGTTGTGCCCTGGAAAGGACGTGGAAAGCTAACCCGCAAGATTTGGCCGCGAAAGACCGTGCTCCAGGTCTCGCCGTTTTTGGTGCGGTGGCGGCGTTCCATATGGCCTTCAAACAGGTCGAAGCCGCAGTGGTGCCGCTCACCGTGGAACCAGTCGTCGTAGGATTCGCGGTCGCACGAGGGGAGCAAGCCTAGGCGGCGGAAGCGGTCGACGACGCCGGAGGGCCGGGTGCTCGCCTGATACCTAACGCCGATGGCTTCGCCGATGGCGGCGAGCGTCCGAGTCTTGGCGGCGCGGGCGACTTTCTGCACCGGGTTATCGGCCACGGCCCAAGCGATCATCGCCGTCAGTCCGCCGAAGATCAGGGCTGCGGGGACCTCTTGGGTGACATAGAACGCGCCCGCGGCCACCCCGGCCGCCAGAGGCAGGCCGATCATCAACCGCTTGTTGCGCTCAGCCAGCGCTTGGATGCGCGGGCCTTCGCTCTCCGTCAGCAGAGGCTCGATCCGGCCGCGCCAGAGGGCCTGGAACTGCTCTTCGCTCAACGCGACCAGATCAAGCATGCCGCCCTCAGCCGTTTGTCACGGGGTCCATGTAATCCCTGTAATAGATGAGTTTTCCGTTGGCGACCTTATAGATCCCCACGCCGTGCCGCTTCCCGCGGGGTGTGTGGGCCACCCATTTGGCCCAGGCGCTATCGTCGCCGCCCTGGAGTTCCACAAGATCAAAGGTGATGCCAGCGCCGGTCATTTCGGCGTTCATCTTGGCCATAAAGCCGCGGATCGCCTCCTGGCCTTGATAGGTTCCGTAGAGAGGGTCTTCGAGGACGGCGTCTGTGGCGAAGAGCTCCACCACCGCGAGATAATCGCGGCTGTCTTGCCGGCGCCAGAACTCCTGCATGACGTCATAGGCCGCGCCTGCCATGGCTTTTCTCCCTCGGGCGATGTGATCTGGCCGGGAAGCTAGGGGCTCGCCGCCGCCTCGACAAGCAAGCTCGAGAGGGCTACCTCGACGGGCGGTCCAACAGAGAACCCAAAGAAGGGGAGAGAAGCCGATGCGGGAAGTGGCGTTCAGCGATCTGCCGAGCCTTGCGGGCCAAGAGATCGGCCATTCGGAATGGACGATAGTCAGCCAGGAGCGGATCAACCAGTTCGCCGAGGCGACGGGGGATCACCAGTGGATCCATGTCGATATCGAGCGGGCGAACAAGGAGATGGGCACGACCATCGCCCACGGGTTTCTGACACTGTCGTTGTTGCCGATGCTGGCCGCACAAATCATGCGCACGACAGGGGTGTCGCGGGGGATCAATTACGGTCTCAACAAGCTGCGCTTCACGGGCATGGTGCCGTCCGGCGCGCGGGTGCGTCTCAAGGAGAAGATGCTGTCGGTGGAGCCCAAGGGCGATGGACTTCAGCTGACCCGGGAATGCACAGTGGAGATCGAAAGCCAGGACCGGCCGGCGCTCGTCGCTGAATGGGTCACGGTCGTTTATCCGTAACGAGGTGAGGGCAGGCCTCCGGCGATGCTGACCATTCTTGATCAAGTGTCGCTGTCGGGAGACCGCGCCAAGCAGAATGACGACGCCTGTGGCGCTTTCGGGCGCTTCGCGTGGGTGATCGACGGGGCGACGGACCTTCACAAAGACCCGTTGTCCCCGGCGGCTTCAGACGCGGCTTTCTTTGCCCATGCTTTTCATGGGGGGCTTGCCGCAGCCGCTGCGACGGCCTTTGACCTGCCTGCGCTCCTGGCGGCGGGGATGGCGCATGCCCAGGCGGCATGGTCCGCCAATGCTCGGCCCATCGTTCACGCCTGGCAAAGCCCAACCGCCAGCGTCGTGGCGGTGATGGAAACCCCTGCGGGTCTTGTGGCGACAGATTTGGGCGATTCCCGGCTGTTCACCCTTGACGCCTCGGGCGAGCCCCATGCCTTCGGCGGCGGTCGCGACAGCGCCAAGGACGAGGCCGCCCAGGTACGGCTCGTCACCCGCGGGCGGACCGAACGGCCGCTGGATCGGCACGAAGTGATCGAAGAACTCCGGCGCCGGAGGACGCTCGCGAACATTCCTGGCGGCTATTGGGTTTTGGGCCTGGAAGACGCCTGCCTGGAGCGCCGCCGGGAAGCCGCGATCCCTTTGGTGCGGCCCGCTCATATCCTGTTGTGCACCGATGGCTTCGCCGCCCTCTGTGACCGCTACGAGGCTTATAACGCTGGAGGCCTTGTCGCCGTCGC
Source organism: Alphaproteobacteria bacterium (assembly GCA_018971945.1). Lineage (GTDB taxonomy): Bacteria > Pseudomonadota > Alphaproteobacteria > Caulobacterales > Aquidulcibacteraceae > REEB509. The sequence continues at coordinate 1,380 of JAGWZH010000118.1, read as the reverse complement.
CCGGGACGAGGGGCTTTTGGCGCTGGGCCAGCGGTTGCGGGCGATTGAAGAAGAAGACGCCATCGGCGAACGCCACCCTCGCTGGAAAAAGAGCGACGACGCCACAGCCCTTTTGCTCCGCCTCACTTGAAACCGAAGCGGCCGGGCCTCGTATAAGGGCGAGGAGACCCAATCGCCCATGACCAAAGAGACTTTCCCCTTTGCGCTCACCGACGCTGAATGGCGCGCCAAGCTCAGCCCTGAACAATACCGCATCGCGCGCCAAGAAGGCACCGAACGCCCTTTCACGCCTGGGAATTTCGAAGATGAGAAGCGGGCTGGGGAGTATGCCTGTGTAGGCTGCGGGGCTGTGTTGTGGCGCTCGGAGGATAAATTCGATTCCGGAACCGGATGGCCGAGCTTTCTGCGTCCTGCCGCAGAAGGGGCGGTCGCCACGAAAACGGACTGGAAGCTTGTTCTGCCGCGCACGGAAGCGCACTGCGCGACCTGCGGATCGCATATGGGCCATGTCTTCCCCGATGGCCCGGAGCCCACGGGCCAACGCTGGTGCATCAATGGAGCGGTGCTGGCGTTTCGGCCGAAATCTTAAGGCCCGAAAAAATCGGGGAGACCGAAACAGGATCGCTTGCCGGGATGCAGCAGATCAGCGACCTTCGCAGGCGATGGACGCATTATTGATCGCTTTCACTTTGTTCAACCTGTTCGCCAGCCTTGGCGCTTTGGGCCACGGCGCGCGCCTTTTGGCGAAGCGGGAGCGGGCGGCTTGGCGTTCCAAGACGCTCTTAGGGCTGGCCGCTCTTCTCTCCTGGAGCTTTCCGCTGGCGGCTGCGGGCTTCACCTGGATCGCCTGGTCAGGTCATGGCGCTGGCGCCGTGGAGCGCGTTCCGCTGGTGCTCGCTCCTTTGGCATGGCTTGTGCTGCTTGGAGCGGTGTTCGTCGCGGTGGATTTCGCCGAGGACGGGATCATCGGAAACGCCCGGCGCGAGCCTGGCGATAGCTGAGGGCCGCGCGACCGGCCCTCCGGGGCGCGCGATGCCGGGTGCGAAGGCCGACCGGGAGGTGTTTCAAAGCCTGACAGGGCTTCGCTTTGTTTTGGCGATATGGATCACTCTGTACCATCTGGCGCTCATGTATGGGCCGGAAGAATTGGGCGCCTCGCCGATCTTGGCGATGGGAGCGGCCCGAGTGGACGGGTTCTTCCTCCTGTCGGGCTTTGTGCTGGCGCATATCTACGCGGTGAGGCCAGGAAGCCGGTTCGCGTTTGGTCGTTTCCTTCAGGCGCGGGTAACCCGTTGAACCCCATTCGTGATGGGGATCGGGGATTGCAATTATTCCCCATGAACGAGGAATTCCCAGTAAGTGCGGGTCATAAGCTTGCGT
>JAGWZH010000117.1 GCA_018971945.1 Alphaproteobacteria bacterium | reverse complement strand
GCTCTTGAAGAGCGAGCGCGCAAGGCGATCACGGCGGCGGCCAGGAACCAACGCCTTCCCAGCTAAACTGAGTCAGCGTCACCGGGAGGTTGCCTGATGAGCGAGAGACATTGACCCCTGACGCCATGCAGGAGTCGGTGGATCTGATGCGCATCGGCGCGCGCGAAGTGGCCGCCAATCCGGATGGCATTGAGCTTGAGGGGCCTTTCCTGGCCGCGGCGCGCCTTGTGGGCGTTCTCAACCGGCAGACACTAGCCGATCCGACGTCAAGCGTGTTTCGCCAAGGGCTGGCCATGTATCGGGAGATGGCGATGTCGGCCCGCGCTTTTGGTTGGATCTTAAACCCCAACGCGACGCGCGCCGATCAGCTTGACGCGGGCCGCGCCTATGCGCGCGTCAATCTCCAGGCGACGGCGCTTGGACTTGGCGTGCATCCCTGGAGCCAAGCGCTCCAGGAATATGAGGCCATGGCCCCTCTTTACCGGGAGGCGCATGACGTGCTTGGCGTCGGCCAACGGCTACAAATGCTGTATCGGATCGGGTACGCCGACCCGGTGATGGAAACGCCGCGCCGAGGATTGAGCGCTCATCTTGTCTAGACACAAAGCTTCCGCGGCGGCCCCGTCGCCGCCCTCATTAGCGTTGTTTGCGGTCTTCACTGAGATTGGCGTCATCCATCAGCTGACGAGCGCGGCCTTCCAACGCGTTCTGCCGCATGATCTGACCCAGGCTCAGTTTACCGTGCTCAATCACTGCGTGCGGCTGGGTGACAACCGCACTCCTGCAGAGCTGGCGGCGGCTTTCCAGGTGACGCGAGCCACCTTGACGAGCACGCTGCAGCGTCTTGAGGCCAAGGGCTTCATCCGCATGGCGCGGGATCCGAGGGACGGTCGATCCAAGCGGGTGTTGTTGACGCCTTCCGGCCGGGCCGCGCGAGAGGAGGCCATTGCCGCCGCGGCGCCCCTTCTGGCCCGCGCGGAGGAGGCTTTTGCGCCTCAAGAGGTCGCATCGCTCCTGCCGCGTCTGATCGCTCTGCGCGTTTGGCTCGATCAGAACCGCGGCGGCTGATCAGGCGATTCGAACGCGAGGGGTCAAAGGCTTGGCAGCGCCCTTCCCAGAGCCTCGATGGGCGCCGTTCCTGTCTCGGGGCGCTGTTGTCCTGTCCAGCCGCACGGCTCCGCCCCGCTGACCAAAGAGCGGTTATGCGGCGCGACCCGGCCAAGGGGCGGCTTGGGCGCGTCAGGGCTCAGATCGCAGGAGAGGGCGCGCGAGCTGGTTCTGTCTTCAGATTTGCGCTGCGAGCGTCCCCTGCGCCCTTTGTAGAAGCGCCATGATATGCTGAGCCTGTGCTTCAAAAGCAGGCGTGCCGGGCGCGATAAGCTCCACATGGCCCTGATCGGGAATGCATTCAAAGAACGCAAGATCGCCGGCGGCCTGGGCTTTGGCGGTGTAGGCTCTGCCAAGGGAAGGCGGGGCGATAAGGTCGCGTTCGCCGCTCACGCTGACTTGGATCGCCCCAAAAGGCAGCATCTCGGCTGGCGAGGTGTCGGCGAGCGCGGAGGGCCTTGGGGCGCCGACCAAGCGATCATAGACGATGGCCAAGCAATCGGTCTCCGTCACGGATTTTGAGGCTTCTAGATCGGCGAGGCCGCCGGAATTGACGACGCCAAAGAGCCGAAGCGGCGCGGGCTTAAAGAGCGGGCTTGTCCGCGCCAAGCGGTCCCTTGCCGCCAGCCACAAAGCGAGGTGGCCTCCCGCCGAATGGCCGAACGCGACGATGTGATCGGTCCGTAGACCGAAATGCGGCCCATAGGTCAAAAGGGAGTCTGCCGCCAAGGCTGCGTCATGGAAGGTACCTGGAAAGCCTCCGCCTTCCTCGTCGACGCCGCGATATTCAATGTTCCAAACGCCGAGGCCGCGGCCGCGCAGGTCCTCGGCCGCGTAATTCATGAGCGTGCGGTCAGCGATCGCTTTCTGCCAGCAGCCTCCGTGCACCATGAGCACGGTGGGGTGCGGTCCGGGTCCGATCGGCGTCCACACATCGACGATGCTCCAGGGATGGTCGCCGAGTTGGAGGCTGGCGGTGGGTTGAGGCAGAGGTCGGGCTTTCAGCGCGTCCCAGCTCATCAAACGCTTTGTCATGAAGTGCCTGGTCTCCGGGCTTTTACGCTGGCGCTCTTCAGGCGAGGCGGTAGAAGCCATGTCCATGACATTGTCGCCCATCCCCCAGTCGTTGGCCGAAGCCAGGGCGCTTGATGCGGCCGATCCGCTAAGCGACGCCCGCTCTCATTTTAGTCTGCCCGAAGGGGTAATCTACCTCGACGGTCACTCTCTCGGGCCAGTGACGCATGCCGCGCTCGCCCGGCTTGACCGAGGCGCCCGAAGTGACTGGGGTGAGAACCTCGTTCGGTCCTGGAACAATGCGGGCTGGATCGATCTTCCGGCGCGAATGGGGGCCCGCATCGCTCGGCTGATCGGGGTCGCCGAAGACGAGGTGCTTGTGTGCGACAGCGTCTCGGTCAATCTTTTTAAGCTTGCCGCGTCAGCGCTTGAGGTGACGCCGCGACGCCTGCTCATGGCGGAAAGCGGCGAGTTCCCCACCGACCAATACATCGTCGAGGGGCTTGCCGAGGCGGTGCGCGCCGAAAGCGCAAGGATTGAGCCCGCAGCATTAGAGGCGGCCCTGCAGCAAGGCGGGGTGCTGATCAAGAGCGTGGTGAATTATCGCACGGGGGCCCTGGCCGATATTGGCGCCCTTGAAGCCGTCGCCCGCGAGGGCGGCGCGCGCATTGTCTGGGACTTGAGCCATGCCGCGGGGGTCCTCGATCTGCGTCTGGGAGAGCGGGGCGCGGTCCTTGCGAGCGGTTGCGGCTACAAATATCTCAATGGCGGCCCTGGGGCGCCGGCCTTCGTCTATGTGAGCCGCAGCCTTGCCAACCAGCTCTGTACCCCGATCCGCGGCTGGTTCGGCCACGTCGACGCTTTCGCTTTTCAAGAAGAATACACCCCTCTTTCCGGCGTCGGCCGGTTTGCGGCGGGCACCCCGCCTATCCTGTCTTGTCTCGCCCTGGACGGCGCCTTGGACGTGTTTGACGGCGTTGACCCTGGGCTCTTGGGGGCTAAGGCGCGGGCTCTTGGCGGCCTATTCTTGGATCGCGCGGCGCGCCTTGGCTTGGCGATTGGGAGCCCGCGGGACCCAATGCGGCGCGGCGGGCATGTCGCAATCCTGCATCAAGAGGGTTATGCAATCATCCAGGCCTTGATCGCGCGGGGGATCATCGGCGATTTTCGCGCTCCTGACGCGATGCGGTTTGGGTTTTCGCCTTTGTTTCTCCGCTACGAGGATGTGTGGTGCGCCTTTGATGCGCTGCAAGAGGTGTTGGACCGTGAAAGTTTTCGCGATCCGCGGTTCGCTTTGCGAGCCAAGGTCACCTGAAAACGCATTCGCCCTGCTTTCCGCGCGCGAGCGCTCTGATCCGAGCAGTTCAGAAACTGGGCCAGGCTGTAGCCGGTTAGGAACCAGAGGCGAGGGAGAATTCTTCCACTCTTAGGGTTTGATCGCGAGTGGAGCGTCCGACGGCTTGTTGAGGCGTTGGGGGCGACAAAGGGGTTCAGGGTGATGAGGGTGTGGGCTGACGCGCGTTGCGGATCATGCCGCCCGTCGCGGGTCATGCCGCCCGTCAGAGAGCTTCAAAGCGTGGGGGGGGCAGCGCCTTCAGCCTGCGCAACCCAGGTCTCTCGAACCGATGGCGGCGATCACGGCCCTGCAGCGCGCTGTGGCCTGTGATGAACCCGCGCCTCGGTGTGTCGAGAAAGCGCTGTGGTCCCTTTGGTGTGGTCGTAGGAAACGCTTGGGGCTTAGGCGCACGCTTGGGTGTTTCCAGAGCAGAGCGGTTGGGAACCTGGCCTAAACGCCTGAACAGGCGCCTTGTGCGCGTCGGCGTGCTGTCGGGAAGCGTGATGAGAGCGCCTTTTTGGGAGCGGTCGCGGCAGTCCCGGAGGGGACGCGGCGCATGGGGTCTCAGAGCCCCTCTCTCCTTGAGGCGCGGAGCGGCGCTCAACTGGACCGATCAACGAAAGTCACTGGCGTCTTCAGATAGCGCACGCCATTGGCGTCTGGAGGCGGGAAATGTCCCGCGCGGATATTCACCTGCACTGAGGGCAAGAGGAGCGCGGGCGGTTTCAGCGTCGCGTCGCGAGCCTTGCGCATCGCCACAAAGCTCGCCTCATCGACCCCGTCATGCACGTGCACATTATGCGCGCGCTGGTCTGCGACGCAGGTTTGCCACACGAAGGCGTCGCGCCCGGGGGCCTTGTAGTCGTGGCACATCCAAAGGCGTGTGCGGGGCGGCAAAGCGAGGAGCTTTTGGATAGAATGGTAAAGTGTCGCGGCGTCCCCGCCGGGGAAATCCGCCCGCGCGGTGCCGTAGTCAGGCATGAACAGCGTGTCGCCGACAAAGACATCCTCCGGCCCGAGCTTCCAGGACATGCAAGCCGGCGTATGCCCCGGGGTGTGGATCGCCTCGATGGCCATTTCGCCGAGTGCGAGCACATCGCCGTCATTGGCGAGAAGATCGAACTCTGAGCCGGTGAGAGACACGTCTTCGGCGCCGAAAATGCGTCGAAAGATCCTTTGCACCTCGCACACCTTAGCCCCGATCACGATCTTCGCGCCGGTTTGCGCCTTGATCCAGGGCGCGGCCGAGAGATGATCGGCATGAACATGGGTTTCCAGCACATAAGCGATTGTCGCGCCCTTCGCGCGGGCCGCTTCCATCACCTTGCCGACGGAACGATGATGGGCTTTGCCGCTGGCGTGGTCATAATCGAGAACGGGATCGACGATGGCGGCGGTTTTGGTCGCTGGGTCGATGGCCAGATACGTCACGGTGAACGTCGGTTCATCGAAGAACGCGAGAATGTCGGGCTTCATTGGCGAATCCATGGCTTGGCAGGCCATTATATAAAGACTTGCTAAATTAGACAAGGATAATATATAGGCGGTGAAGAGAGATTAAAATCCCATGTCCTTGCCGAAAGCCTCTTCGATGCCCGCCATGGCGGAAAGATCAGCCGCCGCCGCCCATTTACTCAGAGGGCTCGCTCATCCTGGGCGGCTCTTGGCGCTCTGTGCGCTGATGGAGTCTGGCGAAGCGCCCGCAGGTCAACTGCAGGCCGTGACAGGCTTGTCGCAGTCAGCGCTTTCGCAGCACCTGGCGATCCTGCGCGAGCAGGGTTTTGTCCGAACGCGGCGCAGGGGCGTGAGCATCATCTATTCTATCGCGGATCCGAAGGTGTCAGCGCTGATCGCCACTTTGCACGGCCTGTTTTGCGACCCTGACGCGAAATCTTGAAAAGGAGTCTGACATGAAAACCATTTCCCCCGCCGCAGCGCGGAAGCTTGTCGCCGAGGGCGCGGTGTTTGTGGACATTCGCGAGGCTGACGAGCATGTCCGCGAACGCATTCCTGGCGCGCGCTCAGCGCCGCTCTCCGCGGGCCCGCCGCAGGTGGGCAAAAGCGGCGTGGTCATTTTCCATTGCAAGACGGGAAGCCGGACGAGCGTCAATGCGTCGTCCTTGGGCGCAGCCGCCGAGGGCGCATCCTGCGAGGCCTACATGTTGGAAGGCGGTCTCCAAGCCTGGAGGGCGGCAGGATTTCCGGTATCGGAGAACCGCAAAGCGCCATTGGAGCTGATGCGGCAGGTTCAGATAACGGCAGGCGGCCTGGCGCTCGCCGGATGCATACTCGGTTTCGCTGTTGATCCGGCATTCCATGCAGTGTCCGGTTTCATTGGCTTGGGGCTTCTCTTCGCGGGTGTGAGCGGCTGGTGCGGGATGGCCAAACTTCTGGCGGTAATGCCTTGGAATCGTGCGGCGGCGTGAAGTCAAGTCTTTGGACGCGTTGCACCTCTTCGCCGCCCTTGCCTCTGGAGCCGTCATTGGGGGGATCTTGTCGCTTTTGGGCGCGGGGGGATCAATCCTGGCCGTGCCCCTTCTTTTGTACGTGGTCGGCCTAGAAGATCCGCACACTGCGATCGGCACCGGTGCGGCGGCGGTTGCGGCGAATGCGTTGATGGCGCTGTGGCGCCATGCCGAGCTCGGAAATGTGCGTTGGTCTTGCGGGCTTGTTTTTGTGGGCGCGGGGGTGATCGGCGCCTATCTTGGCGCCATGCTCGGCAAGGCGATCGACGGGCAGCTGCTCTTGATGGCGTTTGGCGGGGTGATGATTTTGGTTGGCGCTCTTTCCTTGCGTGGCGGTCGTGAGGGTCACGGGGCGCAACCGGTGCGCATGACGCGCGCTAACGCGCTTGTCCTGGCGCCGCGTCTATCGCTTGCGGGCTTTGGCGTCGGCGGAGCGTCCGGTTTTTTCGGCATTGGCGGAGGTTTCTTGATCGTCCCTGCTTTGATGACCGCGGCGGGATTGCCCATGAGCCTCGCCATGGGGACGTCCCTGGTGGCGGTCGCGGCCTTTGGGTTGACTGCGTTGGCGAGTTACGCCGTTTCGGGATTTGTGGACTGGCCTGTCGCGGCGGTGATGACCCTGGGCGGCTTTGGAGGCGCCATGGCGGGAGCGACAGCGTCAGCGAAACTGGCGCGAAATCGGCAGGCCCTCTCTCTGATCTTCGCCGCTGTGGTGATGGCGAGCGGCGTCTATGTCGCGTGGAGGGGCTGGAGCGCGCTTCAGGGCTGAGAGGGCGTTCCTGCAGTCGGGTCGGCCTCAGCCAAGAAGCGCCCAGTGATCGTCGAGCGGTCAGAATACTTGAGGACTGGCAGGGCTCCAGCAGAGCTATCTGACGCCAAAATGGTCTGATGTCGTTTCCCGGCTTTAAGCGAGTGACAGGCTTCCGGTCTTGCCCGTCCGGTCTTGCCCGTCCGGTCTTGCCCGTCCGGTCTTGCCCGTCCGGTCTTGCCTGTCCGGTCTTGCCTGTCCGGTCTTGCCTGCTTTGTGCCTTCTCGCAGGATCGTGGCGCCCATGACAAACAGTCGCCCCGCCGACGCGCGCCCCTCACGCTGGCGGCGGCGGGGCCGCGGCCGGTCAGGGCAAGCGCCTTTCAGAGAAAAAGAAGCTGTTGGCGGTTCAGCGCCTGATGAGGGTCGAGAGCCTGGACGCGGGGGCAGCCCGCGATCTCAATGGGCCGGCGCATCGCCTGTCGGACTGGCGCGATCAAACCCGAAGGGCCTTGGCATGCTTGCATTGGGGAGCAATCAGTTCAAACTGACAGTTTCGGCGGCTTCCGCCGTGCAGGGGAGCGACAGGATCATGACCAAGCCCGTCTGCCTGGTTCTCGGCGCTGGCGCGGGGATCGGTGGCAACGTGGCGAAGCGCTTTGCCCGCGACGGCTATCACGCCTGTCTCGCACGCCGCAGCGACAAGGCTGGCCTGGACAGGTTGGTCTCGGAGATTGAGGCCGAGGGCGGCTCGGCCAGTGGCTACATGATCAACGCGGTCGAGGAAGACAGCATCGAACGCCTGGTGACCGACATCGAAGCCCAGGTCGGCCCGATTGCGGTCGCGGTGTTCAACCTGGGCGCGCAGATTGGCGATCGGGGCCTGGCGAGCACCTCACTGAAGGCCTTTGAGATGTGCTGGCGCTTGGCGACCCTGGGCCTTTTCCGCCTGGCGCGGGTGCTGATCCCCTACATGGAGGAACGCGGGAAGGGCGTCATCCTGGTCACATCGGCCACCGCCGCGATGCGCGGCAATGCAGGCCAGCACGCGCATGCCGCGGCCATCGGCGGGCGACGCATGCTGTGCCAGTCGCTCAATGCTCAGTATGCCAGCAAGGGCATCCACGTGGCGCACATCATCGTCGACGGCGCTGTGGATGCGCCGGACACGCTTGGCAAACTTCTCGGGCCCGAGCGCTTCCAGGCGCTGCGCGAGACCAAGGGCATGGAGCACGACGGTCTCATCCTGCCCAGCGAGGCGGCCAACACCTACTTTCATCTGGCGCACCAGCATCGCTCTGCCTGGACGTTTGAGCTGGACCTGCGCGCCCATTCGGACCTCGCCTGGTGGAACAACGCCCTCCGCCCCGACCTGAAATAGCCTCCTTTGGGCTCTCGCTGGCGGGCGCGGACCTGGCCGCCGCCTTTCGGCGCCCGCTGGCGGCCGCGAGCAGACAGGAGAATGCGCATGACTAAGATCCTGGAAGTGATCTTCGATTTCGTCAGTCCCAACGCCTATCTGGCATGGTGGCCGCTTCGCGAGCTCGCCGCCCGCCAGGGCGCGCAGCTGACGATCACACCGGTATTTCTCGGGGGAATGCACAAGCTGACGGGCAATGCGCCACCCGCCATCCGGGATGCGGGCGTGAAGGGCAAGAATGAATACGCGCTGCTGGAAATTCAGCGCTTCATTGCGAAACACAACCTCGTCCGCTTCAGGATGAATCCCAGGTTCCCATTCAACTCCTTGAACCTGCTGCGGATGCTGGCGTCACTGGACGGCGATGACGAGATCCGGTTCATTGAGGCGCTGATGCCTGCGATCTGGGAAGAGGAGTTGGATGTCGCTGACGCTGCAGCGGTTGAGGCCGTTTTGACCGTTGCGGGCTTCGACGCCGACGCCCTCTTGGCGCGGACGCAGGACCCGACGATCAAGCAGGCTCTGATTGACAACACCGAACGGGCTGTCGGGCGCGGGACCTTCGGCATTCCGACCTTCTACATCGGCGAAGAAATGTTCTTCGGAAAGGAACGCCTTGGCCAGATCGAGGAAATGCTGGCCAACCTCTGAGAAACAACCGCTTTCCCTACGCATATTAAGCGGCATGTCCGGTCTCCCGCCCTTGGGTAGAACTGCGATCTGGCCTGACATTCGCTCCCGGCGCGGCGGGTGTCCGCCGGATCAAAGCTGTCAGTCGCACCCGTTCATGCAGCCTCGTCCTTCTCGGGCGTTTGCCGCCAGCGGCGAGGAGCCACGGAAGGTTGGAAACAGGTTTTCGCCGAAACCTCACCGTCCCCCACGCGGGTGGGCCTTATGTCGTACGCAGCCTAATCATTCAGATTGACCTGCAGCGCTGCGCCCCGTCCGCGGGCGGCAAACACGCGACGTTCGGGCTGTCGCGTATCAGATCATCCCTGGCGCCGACCTCGCCTTCGCCGGTCGCCGGCCCGCTCTCGCGGACACCGCGACGTAGAGAACGACCATCCCAGCCTAACTCACCCTGAGCATGCCGTCTTCGGCGGGGCGTTCGTCGAGGCGCAGACTTCAAGCGGGGCAGTCGCCCCGCTGCCGTCGTTCCGAACGGTCAAGATGCGGATTCCGGAGCACTTCGGCCAGCGATTCCGGGATGGGTGTCGGCCAGCGATTCCGACATGGACATCGTCCACCGCGATGGCATGACGACCGGGATTCCGAGATGGACTTCGGCCAGCCTGGCGCTGGCCGGCGCGCACCGCATCGCCGATCAGGCTCATCGTGTCGGCTGAGCTCTCAATCTCGAACGTGGCCTGGTTG
>JAGWZH010000116.1 GCA_018971945.1 Alphaproteobacteria bacterium | reverse complement strand
TTCCCACCAGGCGAGGAGCAGCATTTGATTGCCGTTCATTCCAACCAGTTGATCGGTGGAGAGGTTGGTCAGCGTGATGGAGCCGGCGATGTAGATCCAGGAGAGACCTCCGCCCGCAAGGAAGTAGTCCCTGCCGCCGTCGCCTGTTTTGACTGGGGGTTTGCGGCAAAGCCACCATGTCAATGCGCCGACAAAGGCTGTGACAAGGACAAAGACCGCCCCCTGAATCATCGCGTCCGTCATGGCGTGGCGTCCCCCCCCTGTTCTCTTTTCCGCCCGATCCCGGACTGGTCTGCGGCCTCTCTGGCGGTCCCTATTCGGCGGTCCCTATTCGGCGGTCCCTATTCGGCGGTCCCTATTCGTGGTTTTGGGCCGCCGTGTCTTTGGCACACCATTTCGGCAATCGAGAGGTTCGGCAACTGCGCCGTTCAGGTTTGGGGAAGGGCGGCGCGCAGGCGGGCGGCGGCGCTCTCGGCGGTCAGATCCCGCTGAGGCATGCCGAACATCTCAAAGCCCACCATGAATTTGCGTACCGAAGGAGGCCTGACCATGGGCGGGCAGATCGACAAATGCGCCACGAAATGTGGGCTGGGCCCGGCCTTGGCGGGTCGCTGAATCCAGCCCATTGAATAAGGAGCGCTCATGTCGAAGGCCCGATCATAGCCGGTCAGAACCGTCTTGAGGAGGGCTGCGAGACCATCCCTTTCGGGCCACGAGGTGTCCGGCAGGGCGGCTGCCGGCCGCCGCGGCAGGATCATGGTCTCGTAGGGCCAGACGGCCCAGAAGGGCACGAGCGCGACGGCATGCGCGTTGCTGGCGACAATCCGTTCGCTCTCTTCCAGCTCCTGGGCGAGGTAATCCATCAGCAATGGGCGGCCGTGCTCGGCGAAGTAGGCCCTCTGGTTCGCATCGATGACCGCCAGGCCTGCGGGAATGCTGCTCGTGGCCCAGATCTGGCCATGCGGATGGGGATTGCTCGCGCCCATCATCGCGCCGCGGTTTTCAAAGATCGTCACCGCCTCGATCTCAGGGCGTTCGGCCAGCTCGGCGTATTGGTCGGCCCACAGATCGATGACGCTGCGGATGCGCTCCTGCGGCAGCTGGCCCAAGGTCAGATGGTGTTCGGGCGCATAGCAGAGAACCCGGCAAACTCCCGTTTCAGGGGCCGCTTCCAAGAGGCCCCGGGCGAGAGGCGTTCGGGCTCTTAGGGCTGTCCCGGTCTGGGCGTGGCCTTCCGCCAAAAGAGCGGGGTAGTCGTTGTCGAAGGCGAAAACGCCATCATAGACAGGATTGACCGCGCCGCCGGCGCGCGCGGCCCCTGGACAGAGATAGCATTGTGGGTCGTGGGCCGGAGGCGGCGGCGCGGGCGGCTGACGTTCCCCTTGCCAGGGCCTGTCAAGCCGGTGGGGCGAGACAAGCACCCATTCTCCGGTCAGGATATTGCGGCGGCGGTGGACCCAATCGGGGCGGCTCAAAGGACGACCTCCGCCGCGCCGCCTGCGGGGCGGCACAAAAACCAAGGCGCGGGGCTGCCGCTCGGGTGGGAATAACGCGCAAGGATCGCGGCGGCGGCGGCCTCGGCCTTGTCGGTTTCAGCCAGCGCCAGGACGCAGCCTCCAAACCCGCCGCCCATCTGGCGCGCGCCAAACACACCAGGTGTCGAGGCGGCGATCGCCGCCAAGGCGTCGGTCTCGGGGCATGTCGCTTCAAAATCGTCGCGAAGGCTCGCATGGGCGGCGTTCATCAGAGCGCCGAAGCTTGCGGCGTCAGCCTGTTTCAGGGCTTCGGCGGCCGCCAATACTCTCGCGTTTTCGCTGAGCACGTGGCGGGCCCTGCGCTGCAGGCGCGGCGGCAGAAGGTGGAGATCGGCAAGGCTCGCCTCTCGCAAAAGCGCGATCCCGAGCGAGGCCGCTGCGGCCTCGCAGTCGGCGCGACGAGCAGGATAGCCCCCTTCGCGGACGGCGTGATGGATCCCGCTTTCGACGACCAGCAATGTCACGGCGGTCGGAAAGGGCGCAAGCTCCGCTCTGAGGCTCCGGCAATCGAGAACAAGGGCCGAGCCTGGCGCCCCGAAGACGGAAGCGAATTGGTCCAGGGGGCCGCAGGGCGCGCCGACAAAACCCGTCTCGGCGCGCCAGGCGATGCGGGCGGTTTGCTCTCGGGTCTGGTCTGCGCCCGCTATTCCCGCCAAGGCCAAGGTTACGGCCACCCCCAAGGCCGCGGAGGAGGAGACCCCGGCCCCAAGAGGCACGTCTGACCAGATGATTAGATCTGCGCCGGGGACCTCGACGCCCGCTTCCTGAAGCGCCGCCGCCGCGCCGGCGACATAGTCGCTCCAGTGGCCTTGCGCCTGAAATCTGGCCAATGGCCGTTCGATCGTCTCTTCCATCTCGACCGATGCAATGCGCAGCGCGTCCGTCCCATTCCGCGCTGCGGCGGCGAGGCAAGCCTTGTCGATTGCGCATGGCATCGCAAAGCCGCCGCTATAGTCGGTGTGCTCGCCGATCAGGTTCACCCGACCAGGGGCGCGAAACACCCGAGGGGATCGGCCAAAGCGGGCCAAGAACTCATCGCGGAGGGTGCGGGCGTCCAATGGGCGCGTCCTTGAGCATGCCGCCTTCGGATAGGGAGCTAAGACCTAGCGCGGAAGGGGGCGGGCTGCCAAGCCGCTTGCCAAGGCGCCCCGGTTGCGGCTGAACGGAACGCGCGCTGCACAAAGAGAGGCCTGAGGCATGGATTTTATGCGGATCGATGCGGGTGAGGCGACGGTCGTGTTTGATCTCCGTCTCCCTCGGCAGGCCGCGGTCGCTTTCCTTGGACCGCGACTGCCGGCGGAGGCGAAGCTTGAGGATTTGACGGTTCTTTTGGAGGAGGGACCACGGCCGTCGACAGCTGACGCTCCGCCGAGAGTGTCCTTGTGCCCTGCGGCGGGGGAGGGATTTCAGGGGACGCCAGGGATCGTTTTGGCGGACGGCGCGCTCGTGCGGTTTGAGCTGGCCGCCGTGCGCGAAGACGCCGGCGGACAGGTCTTTGTTCTGGAGGATTTGCAGGCGGGGGTTCGCCTGACACAGACTTGGCGCGCTTTTGAGGGCAGTTTTCTTATCAAGACACGGCTTGATAATATTGGTGTTCGGACGATCGGGGTCGCGCGTCTCGCCGTCGTCTGCCTTCCATTGCCGGCCTGGGCTGCTCAGCGGCTGACATTCTCAGGCCGCTGGGCCGGGGAATTCTCTCAACGCGCCCTTCCAATCCCTGACGGTTCGCACGAAGTCGCCAGTCGTGGCGGCCGGCCCGGTTTTGAAAACGCCGCCTTTCTTGTCCTTGGAGGGGAGGGTCTATCTGATTTTGGCGGAGATGCTCTGGCGCTGCATCTCGCCTGGAGCGGTAACAGCTTCAGTCTCGTCGAGCGCTTGGGCTTCGGCGAGGGGCAAATTCAGATCGGCGAACGGCTGGAGGCAGGGGAGTTAAGCGTGGCCCCCGGGGAAGGCTATGATGCGCCAGCTGCGGCGCTCGTGGCGACCGGTGCGGGGCGCAATGGCTTAAGGCAGGCGTTTCATCGGCTTGCAGCGTCTGTCGGCGCCCCCTTGTCGGGACCGCGGCGGGTGCATTTCAATTCCTGGGAGGCGGTCTATTTCGATTTCGATATCGAGCGTTTGAAGACGTTGGCGATGGAGGCCGCTGCGCTGGGAGCGGAGCGGTTTGTTCTTGATGACGGCTGGTTCGCCAATCGCTTCAGCGATCGATCCGGGCTCGGCGACTGGATTCCGGATCTGGAGCGTTTTCCTGATGGTCTTTCCCCTTTGATCGCGCACGTGGAAAGTCTTGGAATGGATTTTGGGCTCTGGGTGGAGCCTGAAATGACGAACCCAGACAGCGTTCTTTACAGGACGCATCCAGACTGGGTTCTGGCGCCGCCCAATGGGACTGCGCCAACGCAGCGAGGGCAACTGGTTCTGGATCTCAGCCGCCAGGAGGTGGTGGAGCATCTTTTCGATGTGCTTGATCAGCTCTTGCGCGACAATAAGATCGCCTATCTCAAATGGGACCATAATCGCGATCTCTTCCCTTGCTCCTCTCCCCGACGCCAGACCATCGGTTTCCTTCATCTCCTGGATCGATTGCGCGCGGCGCATCCAAACGTGGAGATAGAGAGCTGCGCGAGCGGCGGCGGACGCGTTGACTTCGGCTTGATGCAGCGCTGCGCCCGCTTCTGGGCGAGCGACAATACCGACGCCGTGGAGCGGCTAGCCATCCAGTCCTCAGCGTCGCTGTTTTTGCCACTCAATCGACTCGGCTCGCATGTGGGGGCGAGCCCGAATCCGATCACGGGACGGAAGGTCTCGATGGCGTTTCGGGCGCGGATCGCGATGTTCGCCCATATGGGGATCGAGGCGGATCCAGGCCTTTTGGGCGCTACCGAAAAGGAAATTCTCGCTTCGCACATCGCCCTTTACAAGGCCCACAGGACCCTTATCCATGGCGGGCGGTTTTTGAGCAGCAAGGGCGACGATCCTGGGGTCACTTTGTGGCAATGCACGGCCTGGGATGGTGCGGAGTCCCTCGTTTTGGCGGCGCGAAGGGATCAGGCGAAGGCTCTGGTCTCGCCGCCCTTGAGGCTTTCTGGTCTTGACCCCTCTCGGAGATATCGGATCTCGCTGATCCGTCCGTGGCCCGATCCGGCATGGCGGTTTCTACCTGATGCGGGCGCATGGCGGGCATCAGTCGAGGCGAGCGGCGCCCTTCTGATGCAGGTCGGGATGCGTCTGCCTCTTATTCATCCGGAAACCGCATGGCTTGTGCATCTCAAAGCGGTGGAGGAACATAGCTCATGAAGCTTGGCGTCTGCTATTATCCTGAGCATTGGCCACAGTCGTTTTGGCGCGAAGACGCACGACGGATGGCGGAGATCGGCCTGAGCCGTGTTCGGATTGGCGAGTTCTCCTGGTCTCGGCTTGAACCGGAGCCGGGCCGATATGAGTTCGACTGGCTCGACGAGGCTATTGAGGCGCTTGGATCTGAAGGTCTCGAAGTCGTTTTGGGCACGCCGACCGCGACGCCTCCGAAATGGCTGATCGATCTTTATCCGGATATCATGGCGGTGGACAGAGCGGGGAGGCCTCGCAAATTCGGATCTCGGCGACATTATTGCTTTTCAAGCGAAACCTATCGCCAAGAAAGCGTGCGGATCGTGTCCGCGCTCGCGAAAAGATACGGACAGAACGCCTCGGTCGTGGCATGGCAAACCGACAATGAATATGGCTGCCATGACACCGTGGAGAGCTATTCCAATAACGCCCTCAGGGCTTTTAGAGAATGGCTTATGCAGAAATATCAGAGCCCTGAGGCTCTTAATCGCGCCTGGGGCTGCGTGTTCTGGAGCCAAGAGTATCGCAGCTTCGAGGAGGTCGATCTCCCCCATTTGAGCGTGACCGAGGCGAACCCCGCGCATCGGCTCGATTTTCAGAGATTTTGCTCCGACCAGGTCGTCGCCTTCAATCGCTTGCAGACGCAGATTCTGCGGGCGCACTCACCGGGTCGGGACATTTATCATAATTTCATGGGCCATTTTACCGCTTTTGACCATTTCGACCTGGCGCAGGATCTGGATGCGGCGACTTGGGACAGCTATCCGTTGGGTTTTCTCGAACAGGGGCCCTGGCCGTCGGCGGTCAAGATGCGGTTTCTCCGTCAGGGTCATCCCGATCAGGCCGCCTTCCATCATGACCTCTATCGGGCCGTTGGTCGGGGCCGCTGGCAGGTCATGGAGCAGCAGCCGGGTCCGGTGAATTGGGCGCCTTACAATCCTGCGCCGCTCAGAGGCATGGTCCGGTTATGGACATGGGAGGCCTTCGCGCACGGGGCGGAGGTCGTGTCCTATTTCCGCTGGCGGCAGGCGCCTTTTGGACAGGAGCAGAACCATGCCGGCCTGTTGCGGCCTGACAGCATCGCAGATGTCGGCGCCGCGGAGGCGGCCCAAGTCGCTCAAGAGATGGCGGCGCTCGCGCCCTTGATGGGTTGCTCAAAGGCTGAAGCAGCGATTGTCTTCAGCTATGAGGCCGTCTGGTCGTTGGATATTCAGAAGCAAGGTGCGTCATTCGATGCACTGGAGCTTCTGATGGCTTGGCATAGCGCGTTGCGGGGCCTCGGTCTGAATGTCGATCTTGTCGATGCGCGTCAGGATTTGAGCGCGTACCGGATCATTCTCGCCCCCAGTCTTCCCATCATAGGACAAAATCTGGCGAAGCGGCTCTTGGAAAGCGGCGCCATTCTCGTTTTCGGCCCGCGATCCGGCTCGAAGACGGAAGATTATCAAATTCCAGAGGGCCTTGCGCCGGGCGCGTTGAAAGGCCTTTTGCCCATTCTGATTCCGCGGGTGGAAAGTCTCCGACCGGGTCATTCGGAATCCGTGGAAGGGGGCGGCGCCATCGAACGGTGGCTTGAGCATGTGACGGGCGAGGCGGAGACGCTCGCAGCCACGACGGCTGGCGCGCCTGTCTGGGTGCGGTCGGGCAGAGCGCATTATGTGGGTGGTTGGCCTGATGCGGCGCTGTTGAACCGCGTGTTGGAGCGCGCGTGCGCGGAGGCAGGGATCGAGACGCGGCGGCTGCCTGAGGGCCTGCGCCTGCGGCGCAGCGGAACGCTGTGGTTTGCGTTCAATTATTCGGCCGAGCCCTGCGATCTGGGGACGATTGCGCCGGAGACGGCGCAGGCGATGTTCGTTCTGGGCGGAAGAGTGACGCCGCCGGCGGGGGTCTCGGTTTGGCGGGCGCGCTGATCAGCTCCACAGACGCATCGCCCCCAGGCCCGCAAGTACGAACAAGGCGACAAAGCCTGTCGCGCCGGTTACCACCGCGATGGGGCGCCAGCCGACTTGGACGAGTTCGCCCAAGGCTGTTTTTGCGCCCAAGGCGGCGATGGCTATGACGAGGCACCAGGTGGAGGCGGCCTGGAGAAAGTGCGTCGCGGCGGGGGGCGTGAGGGCTGCGGAATTGACCGCGACAAGGGCGGCGAAGGCGATCAGAAACCAGGGCAGAAGCGGGGGCTTTGAGGCCCCGTCGCTCTCGCCGCGCGCCCTCCGGAACATGAAGCTGATGACCAGAACCGCCGGCAGAAGCAAAGCCACGCGGAAGAGTTTCATGATTGTGGCGCTGTCTTGGGCTGCTGGGCTCACAAGGCCGCCCGCGCCCACGACCTGCGCGACGTCGTGGATCGTCGCGCCGAAGAAAACGCCGGCGGTGACGTCGTCCAAGCCCAAGGCTGCGGCCAGAAGCGGATAAGTCACCATGGCGATGGTGGACAGGGTTGTGACGCAGACGACAGTGAGGATGGCGTCGCGCTCGTGGGTGGGGCCTTTGGGCAAGACCGCAGCAATGGCCAGCGCTGCGGAGGCGCCGCAGATGGCGGTGGCGCCGCCCATGAGCACGCCAAGCTTGCCTTCGAGTTTGACCGCCTTGGCGAGCGCGAAGCCGACAGCAATCGTCAGCGCCACAGCGATTGTGGTCAGCGCGACGACGCCTGCGCCCAGACCCGCGATCTGATCGACTGTGATCCGCATGCCCAAGAGCGCCACGCCGAGGCGCAGCACTGTGCGGGAGGCGAAGTCGAGCCCTGGTCTGCAGCGGGGGTCCTCGCGGGCGAAGTTGACAGCGATCCCCAAAAGCAGGGCGAACAGCATGACGGGCGCGGTATAATGCTCGCTCAGCCAGCGCGCAGCCAGAGCCACCAGCCCTGCGATCACAAGGCCCGGCGTCAGGCTGCGGCATGAAGACATGAGCGCGCTTAGGGTCATGCCGTCTCGTTTAGCGCCGTTCATCGTCAAGCGCCTGCCCAAAAAAGCAGACGCCCTGACCGCTTTCCCGAAGGAGGCGATCAGGGCGGCGCTTCAGTCGTCGCTGTCAGGCGATTTTAATCACGCCTGGCTCTAGACGCTCCGGCGGGGCAGCTCATACCGGTCCAGGTTCATTACTTTGGCCCATGCGGCGACGAAGTCCGCGACGAAGCGCTTCATGCCGTCTGTGGTGGCGTAGACCTCGGCCAAAGCGCGGAGTTGGGAGTTCGAGCCGAAGACCAGGTCCACGCGGGTGGCGGTCCATTTGGGAGCCCCAGTCTTGCGGTCGCGGCCCTCATAAGTCCCTTCACCGCTGGGGGTCCATTGTGTGCCCATATCCAACAGATTGACGAAGAAATCATTGGTCAGGGTTTCAGGCCGCTGGGTGAAGACCCCGTGCGCCGCGCCGCCGGTGTTCGCGTTCAAGACCCGCAGGCCGCCGACAAGCGCCGTCATCTCCGGCCCCGTCAGGGTCAGGAGCTGGGCGCGGTCGAGCAGATGTTCCTCAGCGGTCGCCGCATAGCCGGGGGCCGCATAGTTGCGGAACCCGTCGGCCCGAGGCTCGAGGGGCGCAAACGAGTGGGCGTCGGTTTGCGCTTCGCTGGCGTCCATCCGTCCCGGGGTGAACGGCACGGTGACCGTGTGACCGGCGCGCCGGGCGGCTTCTTCCACGCCGGCGCCGCCGGCGAGAACGATCAGATCGGCCAGCGAGACTTTCTTGCCGCCGGTCGCCCCCGCGTTGAAGCGGCCTTGGATCGCTGTAAGGGCGGCCAGGGTCTGCGCCAAATGCGCCGGGTCGTTGGCTTCCCAGTCCTTTTGCGGAGACAAGCGAACGCGAGCGCCATTGGCGCCGCCGCGTTTGTCGGAGCCGCGGAAGGTCGATGCGGACGCCCAGGCCGCGCCGATCAGCTGGCGCAGCGGCAGACCTGACGCCAGGATCTCCGTTTTCAGAGCCGCAATATCAGCGGCGTCGATCAGAGCATGATCGACAGCGGGGATCGGGTCCTGCCAAATCAGATCCTCTTTGGGCACGAGGGATCCCAGATAGCGGGCCTTGGGGCCCATGTCCCGGTGGGTCAGCTTGAACCAGGCTCGGGCGAAGGCGTCGGCGAACTGGTCTGGGTTTTGATGGAAGCGACGGGAGATCGGCTCATAGATCGGATCAAACCGCAAAGAGAGGTCGGCGGTGGTCATCATGGGCCGATGGCGCTTGGATGGGTCGTGGGCATCCACCACCATGTGTTCTGGGCGAACATCCTTGGCCCGCCACTGATGAGCGCCCGCAGGGCTCTTTTCGAGCTCCCATTCATAACCGAACAGCACGTCGAAATAGCCCATGTCCCACTTGGTGGGGTTGGGTTTCCACGCGCCTTCGATGCCTGAGGTGATGGCGTCGCCTGCTTTGCCGGAGCCGTAGCTGGAAAGCCAGCCCAGGCCCATGGCCTCAAGAGGCGCGCCTTCAGGTTCTGGGCCCACATTTGTATCAGGTCCCGCGCCATGGGCTTTTCCGAACGTGTGGCCGCCAGCGACCAGCGCCACGGTTTCTTCATCGTTCATGGCCATGCGGGCGAAGGTTTCCCGCACATCGCGCCCGGAGGCCACAGGGTCAGGATTTCCATTCGGGCCCTGGGGATTGACGTAAATGAGTCCCATTTGCAC
>JAGWZH010000233.1 GCA_018971945.1 Alphaproteobacteria bacterium | reverse complement strand
CAATAAGGCGCGACGGTTTTTTCGCGCTATCGCTTCGCGTTCTTAACAAGGCCTTGAATCTCCAGGGCGAACCACAGATGAACTCCTGCGGATCAACAGCGTCGGCGCGTTTGGTGCGGGAAGCGCTTGGGCGGAAGGAACAGGCTCATGAAAGGCGACAAGGATGTGATCAAGGCGCTAAACGCCGTGCTCACGAATGAACTGACCTCGATCAACCAGTATTTTTTGCACGCCCGCCTCTATCAAAGCGAGGGCTACGGCAAGCTTGGTCGGAAGACCTATCAGGAATCGGTCGGCGAAATGAAGCATGCCGACGCGGTGATCAAGCGGCTGCTTCTGCTGGAAGGGTTTCCAAACCTTCAGGACTTGCACAAGCTCGCCATCGGGGAAACGGTGGAGGAACGCTTGGCGGCGGACCTCGCCGCGGAGATCCGCGGGCGGGAGACGCTGGTGGCGAGCGTCACGCTCTGCGAAAAGAAGCTCGATTATGTCAGCCGGGATCTTTTGGCGCAGATCCTTGAGGACACCGAAGAGCACATTGATTTCTTGGAGACCCAGCTGGGCGTCCTCGCCCAGATCGGCTTGCAGAATTACCTGCAAAGCCAGTTCGAGGGCGAAGACGGAGCGCACTGATGTCAGGCGCGCCCGCCATCTTCGTGACAGGGGCGGCCTCCGGCATCGGTCGAGCGATCGCGCAGGAGTTCGCTTCTCGGGGCTGGTTTTTGGGTTTGGCGGACCTGAACGAAGCGGGGCTTGCGGAGACCGCAGCGCTGCTCGGCGTCGGCCGAAGTGCGTCTTATCGGCTTGATGTGCGCAGCCGGGAGGCCTGGGACCTTCAACTTGCGGCCTTTGTGGAGGCCGCAGGGGGCAGGCTCAACGCGCTCGCCAATAATGCAGGCGTGGCGCGGGGCGGGCCGTTCGAAAGCCTTTCTGGGAGCGACGACGATCTCTTGATCGACGTCAATTTCCGGGGCGTGGTGAACGGCTGCCGCGCCGCCCTGCCTTATCTTAAGCAAAACCCGGGATCAGTGATCCTCAATACCGGCTCGGCGTCGGGGCTTTACGGCTCTGCCGGGCTGAGCGTTTATTCCGCGACCAAGTTCGCCGTCCGCGGCCTTACCGAGGCCCTTGATATCGAATTCGAGCCTTATGGCGTTCGCGTGCGGTCGATCATGCCGGGTTTTATCGACACCCCGCTGCTCACGATCGGGGTGGCGGGCTCCAACCGCAGCGCTCGAGATAGCGTGGTCGATGCGGGGCTTGAGTTCACGCCGGTTGAGACGGTGGCTCGCCTAGCCTGGGAAGCGACACAAGGCGACAAAGTCCACACCCTTATCGGCAAGACCGCAGAAAAGCTCGCTTTCTGGGCGCGCTGGGCGCCGGGCTCGGTGCGCAAACAGATGAAGAAGCAGATTTTTGCCGCCCACGCCCGCGCCCAGGACCGGGGCGGGGGCTGACGCTGAAAGCGGATCTGAGAGAAGCCCTTACTCTCGGGCCTGTCGGGGGC
>JAGWZH010000015.1 GCA_018971945.1 Alphaproteobacteria bacterium | reverse complement strand
CCGCACCCATCGCAGAGGATCGCTTGCGTCATGGGGCAATAAAAGCCGGCCTTGAAAATCTATGGAAAACGCGGTGGCCCCAGCCAAGCCTTGGGTAACGCGTCTCTCTTGCAGAGCCAGGGCCGGATCAAGGCATGCCATCCTGGTCGTGCCGAGGCCGGTAATTGCGATTCCCTCGCCCGTCGCCATCAGCTGACCAAACATGCGATTACAGCCTGTTGATCCCGACAACCGCCCATCTGCGTCGATCGTGAGAAAAGCGCCCTGCGGCCCCGGCGACCCCGTCACTGCGCCGATCGCTTCAAGCCGCCAGCTGCCCACGAGCAGATCCATAGGCGCGCCGCCGCAACCCGAGAGGCTCGCGCCGTCAAACGTCACGGAGACGGTTTCGGGATAAAATTGTCCGCTCATGCTGTCCCGGCAGATCAAGGGTTCGATATCGACGACGAGGTTCTCCCCTGCGATCTGGACGCTGAAGCCGCGCCAGCTGGGCGCTGCAGACGCCGACGCTCTGACGGCGGGCTCTTCCGAGCTCACCTGGCGTTCCGGTGTGGCGAACCTCACTCCCCGATCGCTCAGGTCGAGCCGCCAGAAAGGCTCGTTCCCGCGCGCAGAATAGCTGTGCGTCTCCAAAATCGTCGACTGCGGCGGCGCCGTCGCCGGCGGCGAAGCGCAGGCCCATGCGAAGAGAGCCAAAAAAGCCGCGGCCCGGGGCCGTCTGCGTTCGATGGCGGAAAGCCAAGCGCAAGGGGATCGACAGGGGGTCATAATCGTCCAGCAAAACCAAAGCCTCGCTCAAAATGCGCGCCAGAGGCGCAGGCTGCAACACAAACACGGCGGACGATACGCCATGGCGGTCCCAGCCGATCGAATGCGAAGCCGACCAAACGTGACGAAGCCGCGCAAGCAGGTCCGCCCCAGGCTGACCCGACCCCACAGCGACAATCAGGAGGAGGCCTCTCCGCGCCGTCTGGGCTTATCGGTCAAGGGCGGCGGGGGACCCCCAGGCATCAATGGCCGCGCCGGATAGCCCCCCATCGCAATCGCGCGATCATACATCACAAGCGCTCCCGCCAAGCCCACGTTCAGGCAGAATTTTGTCGGGATCTTCACGATATAAGCGCAGTGCGCCTGCATTTCTTTGCTGAGCGAGCCGAGTTCTCGGCCCAAGACATAGGCCGCCGCCGGCGGGTGGCGGAAGACGGGCAACGCCACCGCATCATCAGTGAGCTCCACCCCCACAAGCAAACAGCCCTTGGGCAGCAAGAGGTTCTCCACGCTGGCGAAATGATAGTAAGGCAAGTGCTCAAACGACCGCGAAGTGTCCGATCGATAGGCCTCCCGCACTTTGGGATGGGCGTCGACGGTGAAAAAGAAGCTGGCGCCAAACGCGTGGGCTGTGCGCATCAAAGCGCCCAAATTCATGGGTTTGGAGATCCCCTCCGCTCCGATGCCGAAATAGCCTCGCATTCTCGGCATATACTGAACAAGCAAGGGCCTCGCAAACGTCTCTCTTATAGCGCCCTCTCCGGGTCCTGGCGGTCGATAGGGGGATCCCGAAGCGGCGGTCGCCTTTCCTCGTCAAGATTGCGGCGGAGGCTAAGGCGCAGGCGCGGATTGTTTCGGACCGATCCTGGCGCTCGATGTGGCCGCAGGGAGCGCGCCGCGGCCCTCTTGCCGATCCAAGGAGCAAGCCTTGGTCGGAAGCCGCGTCTTGGGGTGCAGCGCAAGACACGTGGCGTCTGCGAGCAAATAGCATCGCCGCCACTGCGCCGCGCGGCCCCGAACGCGGTGGTCGCGCCCCGCTCTGGCCAAGGTCCCCGCCCCCCAGCCGGCGCTCAGGAATAGAATCAGGGCCGGCGTCGTTGGCGGACGAGACATGGCTTGCATCAAGAGTCCCGGCAGACCGCCGCCCATTCCGGTCTCCAGCTCACGCACCTCAAAGCGCAGGCGCGCCCCGGGACCTAAAGGCCGCGCCCAATGCCGTCCTGACGGGCTCCAACCCAGCCCCGCCAGCGGCGCGAATCTGCTGACCTGCGCCAACGCCCAAGCCGCCCGCAGGCCTGCCGCCTCTGGGGCCGAAATCAGCATGCTGGGCCGCAGCCGCTCGGTCGCCTGGATCGTCTGGCGTCGCCACTTTTCTGGCCGTGCTGTCGTCTGTAGCGCCGCCGCGACCCGCGCCAGCTCCGCAGCTTCCAGAAAACTTGGCCTCATCGAAAAGTCTTAACCTCGCGCAGGCCGCCCTGCGTGGCGATGGCTCGTTTCATGCCTTCGCTGACATAGGGCGTCGTCGCCTCGCCTTCCGCCGAGACCGCGATCAGCCCCCCATCGCCCCCGAGGCGCTCCATATCCGCCAGAGCGCCCGCAGCCGCCGCGTGGAGCGATTGCCGCGCGTAGTGCATGCGCGCTGAAACGTCCGCCGCCACATTCGCGCGGATGAAATACTCCCCTTGACCAGTGCAGCTGACAGCGACGCGACCGTCAGCCCAGGTCCCCGCGCCGATCAAAGGGACGTCGCCGACCCGGCCTGGCGTTTTGCGCAAAAGGCCCCCCGTGGAGGTCGCCGCAGCCAACCGCCCCTCTCGGTCGCAAGCCACCGCGCCCACCGTACCATGCGCAAGCTCTCCGGGCGCCGCCGGCCGCGTCGCTGCTGGCGTGTAGTACGCTGGTGGATCATCCACCTCCGCCAAGCCCTGCGCCCTGGCGAAGGCGGCCGCGCCCGCCCCTGCGAGCAGGACATGCGGGGTCTTGTCCATCACCGCCCGCGCGGCCGCGATAGGGGACCGCAGCCCCACAAGCGCCGCGACCGCACCGGCCTTTCGCGTCGGTCCGTCCATGATCGAGGCGTCGAGCTCAAAAATCCCATCCGCGTTGGGAGAGGCCCCGCGCCCCGCCACATGCAGCCCGCTTTCCTCCAGCGCGGTCACCATGGTTTGGACCACGTCCAGCGCTGGCGCGCCCCCTGCGAGCATCGCCGCCCCTTGGGCCAGGAGCTCCGCCATGTGGGCTTCTTCGGCGTCGTAAGTCTTTTTGCGGGTGGGGCCTGCGCCCCCGTGCATGGCCAGAGCCCATTGCGCCATTGTTCATCCTCTCGCTGGTCGCTTTCTTTCTAAAGCGCCCCACGCTACCACGACGCAAGTGTTCAACGCCGAAGGACGGTCCATGAAAGCCCTGGTCAGCAAAGCCCCCGGTCTGCCTGAAACCCTGGTGTTGGAAAATCTGCCAAGCCCCGAACCGGGCCCCGATGACGTCGTCATCGCAGTCAAGGCGGTGGGGGTGAACTACCCCGATGTCTTGATCATCCAGGACATGTATCAGTTCAAACCTGACCGTCCCTTCGCCCCCGGCGGCGAAGTGGCGGGCGTCGTGAAGGCGGTCGGCGCCAGAGTGACGACCGTGAAGATCGGCGACCGGGTGATCGGCTCCACCGGCTGGGGCGGCATGGCCGAGGAGGCCCTTGTCAATGAAACCCGCGTTACCCCGATCCCCGATGCGATGCCTTTTGACGAGGCCAGCGCCTTTTTGATGACCTATGGCACCAGCCATTATGCGCTGAAGGACCGGGCCTGCATCAAACCTGGAGAGACGCTTTTGGTGCTGGGCGCTGCGGGTGGAGTGGGCGTAGCTGCAGTGGAGCTGGGCAAAGCCATGGGCGCGCGGGTTATCGCCGCCGCCTCGAGCCAAGAAAAGGTCGATTTTGCGATCAGGGCGGGCGCGGACGGCGGAATGATATATCCAAAAGGCGCTCTTTCGAAGGATCAAAAAAAAGAGCTCGCGGACGCCTTCAAGCGAACCTGCGGCGGGGGGGCGGACGTCATCTATGACGCGGTCGGCGGCGACTACGCAGAACCTGCCTTGCGCGCGATAAACTGGGACGGTCGCTATCTTGTGATCGGCTTCCCGGCTGGCATTCCCGCAATCCCGCTCAATCTGACGCTGCTCAAGAGCTGCCAAATCATTGGTGTCTTCTGGGGCGCGTTCACCGCCCGCGATCCGTCAGGCAACAAGGCCAATATCAAAGAGCTGTTTGACCTCTACGCCGCAGGCAAGATCAAGCCACAGATCTCCAGGCGCTTTCGCTTTGAGCAAGGAGCCCAAGCCATCCGAGAGCTGATGGACCGCAAGGCTGAAGGCAAAGTCGTGGTCGTTCTTGACTGAGAAAGGCGATGACCGACCCGACCCATCCTGCCCAGCCCGGCCGGCGGATGCAGCCTGAAACCCCATGGTCCTACGCTTGCGGGCGATGCGGGAATTGCTGTCGGGACAAAGACTTCATCCTGACCCCCTATGACGTGGCGCGGCTGGCCCAAGGCTTGGGCCTCTCCACATCACAGACCATGGCGCGCTATGTCGATCCCTCGCGGCCGACCTTGAAGACCGGCCCGGACGCATGGTGCGTCTTCTTTGAGCCCGGCCAGGGCTGTCAGGTGCGCCAAAGCCGGCCCGCCATTTGCCGGCTTTACCCCTTGGGCCGGACCGTCGCCTCTGAGGGGGGAATTGTTTTCGAGGAGGCGGAGCCCCACCCTGAAACCAAAGGCCGATACGGCATGGCGGGCACGGTGGCCGACTATCTCCAAAGCCAAGAGCTGGGCCCTTATCTGGAAGCCCTGAGCCTGATCGGCGCCTTTCTTGACGATTGCTTCGCCGTCGCGGACCGCGCCGGCGTCCTTGATCAGCTTGACGCGGCCGTTTTCGCCTATTGGACGGGCGAAGCTGGGCCTGTGCCCTTCAATATCTTGGGCCAGGACCTTTTGGCGGCGCGGACGCCCTTCGCAAGCCCCCTCGACCAGCTCAAGGCCCATTTAGAGGCCCTGCGCCCTTTGTGCGGTCTCGATGTGCCTCCTCGCGACCAGCCGGCCTTGCGCGATGACCCAGAGGGCCGCGCCAAAATCGGCCGCTTGGTTGTGACGGGAGCGGTCTTCGGCGTGGGTCTCGGGCTATCCCCGGGCTTTTCCGCCTTGCAGCCCTGACCCTTTAAGGGATGCGGAAAGGAGCGCCAAAAAGGCGGCCGTCTCCGCGAACGCAGACGGCCCCAAAAAAGCGATTGAAGGTCGGGTTTCAGCAGCCATTCGGGTCCGCGAGCCATCCCAAGACCCTGCCGGAGGCGTCCCGTACCTCTGGCGCCGCGTAGCATTCGCCCCCGGGTTGCTCGCCGGGCGCGGGGTAAAACAGCACATCCATCTCGCCCGGATAGCGCTGGCTCGGATTGGCGGGCATCGTTTGCGGCGCGGTTCCGCCGCCTACCATGGTGCAGTCGGTCTCTGCGCCCGTCGATCCGCGGACGCGCATGAAGGCCCCGCCGTCGTCATTGCCCCGCAGATAACTCAGCGCTGAATCGGGGGATACGCCAAGGCAGGCGCTGACTTGGGGCTCCAGCGCCACGATTTGCGAGGCCCAAGGCCGATAGAGACAGCCCGACAGCGGCGGCGCGCCTTCGCGCGTCACCTGGACAGTAAAGTCGTAATTGACCCCAGCCATTCCGTTGGAGCAGGGGCCTCGCGTGATCCGCACCGTCAGCGGCGCCGAACCGATCTCCACGGCTTGGTCTACGCCAACAGGCTGTGTGTAGGCGGCCCTTGTGTCGACGCCCGCGTCGCGCTCCGACAGCGCGATCCCCGCCTCCGGCGCAATCGAAAGCCGCCACGCGCCGTCCGGCCCTACGGCCTCCAAAGCCCCTTCGAAGGCCTCAGGCGCAAGACCTTCGCTGATGCTTGCGACGTCCGCGAGGGTCTCGGGGGCGTCGCCGCCGAAATCGCACGCCGCCAACCCAAGGATCGAGGCCGCCCCGACCGCCAGCACATACCGTCTCATGATCCCTCTCTCAACTTGGCCTTCCCCAGATCGGACCGCGTTACCGACCCTACCAGAAGGAGGCCGCCAGCGCGAAGCCCTCATGGCGCGGGACGGATCCCTGAGATCTCAGACCTCTTGACTTGACCCAAGGCTCCGCAGGCTCCAAGCACTATCCATCTCCACTCACATGCGCATGTCTTTTCCCCTGTTGACGGGCCGCCCCTTGAGCCCAAACGCCGTTGGCGCGCTTTGGATGCTCGCCTCGGCCGCTTGTTTTACGGCCATGGCGGCCTCGCTGAAGATGTTGGCGGATGTCGGCTATTCTGAGAGCCAAATGGTGTTCGCCCGCTGCGCCGCAGGCTTGGCGGCGATCCTGCCTTTCGCCCTGCGCAAGGGGCCGTCGTCTTTGAAAGTGGCCCGCCCTGCGCCCCTATTTTGGCGCTGCCTTTACTCCACATTGGGTTTCTTCGCTGGCTTCTACGCCTTCGCCCACATGCCCTTGGCCGACGCCCAGGCCATCACCTTCACCCGTGTGCTGTTCATCGTGGTTTTCGCCGCCTGGCTGTTGAAGGAGCAGGTCGCTTGGCGGCGCTGGATCGCGGTCGGCGTGGGCTTCGCCGGGGTGCTTCTCATGCTAAGGCCGCAGGCGAGCGGCGTGGGCGTTCCCGAATTGGCCGCCATTGTGTCCGCCCTGTTTTTCGCATTGGCCATCGTCACCTTGAAAAATCTCACCCGCGACCACTCCACGCTCACGCTCGTGCTTTACACTAACGCGTTCACCACCCTTGTCGGCCTGCCTTTCGCCTTTGGCGGCTGGATGACGCCGGATGCAGCGGGGTGGCTGCTTCTGGCTGTGCTGGGTCTCACCGGGGTCGGGGCCCAGAGTTGTTATGTTCGGGCCTTGTCCACCGGCGAGGCGAGCCTCATGGGCCTGGTCGATTATGTCAGGCTTCCCTTGGCGATCCTGGCGGGCCTTTTATTGTTCCGGGAGGGGCCGGACCTCTTGAGCCTCCTGGGCGCCGGCGTGATCATCGGATCAACGCTTTATATTACCTGGCGCGAAAGCCGGGTGAAGCCGGCCGCCCAGACCTGAACCGTCGCCTTTTCAGGAGGCCAGCAGAGCCCCGGTCGCCAAAAGTCCCTGCGCCGCCGCATAGCTGGCCCAAACCAGTCCATGGCCCCGCAGGACAGGCGGCAGATCGGCAGGATCCGCCCGGAAAGTCTGCCCCGCCAGCACCGCATCGGAAAACACGAACAACAGAGCGCCGATCATCGCCGGCCATGCCGCCCAGGGCGAAAACCACACCGTCGTCGCCATTCCAATCAACGCGAGCGCATAAAGTGGCACGCTGAGACGGTCGAGCCCCAGGTCCCGCCACAGCCACAATACCAAAACCACTCCGCCGACAAACAACAAAGCCGCCACGATGAGCCGAGGCCATAGGGGCTCCAGCGGCGCATCCTCAAGACCTACGAAGACCAGGATGTAGCAGAGATGCGCCGCCAAAAAGGCCGCCATTCCCAAGGCGAAGGCAAGCTTTCGCTCCAGCGCCAGAAGAAAATCTCCCAAGGCGCTGAACACAAGCGCCGCCACCAGAGCCCCTCCGGCGCCCGCCATCGCCAGCGCCGCCGCCAAAGAACCGACCGCCCCTGCCTTGATGCTGGCTCGGGCCAATAAGGGCTCGAGCCGCTTTTCTCGGAGGCCGAACAAGACCGCGCAGCCGAGCCCGAGCAGGGCAAGCGCGATTGACAAGACAGGAACGCCCATGATCGCCGGCATCAGACAGACCCTTTTTGATTCTGTTTGCGTTCATCGAGGAAACTATACCCTCGTTAATCGCAAGACTATGCGAGGCGAGAGTCCAATGCAGCACGAGCAATCTGAGAAGAATCGCCTCCGCGCTTTCAAAGCATGGGCGGGAAAAAATGTGTCGGCGGTCGTCGCCGCAGTGATCTTGGGCGCCTGCGCCACGACCCCGCCGCTGCCGCAGCCTCCGCCGCCTTTGACGGCGCAAGAGCAGGAGGCCCGCGACTGGCGGCTCTCCGCCGCAGAAGACTCGATCGCGGGATACGAGCGCTATCTGCGCTTTCACCCCACAGGCCCGAACGCCGCCGCGGCGACCGCGCGCATGGCTGTGCTGACAGAAGCTGAACCGGCTGCTTACCGTGCGGCCCAAAACCTCGATGCCGAGGAGGCCTGGCAAGAATATCTCGCCCGCTATCCTGAGGGCTTCAACGCCGCCACCGCCCGGGTTCGTCTTCGCGAGCTGGAAGCCCAGCGCCTCGCCCGCGAAGAGGCTCTCGCTTGGCGGAGCGCGGAAGCCAGCGACACTGTGGAGGCCTATGAGCTCTTCTTGAACCGCTATCCCAACGGCGCCCACGCTGCTGAGGCTCGCGTCCGCTTTGATCAGCTGGACCGCGGCGAGACCGACGCCTGGCGTCGTCTGCAGGGCCGTGCGACGGGGCGCGCCTTGCAGGAATTCTTGCGCGCCTACCCGCGCGGCCGCTACACCGCCCAGGCTCGCGAGGCCTTCGACCAATATGTCAGAAACGAGGAGCGCGCCTGGCGCAACGCCCAGTTCTCGCGCAATCCTTATGATCTCGAGCGCTACCTTAACGCATACCCGGACGGACGCTGGACGGGGGAGGCCCGTTGGCGGTTGGACCAGTTGGATCGCGAGGACCGGCGCGCTTGGGAGCGCGCCCGCTACGCCGACGCCATCCAAGCCTATCTAACCTATATTGAGCTTTACCCTCACGGCCGCTGGTTCCAGGAAGCCCGGGAACAGGTGGCGCGCCTGCAGCGGCTCGAACGCGAACAAAGACCGCCTCCTCCGCCGCCCGAGCCTCCCGCGCATCGCCCGCCCTCTCCGCCTTCCCCGCCGCCATGGGCGCCTCCTTCTCCGCCGCCCCCGGCGTGGGAGCCTCCGCCGGAACGCCCGCCTTGGCCTCCTTCTCCGCCGCCCCCGGCGTGGGAGCCTCCGCCGGAGCGCCCGCCTTCGCCTCCTTCTCCGCCGCCCCCGGCGTGGGAGCCCCCGACGGAAACCCCGCCGTCTCCGCCCGCTCCGCCGCCAGGGGCCGAAGAGCCCCCCGGCTTGCTCCCGGGCGATACCGATCCTCGCGACAGAGGCGCCCGGCCTTTATCCCGTCTTGATGATCAAACGCAGACAGCGGGGTCAAGCACGGCCTAACAGGGTCTCCCATAAGAGAGGCTCCCATAAGAGGGGCTCCCATAAGAGAGGCTCCCACAAGAGGGGCTCCCCGTCGACAAGCCGGGCAGGGAGTTCTAAACCCCCGCTCAGCGCCAATGCGAGAATGTGAACGGGAGAACGCTCCGATGGAATTGAACGCCTCAGTCGCCGCCGTGGTCACAGGCGGGGCTTCTGGTTTGGGCCTCGCCACGGTGAAGGCGCTGCGCGCCCAGGGGGTCAAGGTCGCCATTTTTGATATGAACGAGGCCACTGGCGCCGCGGCTGCAGCCGAAACCGGCGCGGTGTTTTGCAAGGTCAATGTCACCGATGACGCCAGCGTCGACGACGGCTTCGCCAAAGCCCGGGCCGCTAATGGCCAGGAGCGAATCCTCGTGAACTGCGCGGGCACAGGCAACGCGGTCAAAACGGCGAGCCGAGACAAGGCCACAGGCGCGATCAAGCACTTCCCGCTCGACGCCTTCAACATGATCATCCAGATCAACCTGGTCGGCACTTTTCGCTGCATTGCGAAGTCCGCTGCAGGCATGCTCAGCCTCGATCCCCTGAAGGACGGCGAGCGCGGCGTGATCATCAACACCGCCTCCGTCGCCGCCGAGGACGGTCAGATGGGTCAGGCTGCTTATTCTGCATCAAAAGGCGGCGTGGTCGGCATGACTCTCCCGATCGCCCGCGACTTGTCCGGCGAGGGCGTCCGCGTCAACACCATCCTTCCTGGGATTTTTTCAACGCCCTTGATGAATGCTGCGCCGGACAATGTGAAGGACGCTCTCGCCGCCTCCGTGCCATTTCCTAAACGCTTGGGCGATGCGGCGGAATATGCTTCCCTTGCCCTTGAAATGATCCGCAACGGCTACTTCAACGGCGAAGATGTTCGCCTCGACGGCTCGATAAGGATGGGCCTCAGATAGGCTAAGCGCACCCCTCGGAGCGGCGTTCCTTGAGGCGTCAAGACCGAGAAAGGAAGGGGCGCTTCGCCCCTGCCTTTTGGAAAGCCCTTGGCGGAAACTCTTGGGGTTCCCCACCTTGAAGATGAATGCGGCATCTGGAGATTTGTTCCAAGCGCATCGACCCTCTGAAGCCTTGGGGTCTTGCTGGCGCGCGGAAGCTGGTCAACCTGCTGGCCATGAAACAGCTGGCCAAAAAAGTCACGCTTGGCCCCAGAAGCGCCGCCCTTAGAAAGCGTTTCTTTTAGCGCAGCGAAGCCTCCGTTTTTCCCAAGGAGCGAGAAAGGGCGCGACGGGGCTCGAAACGCTGGAGAAGCGCTGCGGTCCGGATCGAGCGGACTGGATTTGAAGCGAGCGGCCTGATCCAATCGTCGAAAGAATCTTCAGGGCGAAGAGGGCTTAAGATCAACGGAGTCCAAAATCGCCGCTTGGCGGATGGCGACTTGGCCTACGTCAAACCCCTGAATCTGCTCTTCAAAGATCTGATGAAAATTGATTTCCGCCCGCAAATGCAGGAACGCCGCCCCCAGTCCGATCGCCGCCCGGTCCATGAAAACGAACTCGCGCGGCACCTTTACAGGGCCGTGCTGTTGCAGCTCATCCTTCACTTTGATGATCTCGCGTCGGCCGTACTCGCCAGGCGAGACCCCATCCGCCGCCGTCCGAACCCGATCCTCCAGCATTGGTCCATAGATGAAGCGCGCCCAGATGGTGAGTGCTTCCACGGCCTCCGGCTTTAACGCGCCAAAGCCCCAGTCCGCATAGGCCTTGGCGGCTGCGGCGATGTCGTCTTCTTTGAGGGCGCGGTAAAGATTGACCACCCCTTGCACAAACCGCGGAGGAAAAATCCGTACACAGCCGAAGTCCAGAAGATTTAACTCCGCCGCGTTCGCGGTGAAGGTGTAGTTGCCCAGATGCGGGTCCCCGTGAATGACGCCGTACCGCGCCATCGGGCCCCACCAGGCTCGAAACAGGAGCGTGGCGATCCGGTTTCGCACCTCCAGCGGAGCCTCCAGGAATGACCGAATCGGCGCGCCTTCAAGCCACTCCATTGTCAGAAGCCGCTTGCTTGAGAGCGCCGCCAAAGGCGTTGGGACATGGATGTCTGCAGCGTCTTTGAGCATCAGCCGATACAAAGCCATGTGCTTGGCCTCGCGCTCGTAATCGAGTTCCTCCCGCAGTCGGTCAGCCAATTCGACTTGGATTTCGCTAGGATCGACCACTTTGCCGAACCGGCGATAAACACCCATGAGGTTGTTGAGCTGGCTGATATCGGCCTCCACTGCCGACGCCATATCCGGGTATTGAAGCTTCACCGCCAACGGAGCGCCGGCAAGGTCGGTTGCGCGGTGTACCTGCCCCAAACTCGCCGCGTGCGCAGCCTCGGGCTCAAATGAGCCGAACCGCGCCGCCCATTGCGGCCCAAGCTCCGCCCGCATCCGCCGCTGCACGAAAGGCCGACCCATCGGCGGCGCGTTCATTTGTAATTGCGAGAGCTCCTCGGCGTATTCCTTCGGTAGCAAATCCGGGATGGTGGCCATGATCTGCGCCACCTTCATCAACGGCCCTCGAGTGCGCCCCAAGGCCGCTTTGATCGCCATGGCGATTTGGCGATCCGCGTCGTCCCCGCCAAACAACCGCGACAGTCCCGCGCTGATCCCGGCCCCAGCCGCGTTGGCGCCCACCGTGGCGATACGCCCCACGCGGGCTGTCAGCCGGTCCCGTTCAGGATCGTTCATTGTGTCCATGATCATCAGGATGTAGGGCGGCCTGGCCCGTGGCGCCATCGCCTTGGCTGCTGATGATTGGGCGCCGGGGAGGGCCTTGGGCGCAGATGCGCTGCATGCGCTGTTTCATTTTAACGCGGTTTGAACGGGTCGTGATGTAGGACCTTTGCAACAAAGACGCTTGTTAAGAGCGGATAAACCAAAGCTTGGTGGGTCATGGTTAAAACAATCCTGATCGTAGATGACGATCCTGCGCAGCGCCGTCTGTTGCAGGCTGCAGTAGAGCGAAATGGATTTGAAACCCGCGTAGCCGAGGACGGCGCCCGTGCAATCGGGATTCTTGAAAAGCACGAGGACGTCGCTTTGATGCTTTTGGACCTCGTCATGCCCGGCATGAGCGGGCAGGAGGTTTTGCAGGAGCTGAAGCGCCGCCGGCCCGAGGTTCCCGCCATTGTCTTGACCGCCACGGGCGGCATCGACACCGTCGTGCGCGCCATGCAGGCGGGGGCTGTCGACTTCTTCGTAAAGCCCGCGGCGCCTGAACGCATTATGGTCTCGATCCGCAATGCGCTCGAGATGACCACGCTCAAAACCGAAGTGACGCGGCTCAAGAAAAAAGCGACCGCCACTTTGGGGTTCGATGATTTGGTCGCCGACGCCCCTGCGATGGTCCCTGTGGTCCGGATGGGCAAGCGCGCAGCCGCCTCCAACATACCAGTTTTGATCTTAGGCGAGAGCGGGGTTGGTAAAGAACTGCTCGCCCGGGCGATCCAGGGAGCGTCTGAACGCGGTGGCAAGCCCTTCATCACCGTCAATTGCGGCGCAATCCCTGACAATCTCGTTGAAAGCATTCTTTTCGGGCACGTCAAAGGCGCCTTCACGGGCGCTGTGGACAACCATGCCGGCAAGTTTGTCGAAGCCAGCGGCGGCACTTTGTTCCTCGATGAGGTCGGCGAACTCCCCCTCGACATGCAAGTGAAGCTCCTTCGGGTCCTTCAGGAAGGGGAGGTCGACCCGGTCGGCGCCAAACGCCCAGTGAAGGTGGACGTCAGGATCATCTCCGCGACCAATAAAGACCTCCAGAAACTTGTCGCCGAAAACCGCTTCCGCGAGGACCTCTTTTACCGGCTCAATGTCTTCCCCATCGAGGCCCCGCCCCTGCGCGCCCGCAAGGAGGACATCCCAGCCTTGGTCCGCCGCTTCATCGCGCGCTTCAACGCCGAGGAAGGTCGCAATGTCCGGGGCGCTTCGGCCGAGACCATGGCGCTGATCCAGGCTTATGATTGGCCAGGCAATGTGCGGCAATTGGAGAACATGGTCTTCCGCGCGGTCATTCTCTGCGAAGGTGATCTTCTTCAG
Organism: Alphaproteobacteria bacterium; assembly: GCA_018971945.1. GTDB lineage: Bacteria > Pseudomonadota > Alphaproteobacteria > Caulobacterales > Aquidulcibacteraceae > REEB509. The sequence goes on along the minus strand of JAGWZH010000015.1, from coordinate 32,336 downwards.
AATGAGGATTTCCCTCAGCTGGCTGGCCTCAAGCCCTTGCCCACGCCTGCGCCTGTGAACGATGTCCGCGAGTTTCGGTTGCCCGCGCCCGCCAATGATCTCATCGCCGAAGTGGCGGCCAGCGCCATGGAGCCGGGCCTGATGGAGGTGATGAACATGGCTGCCGAAGGGCCTCGGGTGTCGGTCTTCGATCCCCAAGGCCATCTGCGGGCGCTGGAAGCTGTCGAACGCGATCTGATCGAGCTGGCTCTTGAGCACTATGCAGGCCACATGAGCGAGATCGCCCGCCGGCTCGGCATCGGCCGCTCAACCCTTTACCGCAAACTGCGGGAATACGGCCTCGACGAGACCCGCTTCGTTGCCGGAGGCTGAATTCTATCCTTCGAAGGGCCCCAACGAATCCAATCGCTTGATCCCGTCAGCAGTTGCGAAAGCCCGCACCGCGGTGCGGGCGCAGCCGTTGATATGGGCCACGGTGATGGGTTCCTGAGACAGGCGCATGCGCCACGCTTCAATGAAGCCCACCGCCCTGAGAAGCAGATGCGCCGCCGCTTGCGGATCGCCCGTTTCCATCAGTCGTTCGGCCTGGCCTTGGACGATGAGGGCTGCAATCTTCTGACTGAACTTGTCGCGCCGCTCGAGCATCGCCCCCCAAGCCTGCTGCGGCGTTTTCTCCCCGGCTCCGAACAACTGCAGGATAATCGCAGGATAGGTGTCGCTGACCAACGGCTTTCCGTAAAGCGTCGTCAAGCGGCAGATCCCGTCGATCGGGCAATCGACGCCGTCAAGATGGGTCGCAATCAGGGCGGCGGCGTCTGACATGCCCAATTGCGTCGAGACAACATGATCGACTGCGGCGGCGAACAGCCCGTCTTTATTATGGTAAACGTCATAGATGGTCTCAGTCGAACAGCGGGCGAGGCTCGCGATGTCCGCCACCCGCGTCAGGTGGTAGCCATTTTTGCCAAACTCTATGACCGAACACTCTAGAACTCGTCGTAACGTTTCCGCCTTGTTGCGTGACATCGATCCCCACCGACCTGAAAGTCGCGACGTCCAGCCTGCCGCGAATCCGAGCCTGGACTACAGCAGCATTCGCCGATCCTGGCAGGGACTTTGACGAAACTCCAATTTCAGTTAAAATTGCTATAGATCATGAAAAATAAAAAGAAGACTTGCGCAGGCAGGATGATAGGCGCAAGCGCATGCTAAAATGCATAAAATATGAATGCTGTGGAATAGAATAAAGAATTGCTTCAACGAGGCTGGAATGATGTTTTTCAAGATTTTCTTTTGAGGTTTTGGCGATCAGGCGGAAGCTGTTGGGGTGACGAAAGGCGGGTCTTGCGTTGCTTTTGTCTGAGTTCCTTGAGTGTCTTCTGCTGGAGGCGCGACAGCGCCTCGTCCGGCGCGCCCTTTCTATAGTCTGCAAAGGCGCTGCCGTGGGTCTCGAGCCGCGCGGATACTCCCGCGATGAAGTCTTCTTCCCAGGACGAAAAGACGCCGCTGTTCCCTGCCGCAGCGCTGTCGTGGAGCGCCTTCAGCGCTTTGAGGGCCTTGCGTGTTCGTCTGGGATCGATGGCCCTGGCCATCCTCCGCCAGGGAGCCGTCAGGTTTCGCCCAAGGCGGCCATGTAGAGGTCGATGACCTGTTCCATCTCCGCCCGGGTTCGGCGGTCCTGCTTCCGCAACGAGATCACTTTCCGCAAGACCTTGGTGTCATAGCCAGCGCCCTTGGCTTCCGCATAGACGTCCTTGATGTCCGCTGCGAGGCCCGCCTTCTCCTCTTCAAGCCGCTCGATCCGCGCCACGATCTGTCTCAGGCGTTCCTGACCCGACCGGTCCAGCGCTTGCGGCGCAACGACGTCTTCGCCTCCGAAATCGGCGGCCATGGGCATCCCCTTATGATTTTTACCGAGCGCGCCGAATCACGCGCCGGTCTGCCTCACCTTAGCGCTCCACCGCCGTCGCGGCCATCGTCGCGATCCGGTCCACAGCCGCAATGCAAGCGTCTGAGCGCGTCCATTGCGGGGCATGGCCCGCGCCCGGCAAGGTCACTAGCTCGGCCGCCGGGATATCTTGGGCCAGGGCGAGGGCGTGGATCCGGGGGCTGACCACCGTGTCCTGGTCTGACGTTAAGATCACCGTCGGCGCAGTGATCTCCCCATAACGCTGCGCCTGGATAGCGAACTCCGACTTCGTCGCCACGATGTCTTGCCCATTGGCCAAGAACTGCGACGGGCGAAACAGCAGGGCCAGTCCTATCTGCCCCGCATAATCTGTCGGCGGGTCCGCCGGACCGAACGAGCCCTGCACCCCAGCTTCGCTCATCGGCGGTCCCAGAACCGGCACGAGCAACCATGCAAAGATCGGCCCGATCACCGGCGTCGCCGCCAGCTGCGCATGCCAAGCGTTGGGCCCTGGATAGGGATGGCTCGCCGGCGCGATCAGCACCAGACCCGCCACCAGATCCGGCCTATCCAGAGCAAGCCGCAGCGCCGTCGCAGACCCCAAGGATTGCGCGACCACAATCGCCGGGCCTCGGCCATTGTCCTCGATCACCCGCGCCGCCGCCCGAGCTTGCTCGGACAAAAGATGCGCATTGGTGGGGCGCCCCGAATGGCCCATCCCGGGCCGGTCCAAGGCCATCACCTGATAGCGGTCCTCCAGCCCTGGCCCCAGCGAGGTCCACAAATCGCGCGCGTTCACGCTCGCCCCGTGAAGCAGCAGCACAGGCCGTCCCGACGTCGCGCTGTCGAGGACATGCAGCCGCACGTTCCCGTCTGCGGCGACGAACCGGCCCTGCGCCGGCCATCGCGCGTTCGCCCACGCTGTGAATCCGAGGCTGTAGAGCAGCAGAAGCCCCACCCCGATCAAGAGCCCCACCAAAAGCTTCATGCGTCCACCCCATTGAGACGGGCCGAGAGCCGGCGCTCTCCCTGCCGTGCAGTCGTCAGATATGGATGAATCTGGAGCGCCTCCCGGTAGGCGGCCAACGCCGCCGCATCCTGCCCCAACTCTTCATAGATCACGCCAAGCCCCGCATAAGCCGCGAAGTGGCTGGGTTCCCGTGTCAGGGTCTCTTCAATGGCTCGGATTGCTCCGGCGTAGTCCTGTTCGGCGTATGCGATCGCGGCCCGCCGATGCCAAGGCTCAGCAAAAGTGGGCGCAAGATCGGCGGCCTGGATAAGAAAGGCCCGCGCAAGGCCTGTATCTCCAGCCGCCTCTGCCGCGTTCGCCCGCTCCAGCAGCACGTCTACAGTGGCCGAGCCGGAGCTGGTCCACCGCGCCCAGATCTGCTTCTCCGCAAGATCGGCACTGGCCGCGTCCGGGGCCGCGCGCAATTCTGAAAACAGAATCTCCATCTGAGGATCGGCCGGCACGCCGCCCCCCTCTCCGCATCCAAGCGCGAGCGCGCACAATGCGGCCGCCACAGATTTCCGGATCGCATAAATGGGTTCTTGTATCCGCATCATCGCCGCTTGAGACTAGCCAAGTTTCGCAGAACGCGAAACGGGCGGCGCAAGCCTCGCCTCAGCCCTGCTTGGCTTTATAGCGCGGATCGACCTTGTTGATGATATAGACACGGCCTTTGCGGCGCACCACGCGGCAAGCCCGGTGCCGGGCCTTCAAAGACTTGAGGGAGCTTTTAACCTTCATGACGACGTCTTCCGGGCGCGGACGCAAAAAAGGAGAGCGCGGCTGATAGGGCGCCGCCAGCCCTTCTGTCAACGCTTAAAGGCGATGCTTTCGCTTGATCGCCATCGCCCGAGCCCCCACCATTTCCTCATCAACAGCCCTTAAGGGTCGCCTTTTCCGAGTCGCCGAACAACGAGGACGTCGCGCGTGCCCCACAGCAAGGTCTTGTTCGCCCTCTCACGCCCCGCCATGCGGCTTGCAGCGAGCTTGGGCGCGGGGGCGTTGGCGCTCGCGAGCGGCCTCGCCCTTCTGGCGGCTGCCCCATCGACGGCGGAGGCCCCGGCCCCGGCCGAGGCGCAGAGCCTGCTTGATAATACGCCCCGCTTCGCCTCCTCGGGGGATCCTGGGTTTGACGCTTGGCGGGAAGGCTTTGCCGCCCGCGCCCTCGCCGCCGGACGATCCCCGCTGATCACCGAGCAGCTTTTGAGCGGCTTAACCCCTGATGCGCGCGCCGTCCGCCAGGATCAGACCCAGCCTGAATTCAACCGGCCCTGGTGGGACTATGTCGATCGCGCTGTCAGCCAAAGCCGCATCGACCGCGGCCGCTTCCGCATCAATCAAGACGCCGCTGTGTTTGAGGCTGTGGAGGCGCGCTACGGCGTCGATATCGGCGTGATCGCGGGCATCTGGGGCGTCGAAAGCAATTTTGGCGACGCCGCTTTGCCCCACGAAGCGCCTCGGGTCCTGGCGACTTTGGCCTATGAGGGCCGCCGTCGGGCCGATTTCGAGCGGTGGCTCCTGGCTTTGATCGAGATGGTCGAGCGGGGCTATGCTGGACCCTCCGAGCTGCGATCCAGCTGGGCTGGCGCTCTTGGCCAACCCCAGTTCATGCCTGATGTCTATCTCGCCCGCGCCGTGGATTGGGATGGTGACGGCCGCCGCGACATTTGGGCTAATGACGCCGACATCATCGCCTCCATCGCCAACTACCTCGCTGAGGCTGGCTGGCGCCGCGGCGAGCCGGTCTTCCAGGAGGTCCGCCTGCCTCCTGGCTTCGATTTGAGCCTCGCCGATCGGACAATGCGCCCGGTCTCAGCGTACGCCGAGCGTGGCGCCGCGCCCATGGCGGGGGCCTGGGCCAACGGCGACACAAGCCTGGAGGCTGAGCTGTTTCTGCCCGCCGGTCTCACGGGCCCAGCGCTGCTCTTGCACGCGAATTTCAGCGCCATTCGCCGCTATAATCCTTCCGATCGCTACGCCCTGGCCGTCGCCCTGATCGGCGCCCGCCTGGACGGCGGGCAGGGGCTGCGGGCCGCCTGGCCGAGCCACCTCCGCACCTTGACCGCCACCATGGTCCGCGAACTTCAGGCGGGTCTCAACGCTCTGGGTCATGACGCCGGCGCGGTGGACGGCGTCGTCGGCGCCGGCACGCGCCGGGGCCTCAGGAGCTTCCAGTTGGCGCGGGGCTTGCCCGCCGATGGCTTCCCCACTTACGCCATGCTGGAGGAGGTCCGCCAAGCCCAACATCCCCGTTCCGACGGACGGTTGTCAGCGGCCGAGACGGAGGACTTGCAGAGGCTTCTTGTTCAGCTGGGCTTTCGTGTCGGCCGGGCCGACGGGGTGGCGGGGGCCCGCACCCGAGCCGCCATCGCCGCCTTCGAGCGCAGCTTGGGCCGCCCCGAAACGACTGGCCTACCGACGAGCCGCAACCTCGCCGCCGCGCGGGCTTTCGCGCCTTGAAGAATGGCGCGGTCCGTTTCAGACGCTATCCACCGAGCCGAAGCGGGTCGGCGGAATAAGAGATGGAAAAATAGAATTCGAGACCCGTTAGAGCGTTTCCGTCGGATTGGGGCGGGTCCAGAATAAAGAGTGTTCCATGCCGAATAGCCAAGTCTTGATCAGTCCGTTCGCCGACAAAGCGCTGCACGCTGTGGGGGGTGTTACCCCTCCCATCCAGGGGCGGCCAACCGGCGGCTGCGCAACCCGAACAGCGCCATCGCCGTGAGAAGCGCCGTCGCAATCCATAGTGGCGCGGTCATACCGAGGGTCTGGTAGGCGAGCCCGCCAAACAGAGGGGATATGACAAACCCGGCTCCGTTGGCCGCGACGACGAGGCCTGCCACGGCCCCTTGCTCCTGCGGCGACGCGGCGGTCGAGGCGCCGCCGGCGAAACCCGGGCGGGCGAGGCCGACGCCGATCCCAAAAAACAGCTGCGACGCCAAGAGCGTCGGCAGCGACGACGCAAATGCCTGCAGCAGCAAACCCAAAGCAGCGAGCGCAGCCCCCGTCGCCATCAATAGCCGGTTGCTTAAAGACAGCCGCGGCACGATTCCGAGTTGGGTCGCCAGCACCGCAAGCGCCCCAACCATAAACCCCGCAGCCGCAGCCTCGGCCCCAAGCGCGCCGGTCAGCCCCAGCCGGTCCATGGTGTAGAAGGCGTAAGTCTGCCCATGAATGCCCGCCACGAGCGACAAACCAAGCCCGTAGATCAGGTGCCCGCTCACGCGCCTGTCTCGCGCCAACCGCCATGTTTCACCTCTTTCCCGAGGCGGTGTCGCCCCAGGCGCAGGCGGGCCGCCCCCTGGCAGAAACCGCATGACCGCCAGGCCTCCCAGGATCGCCAAGCCCGCCACCAGCCAGATCGGCGCCACAAGCCCGATCTCGGCTGCGACGAGCGCGCACAGCCCCGGCCCGAGCGCGGACCCGAGGGCGAAGGCCGCTGTTAACGAACCGATTTCGTTGGTTCGCTCCTCAGACCTCGTATAGTCTGCGACATAAGCCTGCGCCGCTGGGCTGGCTGCTGAGCCCACAGCGCCGAACACCGCCCTGGCCAATGCGAGTCCAACAAACACCCCGATTGCCCCCAGCAACTGCGCTTGGCCTGCCATCGTCACCAACGCAAAGAGCGACATCGAAAGCGCATAAGCGAACAGCCCCGTGGCGATGATCACTTTGCGTCCTCGCCGGTCGCTGATCCGTCCCCAACGCGGGCTCGCAAACACCCAGATCAGCGCCGAAAGGGAGAAGATCGCCCCGACCCCCCAATCGTCGAGACCAAGCTCCCTCCCAAGCGGCGGCAGGATGGCGAACAGCATCGAGTTGCCCACGCCGACCACGAGAAGCGCCCCGAAAAGCACCCGGAAAGCGAAGCGCCGCTCGGAGAGGGCAGGTGAAACGGATGGCGGTGCGGGATCCATGATTGGCCGCGAGTATGGGAGCCGAAGACAGGCCGCGCCAGTCCCCGAGAATCAAGTCCCCGAGAATCAAGTCCCCGAGAATCAAGTCCCCGAGAATCAAGTCCCCGAGAATCAAGTCCCCAAGAATGAAGTCCCCCCAAAACGCTTCTCCCCCAAAACGTGGCTCACCCAAAACGTGGCTCACCAAGAAAGCGGCTCCCCGCGAACAAAGGTCCCCAAGAGCATTTTGGCTGCGAAAGCCGGTCCCCGCCTCTTCGAAATTGTCTTTAAGGGCCCTCACGATTGTCCTTCAAGCAGGAGCCTCAACAGAGAGCGGGTCGCCTCAAGCTTCTCCGCGGAACCTCAATCCTCGGCGTCCAGGTAGCATCCGCGGGAATAAGAAGTCTGGTTGATGTTTTCCCACGACAGGCACATCAGCACGAACCGGCCCATCATTTCCGCCCGTTCGGCGCTGACCTCGTTATGCTCCTCGGCGCGAACCTGCAGCATCGGATCGGCCGGCGCGTTCCCGCTGACCATGGCCTCTTGCCGCCGCCCGATGTCGAGGTCGAGGCACAACCGATACGCGTCCGCCGCCGCAACATAAGCGTCCCTCTGGTCGTTGATCGCCACCAACTGCTCTAACGTCATTCCCAGCGAGGCCCGGTCTGGGATCGACGGCGCCGTCGGCCTTAAGCACGCGGGGTCGGGCCTCTGCGCCTCCGCAGCCTCCCACAAAAGGGCGCAGAGCATGATGGCGGCGAACGCGCGAACCATGGAGAGCCTCATCGACAAGAAAAATCAGCAAACGCCCGCGACAATACTCCGAAATCAATTCGTCCTGAAGCCAACCCAGCGCCTCGTCTCGGCGGCGCTCGATTTGTCCGGGGTCCCGTAACGCGCGATTTCTCCCGTTTGATCCGGGGAAATTGGGAGGGCGGCGGAGGACCAGTGGGCGCGGTTGGCGGATCCTTTGGAGCGGGTTCGGCGGGGCGGGATGAACCGTTTGGCGGCGGCTGAGGCGCTGGGGATGAGCGCACGCCATTTTCGCTGGTCCCATAATGCGCGCGACGCAGGCGGGCCGCAGACGATGGCGGATGATCGCCGCGGGCGGCCGGCGAGCAACAAGGCGCCGTCCAGAGCGCCCTTCGCCCGCCGAGACGCAAGCCCCCAGTGTCAAGCCCCCAGTGTCAAGCCCCCAGTGTCAAGCCCCCAGTGTCAAGCCCCCAGTGTGTCTGGTCCGTGCCAATGGCGCACGCAATCCGGCCCCGTCCCATTGACGCTACGGCAAGCGAGGAGCGTCTATCCCTGTCGCCCGCTCGATGGGGCCAAGCGTTTAAAGCGCGCGCGGTCTCAGTCGCGCGCGGTCTGGGGCGCAGTCCAGTCCCCCAAGTTCCCAACGCATGCGGACCCGCACCCACTGAGCAGTCACGCAACGCCGTCTTGGGAACCGCGCGTTAAGCGCAGCTGGTTTAGAACCCGCCGCAACGTAAAAAGACTATGGACGACCAACGATGTTCTTGGGTGTGGGGCTGCTTGTCGTGTTCGGGATGGTCTTCGGCGGCTTTATGCTGTCGGGCGGCCATTTCGAAGTGATCCTCAAGGCCTTGCCCTTTGAAATGATGATGATCGGCGGCGCGGCGGTGGGCGCCTTGATCGTTTCCAACGACGCAGCGACGCTCAAAGCGCTTTTGGGCGGCTTTGGGAAAGTCGCCTCCGGCGCGAAATGGAAGCGCGACGACTATCAGGACCTATTGTCCTTGCTCTTTCAGCTAACCAAGCTGATGAAGACCAAAGGCATGGTCGCCATTGAGGCCCACGTTGAAAGACCTGAAGAATCAAACATCTTTCAAAAATACCCAAAGATTCTCAAGGACCACTTCGCCACCGCTTTCATCTGCGACACGCTGCGCATGACGACCATGAACCTCGACGATCCCTATCAGGTCGAGGACGCGATGGATAAACAGCTGGAAAAGCACCACCACGAGGCGTTGAAGCCCGCCCACGCGTTGCAAAACACCGCCGATGGCCTCCCTGCGCTGGGCATTGTGGCCGCCGTTTTGGGCATCATCAAAACAATGGGCGCGATCAATGAGCCCCCTGAAGTGCTCGGTCTGATGATCGGCAAAGCGCTGGTCGGCACTTTCCTGGGCGTGTTCTTGGCGTATTGCATCGTCGGCCCAATGGCGGCGCGCCTCAAAAGCGTGGTCGAGGAAGAAGGCCAATTCTACAAGATCATCAAAGACGTGCTCGTCGCCCATCTGCATGGCAATGCGGCCCAGGTGTCGGTGGAGATCGGCCGCGGCCAAGTGCCGTCCTCGATCCAACCGAGCTTCGCGCAATTAGAGGAGGCCCTGAACGCGGCGGGCGTGGGGTAATCCCAGCACAGCCTTGTTATGTTGCCGTCTTTCCATAAAAACCTCTTAGTCTTGTGAGCATGCCACGATCGCTATGCAAAAATGCATGTGTTTGTGCGGCTTTGATGGCTTGCGCGCATGGTTATTCGTTGTCTACACACCCTCAAGCGTTGTGTGTTCAACGCAGGACCAGGGGTATTGACCAATGACCAAGATGAAACTCGCTTTGGCCGCCGGCGTCGCCGCGGCGTTCGCCTTCACCGCCGCCGCCTGCACCACCGAGACTGCTGCTCCGGAAGCGGAAGCCGCTGCTGAAGAAGCTGGCGATGCTGTTGAAGCTGCTGGCGCTGCGGTGGAAGCCGCCGCTGAAGCCACCGGCGAAGCTGCCGCCGCCACCGGCGACGCCGCCGCCGCCGTTGCTGGCGCTGCGACCGACGCTGCCGCCGCTGCCGCCGCTCCGGCTCCGGCTCCGGCCCCGGCTCCGGCCACCAAGTAATTTTGAGCCCCTTAACGGGGTTCGAAATGATGCGGGTCGTCCTTTGCGGGACGACCCGCTTTTCGTTTGCAGCGCTGTGAACGCCGATTCTCCCTCTCGCATGCCTCCCGCTGCGGCGATCGCATGGGGCGATGACGGGGCCATACGCTCCACCATGTTTGGAGATGTTTACGCCTCCCGCGACGGAGGATTGGCCGAAGCGCGCCACGTCTTTTTGAATGGGTGCGGCCTGCCCGACCGCTGGCGGGGGCGTCGCCGTTTCGCCATCGGCGAACTCGGCTTTGGCGCCGGTCTCAATTGTCTCGCCGCCTGGGACCTGTGGCGCCGGACCCGCAGCCCCGGCATGACGTTACACATCGTCTCCATTGAGGGCTTCCCCCTGTCCAGGCGTGAAGCCGAACGCGCCCTTGCGCCTTTCCTCGACGTCGCAGACCTCGCCGAACGCCTTCTCCAGCGCTGGCCGGTCCGCGCTTTCGGGGCGCAACGATTCGCTTGGGCTGAAGACGGCTTCGTCCTCACAATTATCCATGAGGACGTCGAAGCCGCCCTCCAAGCCCTGGATCATCCTTTTGACGCTTGGTTTTTGGACGGTTTCGCCCCCGCGCGAAATCCTGCGATGTGGACCGAAACGATTCTGGCGCGCGTGAAAGCGCTCTCCGCACCGGGCGCGCGGGCCGCCACCTATTCCGTTTCAAGCACGGTCCGAAGAGGTCTGGAGCAGGCTGGCTTCCGCGTCTTCAAAGCCCCGGGCTTCGGCGCGAAGCGCCACCAGCTGATCGCCGCCAATCCCGGCGAACCCGCTGCCGATCCGCCGGCTCCCGCCGTCGCCGTCATCGGCGGCGGCGTCGCCGGCGCGTGCGCAGCCCATGCTTTATCGCGACGCGGCGCCGCCGTCAGCCTCTGGTCAGCCGGCGAGGCCCTGGCCGATGCGGCGAGCGGCAATCCCGCTGGCCTGGTCATGCCTCGGCTTGACCGCGGCTTGTCTCCAGGCGCCGCTTTTCTCAAAGCCGCCTATCTTTTCGCCCTCGAACATTATCGACAGACGGCGCCAAAGGCATGGAACCCCTGCGGCGTTCGCCAACGCCCCGACGCCGACCGTGTCGCGAGAGCCTTCGCCGACCTGCTCGCCAATCCGCCATGGCCGGAAGAACATCTGCGCGCCGGCGAGGGAGGGGCCTTGTTCCACGCCCAGGCTGGGATGCTCAACCCGAAAGCCGCCATCGCGGCCATGACCCAGGGCCTCGACATCCGCCTCGGCGCCCCTGTCCGATCCCTCGTCCCAATCGAGGCTGGGTGGCGGCTTGAAGGCGAGGGCGGGGTTGTGCTGGGGGAGGCGCAGGCCGTGGTGGTCGCAGCCGGGGCCGCCCTCAGAGGCTTTGCTCAAACACATTGGCTCCCGGTTGCGCTGTCCGCCGGCCAGATCGAGTTTGGCGCCTCTCCTAACGTCGCCGAAGCCCTCGCCCATGACGGCTATGTCGGCCCCTGCGGCGAAGGCCTGGTCTTCGGCGCGACTTTCGCCTCCACCGATCGGCTTGAAGCGGAAACCAGACCGGAGGCCCGCGTCGAAAACCTCGCTCGTCTGGAGGCTTTGTCAGCCGACCTCGCCGCGGCCATCGACCGGGAAAGACTTCAATCCCGCGCCGCCGTTCGCGCCACGACCCCTGACCGACTGCCGATCCTGGGCGAAGCGCCCGATCTTCCAAGCTGGCGGCGGACGGACAAAAAAGGTCCTCGCCTCAAGGGATTGTGGATCCTGGGCGGCTTGGGAGCAAGGGGCCTGACGCTCGCGCCGCTTTTGGCCGATAGTGTCGCCAGCCGCCTTTGCGCCGAACCCGATCCGCTGCTTGTCGGCCAACGCGCAGCCCTGGATCCAGCGCGATTTCTGCTGCGCGCTCTCAAGCGGGGAGAAACACTTCCCGATTAGAATGCCTTCATGGACCACGCCGCGCGCCCTTTTCTCAACGTGGATTTCTCGCCGTTGACCAGGCCTGAAGCCTTGGCCGCCGTAGTCGCCCGAAGCGAAAATCTTGCCCCTTTCGTGTATGTCGCGACCCCCAATGTCGCCCACATCGTGATGCTTCACGAAGACCTTGCCGCCCGCAAACCGCTTTACGCCGCGGCCTGGCTCCGTCTCAATGACAGTCGGATTTTGGAGCTTTTGGCGAAAGCCTCCGGCCTCGCGCTCCCTGTGACGGCAGGCTCGGATTTGACCGCCGATCTCTTCGAGGCCGCGATCCGCCCTGAGACCCCCCTCACCGTCATCGGCGGCGACCAGACCCTGATCGAGGCCCTGAAGCGCCGCTATGGGCTGCAAACCATCTATTGGCATGCTCCCCCTTTGGGCTTGATCAACAATCCCGAAGCCTTGGCGGAGGCGGCCGCCTTCATCGCAGCCCACCCTGCACCCTTTGTTTTCATCTGCGTCGGCTCTCCGCAGCAGGAAATGCTGGCCAAGGCGGCGGCGGAGCGCGGCGACGCCGTGGGCGTGGGCCTTTGCGTCGGCGCCTCCCTTGAGTTTCTCGTGGGCCGGATCAGGCGCGCCCCTTCATGGATGCAGGCTGCGCGCCTCGAATGGCTGCATCGTCTTTTGTCGGAGCCGCGCCGGCTCGCCCGACGCTACCTGATTGAGGGCCCCAAGATCCTCGCAATCTGGGGTCGCTGGCGTCAGGAGGCCGCCTGAGCGTCTTTCTTAGCCGTCGCGGCGTTCCGCGCCTCGATCGCCGCCCTCAGCTCTTTCTGACGCGCCGCGTCGAGCGGATAGTTCCGCAAAGACAATGCTGTGCCGAAATTGATCAGCATCGGCACAGCGGAGAACATCGCCGTCAACGCCATGAGCGCCGTCTCGCTGTTCTGCGCTCCTTCCTCCCCTGAAAACCCAAACCAAGACAGAACGATGAGGCTCGCCGGCCCCATTGCGAGCCCCAATTTGCTTGTGGTCAGGAGAAGGCCGAAAAACAAGCCAGACCTCTGTTGGCCCGTGCGGAGCTCATCTTCGTCTGCCACGTCCGCCATCATTGATCGCAACAGCATGGTCCCCGCCACCGCCGGCGCCCCCGCAACCGCCATGGTGATGGCCGTGATGAGGCTGTTTCCCGGCGGCGCCAAAGGCACGATCCCCAAAGCCGCTCCCCACCAAAGACACGCCCAGGCGAGCGCCCTGTGTTTGCCATAGCGTCGCCCGAGCCATGTGAAGAGGGGGGCGCCAAAAAGGCCCGCGGCGAAATAAACCAGCAGGAACGCGGCCGGATTGGAAAGCTCCGCAACGTGGGAGCCATAGAGAATGAACAGCGCCCCTGCGGTGCCCTGGGTCACCCCCAAAAGAAAATCAGGTATCAGGATCCGCCGCAGAGGCCTGTTTTCCGCAAGGGCTTGCATCGCTGCGGCGAACCCAAGCCGCGCGCTCGCCGGCGGCGCCGCCCGCTCCGGCGTCATAAAGAGGCAGATCCCGACGCACGCTGGCAGCGCCAAGATGATCGTCCAGCCCATAACATGGACGCCGTCGGCGAAGTCCCCGAGGCCGAACAACTCCACCAGGGCCGGCAGCGCCATGATGAAGACCTGCCCGAGCTGTGAGGCCAGCTGTACCGCGCCGAGCACCCTGGTCCGGGCGTTATAGTCCGGTTCCAGTTCGCCCGCCCAACCAAGATGCGCGATCATCGCGCAAGCGAAACTGGAATAGAGCGACAGGATCGCAAATCCCGCCAGGATCGCCCCCGCCTCCGGCGGCAGCCCAATAAAGGCGAGCCACACCGCGAACATGACAACGGGAGTGGCGGCCAGAAGCCATGTTTTCCGTCTTCCGAAAACCGTCCGCGTCCGATCCTGCAGTCCCCCGATCGTCGGATTGAGCACAACATCGAAAGCCCGCGCTGCAAGGAACAGAGCGCCCACGAGCGCAGCTTCGAGGCCCAGATGCTGGATATAGTAGGGCGGAAGAAACACGATTGGCGGCACCGACAACGCCAACAGGGGCGCTCCCGGCAACGCGAAGGCGGCAAGGCGCAGGCCAGCGAGAGGTTCAGGTCTCGAGGGCCCAGGATCGGGGCTGGTCATGCAGACACTTCTCCCAACCAAAGCGCTGCGCGGATCCAGACACCTGCTTCAGCCGATAAGGAACGTGGCCCGAACCGCTGCGCCTGCCAAGCTCACACTGTCGCGAGCGTTTTGCCCAAAAGCGCGATCATGCGTTCATTACCCGCGATGATGGAGCCGGTTTTCATGAAATCACCCCCGTCAACCTCTCGTGCGAAGCCCCCGGCCTCCCTAACAATGACGGCGCCCGCGGCGATGTCCCACGCCGCGAGATCCCGCTCCCAGAAGGCGTCAAAGCGGCCCGCGGCGACATAGGCGAGGTCCAGCGCGGCCGAGCCGAAGCGTCGCACGCCCGCTGTCGCCGCCATGACGCGCTCAAGCTCCTTCAAGAAACGTTCTTGACCGCTCTTCCCCCGGAACGGCATACCGGTGGCGATCAGCGCGCCGCCAAGATCTGTTCGCGCGGCGACCCGCAGCCGCCGGTCCTTCAAAAACGCGCCCGCGCCCCGTTCGGCATGGAACAATTCATCCTTGGCCACATCATAGATCACTCCGGCCGCAAGCTCTCCCTCCCGCTCAAGCGCAATCGAGATGGCGAAGTGCGGCAGCCCGTGCATGAAATTGGTGGTGCCGTCCAAAGGGTCAACAATGAAACGGTGGGTCTTGTCCGACCCTTCGACCGCCCCGCGCTCCTCCATCAGAAAGCCATAGCCTGGCCTCGCTTTGGAGAGTTCTTCGAAGAGGATCTTCTCCGCCCGCAGGTCCGCCGCGGTCACGAAATCCGAAGGTCCCTTTTTGGAAACCTGCAGATTCTCCACCTCCCCAAAATCTCGGGCGAGGGCGCGTCCCGCCTTGCGGGCGGCGTTGATCATGATGCTGAGGACCGGGGAGGCGTGCGGCATGGGCGCGCCGTGCTATCAGCCGCACGCCGCCCCCGCAAGCGCGCTCAGGCATGCCGGCGGCCGCGAGGCCCTAAAAACCCGTAAACGAGGCCTCCAAGAGCCCCCGCGGCGGTCATGAGCTGCGCCCCTTCCACCGTCCGCGCCGCCGCCAGAGCGGGCATCGGGAAAACAACCCCCAAAACATGGAGCACGAGCAGGACCGACCCCGCGCCTGCCAAGGCAAACAAAACAAGCCGGCCAAACAGCGGATGGCGCAGCGCAAAGCCCGCGATCAGCGCGGTGACCAGAAAGGCCGGCGCAATGAAGAGCGCCAAAAGCGGCGCGGCTCCCACAAGGTCCAACGCCGCTGCCGCCGCCCGGTCCGCCGGCGTCACCGCCACCCCAAGCGCGTCGAGATTGATCTGCGACCCCACAACCGCCACGAACGCCGTGATCGCCGCCGCCGCGAACAAAAACGCCAAAATGCGCCGAACCATTCCCCAATCCTCCCAAATCCACCATATGCCCTACCACGAGCCGCCGCCAAGTCATGGTCGCGCGCGGCCGCCAGGCAAACACAGGGGAGAACGCGATGCGGCGATTGGGTTTTGGCGTTGCGGCGGCAGCGCTTTTGGCGGCGGCGGCCTGTTCTGCGACCCAAGCCCCGACATCCACAGCCCCTGTCGCGGATTCAGGCGGTTACGAGGTGTCGGTGGTGGCGTCGGGCCTTGATCTGCCCTGGGGTCTTTCCTTCCTTCCCGGCGGCGCGATGCTGGTGGCCGAACGAAACGGCGTCGTCCGCGTCATCGAGAATGGCGTTCTGCGCCCCGAGCCCGTGGCCGGCGTGCCGGCGGTGTTCGCCGAGGGACAGGGCGGTCTGTTTGAGGTCCAGCCGCATCCGCGCTATGCGGACAACCGCTTGGTGTATCTGACCTACGCCGCGGGCGACGGCGACGCCAACCGCACCACCCTGGCCAGGGCGCAGTTCGATGGCCTGAGCCTCTCAGATGTCGAGGTGCTCTGGCAAGCGTCGCCCGAAAAAGAGGGCGGCGCGCACTTTGGCGGACGGATGCTGTTTTTGCCCGACGACACTCTGCTGCTGACCCTCGGCGACGGTTTTGCCTATCGCGAACAAGCCCAAGCGCTGGATAACGACTTCGGCAAGGTCGTCCGCCTGACCCTTGATGGCGATCCCGCCCCCGGCAACCCTCTCGCCGCTCAAGGCGCGCGCCCCGAAATTTGGACGATAGGGCACCGCAATGTCCAAGGCGTCGCCAGGGATCCCGCCACAGGCCGCATCTGGACCAATGAGCATGGACCCCGCGGCGGCGATGAGGTGAACCTGATGCGCCCCGGCGCGAATTATGGCTGGCCTGTGATCACCTATGGCGTTGATTATTCCGGCGCGGTCATCTCCCCCTTCACCGCGCGCGAGGGCATGGAGCAGCCCTTGGTTCACTGGGTTCCCTCTATCGCGCCGTCCGGCATGGCTTTTTATGACGGCGCTTTGTTTCCGGCTTGGCGGGGAGACCTCTTTGTGTCGGCTTTGGCGGGCGCTCAGCTCCGGCGGCTCGATCTTGACGGCGCCGGAGCTGTGCGAGGCCAGGAGGTGCTATTGCAGGAATTGGAGGGACGTTTCCGAAACGTGGTCCAGGGTCCGGACGGGGCTTTGTATATTTTGGCGGAGTCCACCGCCGCCGATCCTTCCGGTCAGGTGTTGCGCCTCGCGCCGCCGAATTAAGCCCCGACAAAAAAGGCCCGGGGCGCGACCCCGGGCCTTCCTCTTCTTCCGTGCTAGGATGATCAGAACGCCAAACGCCCGATCAGCTGCAGCACGGGGCCGGCGGATTCAGTCTCCAGTTCGTACTCGTCATAAGAGCGGCCGCGCTGGTCAGCGACAGTCGTGAACTTGTCGAACGCTTCATCCTTTGTGGCGTCCAACAGGTTAGAGCCGACAAGGCGCAGCACGAACCGCTCGCCGATCTCCTGTTCGACAAAGACCTCAAGGTCCGCGCCATAGCTGGTGCGCACTTCTTCCCCGATCACCCGGCTGAAGGCGTCGCCCTGCGCCCTGTATGTTGCGCCGAACGCCGTACCCGTGGTCGGGATGTCGTGGATGAAGCCGACATTGAACACGCTCTCTGCCTGGTCATTGAAACTGCGGTCGCCAAATTCGTCCGTCACTTCGCTGTCCAACCAGGAATAGTTCACGAACACGCCGGTATTTTCCATGCCCAGAACTGTCAGCGGGGTGGACAAGTCAAACTCAAGACCCATAACGGCGCCATCGCCGGTGTTGCGCGGCGTGTAGACAAATGTGCCGGCTCCTTCGCTGCCGACAACCGGAACGCCGCCCACGGTTTGCGTGGACAGCTCAATCAGATCCGTGATGTCGCGCAAGAAGAGGTTTACCCCGAACACCCCCGTGCGCCCTAGGCGCCGCTCATAGCCCAGGTCCAAGCCCCAGGCCGTTTCTGGCGCGAGATTGGGGTTGCCGATGAAGTCGTTGTCGCCCAATTCGGCTTCAAGCAGCGCCGGCGAGATGAACAAAAAGCTTGGGCGGCGCACGGTGCGGGCGAGAGAGGCAAAAACGCGATCGTCGTCTGTTAGACTGAAGCGAAGATGCGCGGAGGGCAGCAGAATTTCTGAGGAATTGGACAGCGCCGCGCCGCCGACCGTGCGGTCGGCGATGTCGGTGTCGGTTGTTTCATAGCGCAGGCCGGCCTCCCAGGAGAGCGCGCCAGCTTCGCCTTGCAGCATCACCCATGGGTCGATACGGACGCGCTCGATACTGGTGTCGCCGCCGGGGACCGCCGCGAAGGCGCGGCTTGGGATCGGCGTCGGCAGACCGGCCCCGGAGGCGGTGGTGAGCGTCGTGCCGGCGGGCAAGGAGGGCACACCGCTCGAGCCTGTGCGCCACCGGGCCGTTTCAGCGATCAGGCTGTCACGCTCCTTGGTCTGGAAATCCACGCCGAATTCCAGCTCGAGACCGTCTGTGACGTCGATCTCGTGCTCCACCTCAAAGGAGAGCTCCGCATCGTTCAGCGAAACGCGGGCGCGATCGGCCGTGAAGCGATCCGCTTCAGGGAATGGCGAAGCGTCGCGCAGATAATCGATCTCGTTTTCGAACTCGTCCTCTTCATTGGCGAACGCGGCGTATCCGAGGCGGACTTCCGTTTCACCGGCAGCCCATTCCCATTCATAGGAGCCACGGAGGGCCCAGCTTTGCTGCTCGATAGCGACATCGTTGTCGTTCAGTGTGATCTGCCGGGTGGGGATGCGGATGGCCCCAGGGGTGATCGGCGTGGCTGGAACAGGATTGCTGTATTCGATCGAGTCCTCGTTTTCGTACCGCTTGGTCTGCACAAAGAAGCCGCTCAGGGAGAACGCGCCCGGGCCGATGTCAGCCAAGTATGAAAACTGACCTGGATAATCGGTCCCGTCCCGAACATCGTTCTGATCTTCGATATTGGCCAGCGCCCCGCCCGGTGCCGGGAAACGGGAAGAAAACTTGTCCTTCGGGTTGTGCCGGTCCTGCACATTGAGGCCGACCAAGACCCGGCCGCCGAGCGCTTCGCCGCCCCAGACACCACCCAGAAGCTCGCCCCAATTCTCGTCATTCTGGAAATATTGCACGCCCCCTCGGACAAAGCCGCCGTCCAGCCAATAGCTGTCCCGCAGCACGATATTGATGGCGCCCGCCACCGCATCGCCGCAGCGGTTGGCCGAAGCGGAGCGGACCACTTCCATCCGTTCAATCAGCTCAGCAGGGATCCGGTCCACAAAGAACGAACCTTCCGCCCCGTTGCCAAAAGCGCCAGAGCCCGAGCCGGAGCCCGGCGCCGGTTCGCCATTGATCAATATTTGCGTGTAGGCAGGGTCAAGGCCGCGCAACCGGACGCCATCGCTTGCCAGAACGTCTGAAAGGAACGCTACCGACGGGACCCGCTTCAGGGCGTCGCCAGCGGTTAGGGGCTCAAAGCGCTGAAAATACTCAAGCCCATACGCCAGGGTCGGCGCGGTCTATTCCGAGCGGTCGCGATAGCGGATCTCGCCCACCACGACGATGTCTTCAGAGGTCGTCACGGTCTCTCCCTCGGCGCCCGCCTGCTGCGCGTGCGCCGTCACGGGAATTGCAGCCAGAACAGCCATGGCCGTGGCAGCGGTCAGCCACCCTTGCTTCTTTGTCATGAAAAGCCCCTCGCCAAGCCTGCTTGTCCCAAGCGCGCACGTCGGGTGGCTACGAGCGGCTCATGACGCCGCGGTGACGCCACGTTGAAGCTTTGATAATTGGGCTCAAGACCAACCCTATCGATCAGCCGAGAGAGCGGAAGCGCTCGCCAGAACGCTTTCGCAAGCCTTGTGCGCGCCTCCTGTCGCCCCTAATCTCGGTCCGGGCGGTTCCTGCGGCGTGCGTCGGGCATATTCATCCCGGGGACCGTATCATTTCTCTCGGGAGCTGGCTCTGTGCCGGGTCGTGGCCTGGCGCACCTGGCGCCCACCTAGTCTGCTAGGGTCCGAGGGGGGTGAGCCGCCGCGACGGCGACTGTGGTGCCGCCCAACTTTTACTTGCCTGCTCAGCCGCGGAGGGACCGGCATGGACGATCCCGCTCTGCAAGCCGAAAAAGCGATGCTGCGGCGGCTGCTGCGAGGCCTCAGGGCTGAGTTGCAGGCCCAATGTCCGGACGCCGCCCTCCGCTTCGTTAAGACCTTTCCGCAAGCGCTCATGGGCCTAAGCCCCGTCGGCGGCTACTGGCCGGTAGGCTCCGAAGCCGATCCACGTGTCCTGCTGGCGGCCCTGGCGAAAGCCGGCGCAGCGATCGCCTTGCCCCGCATGGTGACCCGCCGGGGCCCCGCGCGCTTCTTGAGCTGGCCCGCTGGCGCCGCGTTAAGCCCCGACGCCTTCGGCGTGCCGAGCCCCCCTGAGACCGCTCCGGAAGTGGCCCCGCGTCTATTGCTCGTCCCACTTCTAGGCTTTGACCGACGAGGCGGCCGCCTGGGGCAGGGGGGAGGCCATTATGATCGCATTTTGGCCGCCTTGAAGCCCCGGGGCGTCCTTGCCGTTGGCCTCGCTTACGCCGGCCAAGAGGTCGAGGAAGTCCCCTCAGGACCCCACGACCAGCGCCTCGATTGGATCCTCACCGAGAGCGGCGCAGTGGCCTGCGCTTGAGAGGCCCAGCGCTTTTCGGCTATGCACCGCCCGTTCTCACGATCGCTGCTCACAGGGAAGGGGGACCGCGCGATGGCCGGCCACTCCAAGTTCAAAAACATCATGCACCGTAAAGGCGCCGCCGATAAAAAAAAGGCCGCTTTGTTCACCAAGCTTGCGCGGGAAATCCAGGTGGCGGCGAAAACCGGCGCCGATCCATCAAGCAACGCCCGCTTGGCCCGCGCCATCGCCGCGGCGCGCGCCGAAAGCATGCCCAAAGACAATATCCAGCGCGCGATCGACAAAGCCAGCGGCGCCGGCGCGGATGATCTGGTGGAGATGCGCTACGAGGGCTTCGGCCCCGGCGGCGTCGGCGTCATCGTGGAAGCCGCCACCGACAACCGCAACCGAACCGCTTCGGAGGTTCGCGCCACCTTTGCCCGCTTTTCGGGGAATTTGGGCGAGACAGGATCGGTGTCTTTTCTTTGGGATCAGGTGGGCGAAGTCCGCTACCCTCTCTCCGCCGCTGGCGAAGACGCCATGCTCGAAGCCGCCATCGAAGCCGGCGCAGATGACTGCGTGACCGAAGAGGGCGAGCATGTTGTTTTGTGCGGGGTTCCCGCGCTGGCCGAGGTGCAAACCGCGCTGGAGGCGCGGTTCAAGGCCTTGGCCTCGGCCAAAATCGTCTGGCGGCCCAAGACCACAATTCCCATCGAGGGCGAGCCTGCGAGCGCTTTGATGAAGCTTTTGTCGGCTCTGGACGACCTCGACGACGTGCTGAATGTTTACGCCAACGCCGAGATGACCGACGAGGGCTTGGTGGGCTGGGAGGCCTAAAGCGCCGCATCCGCGAAATCTTAAGGCGCGGTCGTGTAAGCGCATCAGGTGATGACGGTCGCCTATGCTGGGTTTGCGCGAGAGGACGCCGCCGCCAGCCCGGCGGAGCGTCCCATTCCTTTTTGGGAGTGGGTCTTGCTCGGTCTTTGCGCCGTTCAGATGACCGAGCCGCTCTTTGCGGCGATCTTCGTGAGCCAGGGCGTTTTGGAGCCGCAACCCATAGCGCGGGTCATGTGGTTGCCTGTTTATCTTGTCCTGACGGTTCTGCTGATCAGGGATTGGCGCAGCATCGCTTCCCTCGCGCCTCGAATGGTCCTGGTCGCGCTGTTGGCTGGTTTGTGCTGGCTGTCTTTCCTCTGGTCGGCGGCGCCCGGCGATACCCTCCGCCGGGCCTTTGGGCTCAGCATGACGGTCGCCTTCGGCTTCTATCTCGCCGCCCGCTTCGATTGGCGCCAGCTTCTGAAACTCCTCACCGGCGCATGGATCGCCATGATCATCGGATGTTACGTCTTCGCCCTTTTGTTCGCGCCCTGGCATGTGATGCGCGATGAACATCCCGGCGCCTGGTCTGGCCTTTGGACCCACAAAAACACGCTGGCCGCGATCATGTCCTTTGGGTGCGGCGTCATGCTGAGCGCCGCCGTCCTCGACCGCCCCTTGCGCGCTTGGGCGCTCCTCGGCGTGGCGGGCGCTTTTGTCCTGATCCTCTTGTCGACGGGACGCACGGCTTTGTTGGCGTTGGCCGCGGGCTTCGCCGCGTTGGCTCTTTTCTGGGCCATGCGTCGGGGCCCAGTGACGATGGTGGTCCTTGGCGCAGCTGCTCTGGGGGTGGCGATCATTATGGCCGGCGGCGTCTTGCTTGCGCCGCAAGTGCTGGTGGAGATCATCGGCCGTGACCTCACCTTGACCGGGCGCACCGAAATCTGGGAGAGCCTCCATCGCGCCGTCGACGCGCGGCCTTGGCTTGGCTATGGGTACGGCGCGTTTTGGGTGGACGAACGCGGCCCTCGCTTCTGGGTGCAACGTGATGTCGCCTGGAACGTCATCGGGGCCCATAATGGATGGCTCGAGATCATGTTGGCCTTGGGTCGGCTTGGACTCGTGCTGGTCCTCGCGCAGCTCGCGGTCACGGCCCTTCGCGCGGTCCGCTTCGGTCTTGACCCCGTCGCCGGGGTCTATCCCCCGGTCCTTTTGGCCATGACCCTCGTCTACAGCTTCAGCGAGAGCTATCTGCTCGCGCAGAACATTTTCTGGCTGCTTTACGTGATCGTCGCAGCCAAGCTCGCCATCGCCGCGCGTCCCGCCCCAGGGCTGCTGGCGCGCTCAAGCGCCTCTTAAACCTGTCTTAACCTGCCGCCCGCCAAGCCCAGGGCATGCAAACAAGAAGGCGCATTTTGGGCGTGGATCCAGGCCTTAACCGCTGCGGTTGGGGTCTCATCGTCAGCGAAGGCGCTCGCCTCTCCCACATCGCCCATGGCGTGATCGCGCCCGACCCAAAGCAAAGTCTTGGCGAACGCCTCGCCGCCATCTGTATCGGCTTGGAGGCGGTCATCGGCGCGCACCGACCCGACGAGGCCGCAGTCGAAGAAACCTTCGTCAACGCCAATCCCCGCGCCGCCCTTGCCCTCGGCCAGGCCCGAGGCGCGGCCATGGTGGCGGTCGCCCGCTCTGGCCTCTTGGCCGCGGAATACACCCCCGCGACTATTAAGAAAGCTGTTGTCGGCAAAGGTCAGGCCGACAAATCCCAGGTCGCTTTTATGGTGCGACGGCTTCTCCCCGCCTGCGGCGACGCCAGCGCCGACGCCGCTGATGCGCTCGCCGTCGCGATCTGTCATGCTGCGCATGGCGGCTTCAAAGAACGGGCGGGAGGCTAGGGCG
This sequence comes from Alphaproteobacteria bacterium, assembly GCA_018971945.1. GTDB lineage: Bacteria > Pseudomonadota > Alphaproteobacteria > Caulobacterales > Aquidulcibacteraceae > REEB509. The sequence goes on along the minus strand of JAGWZH010000015.1, from coordinate 9,889 downwards.
GTGATCGGACTCTTGCGCGGGACTGTGGCGGCGATTGGCGAGGACGCGGCCCTGATCGATGTCGGCGGGGTGGGCTATGTCGCCTTCGCCGGCGCCCGGACCCTGACCCGGCTCACAATCGGCGAGGCGGCCCTGCTCCACATCGAGACCCAGGTCCGCGAAGACGCGATCCGCCTTTTCGGGTTTTTGAGCGAGGGTGAGCGCGGTTGGTTTGTGCAACTCCAGACGGTGCAAAGCGTGGGCGCCAAAGTGGCCCTCGCTATCCTCGACGCTCTTGGGCCTGCGCAGATCGCCGACAGCATCGCCACCGCCGATAAGGCGGCCTTCGCCCGCGCCAATGGCGTGGGGCCTAAGCTCGCCCAGAGGATCGTTACAGAGCTCGCCGGCAAGCCGCCGCCGAGGGGATTCTTGGCTCATGCGACCCTGACAGGGACTTCAGCCAGTCCTGCGCCAGCCCCAGTCCTCTCCGGCGCAAGAACCGACGCGGTTTCAGCGCTGCTCAATCTGGGCCTTGATCGCGACGCCGCCGCCCGCGCCGTCGCCGCCGCCGCCAAAGCCCTGGGTCCCGAGGCCTCCTCCAAAGACCTGATCCGCGCCGCCCTCAAGGAAGTCAACGAGCAGCGCGGCTAAGCTTCCCGCACGCACCAAATCAAGCTAAAAACCAGAACCTAACAAGAACGATTGAACATGACCCAGCCTTCCCGCCTCGTCACTCCGGACCGCCAGCCCGGGGAGAGCGTCGACCGCGCCCTGCGCCCCACAGGCTTTGACGAGTTTGTCGGCCAGCCTGCGGCGAAGGCCAATCTCAAAGTATTCGTCGAGGCCGCAAAAGGCCGCGCCGAAGCGATGGACCACGCTTTGCTGTTCGGGCCCCCCGGCCTTGGGAAGACCACCCTCGCCCAGATCATCGCCCGAGAATTGGGGGTCGGCTTTCGCGCGACCTCCGGGCCCGTCATCGCCAGGGCCGGCGATCTCGCGGCGCTGCTCACCAATCTTGAGCCCCGCGATGTCCTCTTCATCGACGAAATCCACCGACTGAGCCCCCAAGTGGAGGAAATCCTCTATCCAGCCATGGAGGACTATCATCTCGATCTCATCATCGGGGAGGGTCCCTCCGCCCGCTCTGTCCGCATCGACATCGCCCCCTTCACCCTCATCGGCGCCACCACCCGCGCAGGCTTGTTGGGGACCCCCTTGCGGGACCGCTTCGGCATCCCCGTCCGGTTGGAGTTCTATGACGCCAAAGAACTCTCCGGCATCGTCGCCCGTGCCGCGGGAAAGCTCAATGCGGCCATCACCGATGAGGGCGCTTTGGAGATCGCCAAGCGCGCTCGCGGCACGCCGCGGGTGGCGGTGCGCCTGTTGCGCCGGGTCAGGGACTTTGCCGACGCCGACGGCGCAGTCATTGATGTGGCGGTGGCCGACAAGGCCTTGCGGCGCCTCGATGTGGAGCCTGATGGCCTCGATCTGTTGGACCGCCGTTATCTGAAGGCCCTCGTCGAGACCTATGGCGGCGGCCCCGTGGGCGTGGACACCCTCGCCGCGGCCCTGGCCGAGGCTCGCGACGCCCTTGAAGACGTCATCGAGCCTTACCTCCTGCAGCAAGGCTTCATCCAGAGGACCCCTCGCGGCAGGGTCGCCGCACCCCGGGCCTATGAGCGCCTGGGCCAACGCCCTCCGCCGATGCAGATGCTGGCCCAGCGGGGTTTGTTTGGCGATCAGGAGGGGGAGGGCTAAGGCCCCTCCATCAGCTCCACCGCCGGGTCCCCGGCAGCAAGGGGCGCGTTCAGCGCCTCGTGCAGTGCGGTGAGACCCGCCGTTGTTGCCGGGGCGTCCGCGCCCGCGGTAAATCCTTCGTCCAGCGAGTCCTGGATCTGATGGCGCGTGTTCAGCTCTTCCACTCCGCCAAACGGTTCATCTTCAAGCCAAGCATAAAGGTCAAAGCTTTGAGCCTGCCCACTGCCGGTTTCAGCCGCAGCGCCGCAATCTCGCGCAACCAGCGTTTAACGTCGCGCGTCCACACCGCGCCGGTTTCCGCAGTCGCCTCCAGCGCCGCTAGCTTCAACACATGCCGATTGAGCGGCCGTTCAAGACCGGTCACGATCTGACTGGCCTTCTTTCGCGTGAATGCCATTTCAGAGGCATTGCGTCCTCGCGGCTCGCGACAGAAACCCGCCCCCAACCCCGTTCAATCCGGCATGACCCTCACCCGCCGCGCGCTGCTTTCAACATCTTTCGCCGCAGGGCTCACAGCCCCGCTCACTCCCCGCCCCGCCCATGGCCAAGGCATCCCAGGCGCCGCCGCCTATTCCGCCGAGCGCCTCGGCGTGTCGCTGCTCGTCCTTCGATGTGGCGAAATCATCTTTGAAGACTACCCCAACGAGGGCGCCGCTGACCGCGCCTGGGAGCTCGCCTCCGGCACAAAAAGCTTCTGCGGGATCATCGCCGCAAGCCTCGCCCAGGAGGGCAGCCTCGCCCTTGACGAACGCTGCGCCGATATTCTCAGCGAGTGGCGCGCCGACCCCCGCAAAAGCCGCATCACGATCCGGGATCTGCTCACGCTCACCTCCGGCATTGGCGGCGGCGCCATCGGTCGACCGCCCCCTTACGCCGAGGCCGTGGCCCAGCCCGCGCTTTATGAACCCGGCGAACGCTTCCAATATGGCCCCGCGCCGTTCCAAATCTTCGGTGAGATCGTCCGCCGCAGAACCGGCCACGACGCGTTGGCCTATATCCAGAGCCGGATTTTTAATCCCTTGGGCATCGAGCCGCAGCGCTGGCGCCGCGGGACTGACGGCTTCCCCCACATGCCCTCGGGCGCAGCGTTGACCGCCCGCGACTGGGCCGCTTTCGGCCGGTATGTCATGAGCCCAAGCCGCGGCGAGCCCGTTCTCGATCGCACGGTCTATGACGCCCTCTGGCGCGGGACTGTCGCCAACCCGGGCTATGGCCTCACCTGGTGGCTGCTCCGCCGAGGCCTCGTCGGCCCAACCCGCAGCGAACGCCGGCGCGCCGGCCTGCCGACCGATGAACAGCTGGAAACGATGGGGCTTGAGGTCCGCATGGCCGCGGGCGCCGGCAACCAGCGCCTCTACCTGATCCCTGAGCGCGAGATGACGATCGTCCGCCAGGCGACTGGCGTCCGCGAAGCCCTGCGTGGCCGGAGCCAGGATTGGAATGATGCTGCTTTTTTGAGGTTTTTTGTCTGAGGCTTTACGCCAAACCGATTTCCCGCAGGCGCTCAGTCAGATAGGCGCCCGCGGTGATCGGCGCATAAGCCGGGTCGTCGGTCTTCACCCCGATTGCTGCGGGGTCGATCAGGAAGTCCGGCGCGAAATGAAGAAAGAACGGATAGGAATAGCGCGGATGGCGCCGCCGCTCCGGCGGCGGGTTCACGACCCGATGCGTGGTTGAAGGCAGGGCCCCAGCAGTCAAGCGTTGGAGCATATCGCCCACATTGACAACAAGCGCGCCCACTGGCGGGGCGATCTCTATCCAGGTTCCATCCCGCCGCTGAAGCTGCAGCCCCCCTTCGTCCGCCCCCAAAAGACACGTGATCACGTTGATGTCCTCGTGCGCCCCCGCCCGAACGCCTTGGGCCTCCGGCGAGATGGGAGGATAGTGCAAAAGCCGTAGGATGGAGTCCCCGTCTTTAACCGCGCTTTCAAAGAACGCCTCGGACTGGCCCAGACCTCGCGCGATCGCGTCCAAAACTCGGATCCCCACCGCTTCCAAAGCATGATAAAGAGCCAGCGTCGTCGGGCGAAAAGCGGGAAGCTCCGCAGGCCAGATATTTGGCGGAAGGGTCGCCACCGGCGCGTAACCGGGGGGGAATTCCCGCCCAACATGCCAAAACTCTTTCAGATCAGGCCGATCTGAGTCCTTGGCGTTTTCCACACCGAAGGGTGTGTAGCCCCGCTGACCGCGGAGATGCGGCGGGCAATAGGCGCGCTTGGCCGCTTCAGGCAAAGCGAAAAAAGCTTTGGCTTGATCCGCCGCCGCCTCGATCAGCGAAGGGCCTACCCCGTGCTCAGTGACGACGGCGAAGCCAGTGTCCTGGAACGACGCCATCAAGGCCGCGGTGAAGCTGGCGGGACGCGCCTTCGCGAGCTCCAGTGAAACAGGGAATATGCCGTTCCGATCCATTCCGATCACTCTTCAAAGAGCCACGCCCCCGCGGGCAGTGCCCGCCGCGTCGTCAACGAAGCGTTAACGGATAAGGCCCGAGCCTGCACCGAGACAAGAGTGCAAGGATTCGCGCCCATGTTTTTGTTTGGCCATCGGCGCTGGCGCGGCGAAAGCGGGACCTCCTACAGGTTTAAGATCACCCTGACCGAGAAGGGACTGCCAAAAGATTCAGGCGGCCTCTATGTGTTTGTGCGGCGCCGTCTGGGTTTCATCCTGGAGCCTCTTTATGTAGGCAAAGCCGCCAATCTTCACGGTCGCCTCGTCGGCCATGAAAAATGGTCTCGCGCTTATTGGTGGTACGGCGCCACGGAACGCCATGTCTTAAGGGTGCATACAGAAACCGATCGCCGCCGCATCGAGGAAGACCTGATCCGCGGTCTGAAGCCCCCCATGAACGATGTGATGATCCCCACCAGCGGCCGAGACGCTCCCTCCGACCCCAAGCTCCGCTGGCGCTGGTTTGAACGGAATTGGCGGCGTCTGGCGGCTGCGCCAAAGCGCGCCTGATCAAATGCTCTCGCCAGCAGCGAAGCTGACGCTCCTGTAACCCGCCGGCTGCCCTTATCCCCTTGACCCGGACGAGGGCGCGCGCCACGGGTGACCGATGCCGAAGAACCGACCCTTCAAGGAGTCGCTCGTCGATTTCGTCACCCATTTGGACGCCCGGGCTTGGCGCACCGTGGTGGTGACCGCGGCGTTGTTTGTTGTGGTCGGCGCAATCTTGTTGATCGGCCGATTTTACTATGGTGACGAGGTTAACGCCTTTATCGGTAAATATTTGGGGGGCGCGGAGCGCGCCCATTGGGGCCTGCCGGCCGCGATCGCGATTTTCACTCTCGCCGCGTTTGTCGGGGCCCCTCAAATCGTGCTGATCGCCGCCTGCGTGGTGGCGTTTGGCCCTGAAGAGGGGTTCTGGTTTTCCTGGATCGCCACCATCGTCTCCGGGGCCGTCACTTTCGGCGTCGGCCGGGTGGCGGGCGCAGACACACTGAAAAGATTTTCCGGGGCCACGGGAGGAAGATTCTCCCGCTTTATGGATAGGCGCGGGTTTTTGGCGAGTTTTATCGTCCGCTTCGTGCCTACCGCGCCCTTTATCGTGGTCAATATGGCGATGGGCGCCGCCGGCATGGGCTTCCTGCCCTTCCTGGGTGGGCTCAGCTTTGGCGTGTTGCCCAAAACCGCCCTTGTGGCTTTTGCTGGCGACGGCGTCATGGATTTCCTTGAAGGCAATGTCCAGGCCGCGATCGGCGCAGCCCTGATCGCCATTGTCGTCTGGTTTGTCGGCGTGGTGGTCGTGCGCCACTATATTCGAAAGGCTCGGATCGTGGCCCCGGACGACCCGGACGAGCCTGGCTCGCTGTCCCTGCCCGAGGTCTCGCCGCGCCCGACAAGCGCGCCGATCGAACGCTCCGCCGGCTGAGCGGGCTCACGCCTTGGCCGATCGCGGACCTGGATCTGATTGCCCCAGCCTCTAGACGCGCCCCGTTCGGAAAACGCAAGGTTCTTGCCTGGCGAAGCAAGATCAGCTAGGTGAAAGCGCATGAACGTTCTCGAAAGTCGCTCCTGGCGCACGCTTTTGCCGCTGTGTCGGCTTACAGGCCCCCGGGCGCCAGGGGGCGCCGCTTCACGCTAAGCGGCTTGCGCCTTGGGGGATGACGCTCTCCGTCGCAAAACCAATCACCTCTCAAGACACGCTTTCGAGGACCCTCATGTCCAACCATGTCCGTATTTTTGACACCACCCTGCGCGACGGCGAGCAATCGCCGGGGGCGGCGATGACCGCCGCCGAGAAGCTGGAGATCGCCCAGGCGCTCGACACGTTGGGCGTCGATGTCATCGAAGCGGGCTTTCCCGCGTCCTCCAATGGCGATTTTGAGAGCGTCCGCGCCATCGCAGGGTTTGTGGAGCACGCCGTCGTTGCGGGGCTCTCCCGCGCCGCGCCGAAAGACATCGCCCGCTGCGGCGAAGCGGTGAAAGGCGCGCGCCGTCCCCGGATCCACACCTTCATCTCGACGTCCGACATCCATATGAAGCACAAGCTCCAGATGCAGCCGCATCAGGTGCTGGAGATGGTCGCCCAATCGGTCGCGGCCGCCCGCAATTTGGTCGATGATGTCGAATGGAGCGCCGAAGACGCCACCCGCACCGACAAAGACTTCCTCAAGCGCTGCGTGGAAGCCGCCATCAGGGCTGGCGCTGGGACGATCAATATTCCCGACACGGTCGGCTATTCTTTCCCGGAAGAATATGGCGCGCTGTTCAGAGAGCTGATTGAAAGCGTTCCCGGCGCGGACCAGGTGGTGTTCTCCGCCCACTGCCACAATGATCTGGGTCTCGCCGTCGCCAACTCCCTCGCCGCCGTCGCCGGCGGCGCACGCCAGGTCGAGTGCACCATCAATGGCCTCGGCGAACGCGCCGGCAACGCCGCCTTGGAAGAAATCGTGATGGCCCTGCGCGTCCGCAAAGACGCGCTGCCCTATGAAACACGGATCGACGCCCATCGGCTGACGCGCCTGTCCCAACTCGTGTCCCGGGTTACGGGCTTCCCCGTCCAGTATAACAAGGCCATTGTAGGCAAAAACGCCTTCAGCCACGAAAGCGGCATCCACCAGGATGGAATGCTCAAAAACGCCCAGACCTATGAGATCATGCGTCCCGAAGATGTGGGGCAGGGCCACACCAATCTGGTGATGGGGAAGCTCTCCGGCCGCCACGCCTTCAAGACCAAGCTACGTGACCTCGGCTATGAGTTGGCCGACAACGCCTTAGCCGATGCCTTTGTCCGCTTCAAAGAGCTGGCCGACAAAAAGCGCCAGGTCTTCGACGAAGACCTGATTGCCCTGATGGATGCCTCCCTCGCCCACGCCGCCGACGCGATCCAGGTTCGCCGCCTGCGGGTTGTGGCCGGCACTGACGGTCCGCAAACCGCCGAGATCGACCTCACCATCGACGGCCAGGAAGTCTGGGCGCCCGCCCGCGGCAATGGCCCGGTTGACGCGATCTTCAACGCGATCAAGCAGGCCTACGCCCATGAGGCGGCGCTTCTGCTCTATCAGGTCAACGCCGTCACCGAGGGCACTGACGCCCAGGCCGAGGTCAGCGTTCGGCTGAAACAGGGCGACTGCGTCGCCACCGGCCGCGCCGCGGACCCCGACACGCTGGTCGCCTCCGCCAAAGCCTATGTCGCCGCCCTGAACCGCCTCATCGCTCTGAGCCAACGCGGCCCTGATGCGCAGGCCATGGGGGTGGGCTGACCGCGCCTCGTGGTCGCGCCGTGAGGGGTAAGACTGGGACCATCGGGGTCGATGTCGCCTGACCCTTGGCCCGACACGCTCGGCGAAGGCCTCCTCCGCTTGGGCTCTGGTCCCGTCTCGGCCCATGCGGTAAGCCAGCCGCATGGCCCGTTCGTCGTCTCTTCAGCGTCATTTGGATCGCGTCCTGGGTGTCCCCGCCGTGAAAGCGTTGCGCTTCGTCCGCGAGCGTCGGCCGCTGCCCACCGACCCGAAAACCATCGTGGTGATACAACCCACCGCCATCGGCGACGCCATTTTGTCCTCCGGGGTAGTCGCTCGCCTCCGGAGCCGCTACGCTCAAGCCTCTCTCTGGGTTTTTCAGGGTGCTTCCAACGCCGCTGCCGTGGCGATGATCGATGCGGCCATCCAAACCCAGACCGTCCCTTTCAACAGGCCTCACAAGGCGGTAGCGGCGCTCCGCGCTCTGAAACCTGACCTGGTGGTGGACCTCACCCCGTGGCCGCGCGCCACGGCCCTGGCCGCCCAGCTTTCAGGGGCGGTCAGCGTCGGCTTTGACAGCGAAGACCAGCACCGCGCCGCAGCCTTCGATCACCCCGTGCCCCACCTCTGCGCGCGCCACGAAATCGAGAACTTCGCCGCCCTTGCCGATGCGGTCGCCGGACCCGCGCCTTACACGATGGTGCTTAAGCGCGGCTGGCCGGAACCTGAGCCGACCTTGGCCTGGGAAAGGCTCGTCTTGATCCACGTCAATCCCGGCGGCTCTCAGGCCGCCGCCAAGTCGTGGCCCGCCGCGCACTGGGCCGTCGTGATGCGCGCTTTGGCGCAGCGAGGTTTGCAGCTGGGTTTGACGGGCGTCGAGGCTGACGCGTCAGCGGTGGACGCCGCTCTGGCCGCCGCCGCCCTGCCTGAGGGTCAGGCCTTTTCCCTGGTCGGACGCTGGACGCTGCCCGCTTTGGCGGGTGGGTTGGAACGCGCACGCCTTGTCCTGAGCGTAGACACCGGCGTCATGCACCTAGCCGCAGCGCTTCGCGCCCCTCTTGTCGCCTTGCACGGACCGACCCTGCCGAGCCGCTGGGGTCCTGTCTCGCCGATGGCGGAGGCGGTTTTGTCCCCGCACCCGGCGGCCGGCTATATCCAGTTTGGCTTTGAGGACTGCCCCGAGGCCGCCGCCGTCATGCCCGCTCTGTCTCCCGCCACGGTCCTGGCCGCCGTCGAACGGGTCCTTTCAAAGCCTCATGGCGGGCCGAACAGCCCCAGATGAAGGGCGTCGTAAACGCCTGTTGAATCGATGGTCCCCTGGATCAACCGCGCGCCGGGTCCATAGCCCCGCGCCACAATTCCCCCCGAATTGTCCCCGCCAGAAGCCCAACGCACCGTGAACGGGTGCCGCATGCCGCGCGCATCCGGCGCCGCCAGGAACGGAACGCGGCCGTCCCCATCCTGCGGCGCGCCGTTTTCTTCCCGTGCGGGCGACCGGGCGCCCGCCACCGCGTCATCGCCACTGGCCTGCGCCCCGCCGCAATCGCTGTCGGACGCCACGATAATCGTCAAAAGCGGGTTTCGCGCAGCGGCAATCATCGCCGCATTGATCGCCCGGTCCGCCCCAAGCCCTGCCTCAATAAGGGCTTGAGCATTATTGTCTCCAGCGAGATTGTCGCTGGCCTCCTCGTTCCCCACCAGGAAAAACCCGTCGGGATCCTGTTCCAGAATGGCGATCGCCGCCTCGATCATGGCATCGAACCGCGGCGCTTGGGGCTGAAACACCGGCAGCCCCCGCTGAGCGAGGTGCTCTTCGGACCCTTCGTTGAAGGTCTCCTCCGCTGCAAAAAGACCCAGAACCCGCCGCGCGCCTTGGGGCAGGGCGGACAATTCCTCCGCGGTGAACGCCACCAGGTATCCCAACCCGCGCGCCTCTTCGATCAGGTTCCGCCCGTCAGTCCGGCTCCCCGGCCCATGCCGTCCCTGAGTTCCCCTTGGGAGAAAGAAGGTTTCTCCCCCGCCCAGGATCACGTCCGCTCCGCTCGCCAGGATCTGCGCAGCGATCCCCTGATCGTCGTTCCGGTCAGCCACTTGCGCCAGGAAGGCCCCCGTTCCAGGTTCGGTCACCGAGGACGAATTGACGATTCCGATCGCCTTCCCCGAATCCCGCGCCTGGATCATGAGCGATCCACGATACCCCGACGCCGCTCTCTCGATAGGCCGAGCGCCGATCATGCCGTAGCTGGCCGTCTCCGCCCGAACCCCATAGGCATGGGTGGTGGCCCCCCCGTTCGAGGTGGCGGTCACGCTGTCGAGCATGGGCCCAACATAGACGGCCGTCGCCGGCAGCGAGTCCCATGCCAGCCGCCCGTCTGGCCCAACGCCTGCGAGCCGCGCGAGCGTCCAGGCATTGGCCCCCATCCCGTCCGGATGCAGGAAGATGGCGCTTCGGCGCGAAGCATCCATGG
>JAGWZH010000115.1 GCA_018971945.1 Alphaproteobacteria bacterium | reverse complement strand
GAAGGGCGAAAGCCCAATGACGCCGGAAGAGAAGCTGTTGCGCGCCATTTTTGGCGAGAAGGCTTCGGATGTGCGCGACACGTCATTGCGGCTGCCGCCGGGCGTCCAGGGCACGATCGTGGAAGTGCGTGTGTTCAATCGCCATGGGGTCGACAAAGACCAGCGGGCTCTGCAGATCGAGCGCGAAGAGATTGAGCGATTGGCGAAGGACCGCGACGACGAACTCGCGATCCTGGAGCGCAATATTTATGGCCGCCTCAAGGAGATTATGCTCGGCAAGCAGGCGGTCTCGGGACCCAAGGGCTTCAGGAAAGCTTTGGTCAGCGAAGACATGCTCGCGGGCTTCACCAAGGGCCAGTGGTGGCAGATCGGCCTCGACGACGACGCCGCCATGAGCGAGGCTGAGGGCCTGAAGAAGCTTTATGACGACGCCAAGAAGCGTCTGGAGGACCGCTTCAAGGACAAGGTCGACAAGCTGCAGCGGGGGGATGAGCTTCCTCCGGGCGTGATGAAGGTGGTCAAGGTATTTGTCGCGGTGAAGCGGAAGCTTCAGGCCGGCGACAAGATGGCCGGCCGGCACGGCAACAAGGGGGTGGTTTCCAAGATCGTTCCGGTCGAAGACATGCCTTTCCTGGAGGACGGCACGAGCGTCGATATTGTGCTCAATCCTTTGGGCGTGCCCTCGCGGATGAATGTCGGCCAGATCCTTGAAACCCATCTTGGATGGGCGTGCGCGGGTCTGGGTCGGCAGGTGCGGGAGGCGCTTGACGTCTATCAACGTTCGCAAGACGCCAAACCGCTGCAGCAAACGCTGAAGGCGGTCTACGGCAAGCAGCAGGATTTGCCTCAGACCGAGGCGGAACTGACCGAATTGGGAGCGAACCTCGCCCGCGGCGTGCCGATCGCAACCCCGGTTTTCGACGGCGCCAAGGAAAGCGACATCCGGGCGATGCTTAAGCAGGCGGGTCTGTCCGAGACGGGCCAGGTGCAGCTCTATGACGGGTTGACAGGGACGCCGTTCAAGCGCCCGGTCACGGTCGGCTACATCTACATGCTGAAGCTGCATCACCTGGTCGACGACAAGATCCATGCGCGGTCGATCGGGCCCTATTCTCTTGTGACCCAACAGCCTTTGGGCGGGAAGGCGCAGTTCGGCGGCCAGCGCTTCGGCGAGATGGAAGTGTGGGCTTTGGAGGCGTACGGCGCGGCCTACACGCTTCAGGAAATGCTGACCGTGAAGTCCGACGACGTCGCCGGCCGCACGAAGGTTTACGAGGCGATCGTGCGCGGCGACGACACTTTCGAGGCGGGCATTCCCGAGAGCTTCAATGTGCTCGTCAAGGAGATGCGCTCTTTGGGTCTCAACGTGGAGCTGGCCGGGGTGCGCAAGCACGCCGCCGAGTGAACAAACCAGACGCTGCACGGCGGGCGGCGCGGATCGCCGCGACGTCCGCCGGGGGCCGCTTTCAGCGACCCTTCGTTCCAGCCATTTTTAGTGATTGTCAGGGCAAGGGAGCCGCATCCCCATGAACGCTATGACCACGGACGTGATGAACCTGTTCGGCCAGCAGCCGGTTGCTCCTGCCTTCGATCAGATTCAGATCGCCATCGCTTCCCCCGACCAGATCCGCTCCTGGTCTTTTGGCGAGATCAAGAAGCCGGAGACCATCAATTATCGGACCTTTAAGCCGGAGCGGGACGGATTGTTCTGCGCCCGTATCTTCGGTCCCATCAAGGATTACGAGTGCTTGTGCGGCAAGTACAAGCGGATGAAGTACAAAGACATCATCTGCGAGAAGTGCGGCGTGCAGGTGACCTTGCAGCGCGTGCGGCGTGAGCGGATGGGCCATATCGAGCTGGCTGCTCCTGTGGCGCATATCTGGTTCCTGAAGAGCCTTCCCTCGCGCATCGCTTTGATGTTGGACATGGCGCTGAAGGACATCGAGAAGGTTCTTTATTTCGAGCAATATATCGTCATTGAGCCTGGTGTGACCCCGCTCAAATCGCGCGAGCTTTTGACCGAAGATGCCTATACCCAGGCGCAGGACGAGTATGGCGAGGACGCCTTCACCGCGCTGATCGGCGCGGAGGCCATTCGCGAGCTTCTCATGCAGATCGACCTCGAAAAAGAGGCGGAGCATCTGCGCAAGGAGATAGCGGAAAGCACCTCGGAGTTGAAGCCCAAGAAGCTCGCCAAGCGTCTGAAGCTGATCGAGGCCTTTATGCGCTCGGGCAACCGCCCGGAATGGATGGTGCTGACGGTGGTGCCGGTGATCCCGCCGGAGCTCAGGCCTTTGGTGCCTCTCGATGGCGGCCGGTTCGCCACTTCCGACCTGAACGATCTTTATCGTCGTGTGATCAACCGCAATAACCGCCTCAAGCGACTGATTGAACTCCGGGCGCCCGACATCATCATCCGCAACGAAAAGCGGATGTTGCAGGAGGCGGTGGACGCTCTCTTCGACAATGGCCGCCGGGGGCGGGTCATTACGGGCGCCAACAAGCGGCCATTGAAATCCCTCGCAGACATGCTGAAGGGCAAACAGGGCCGCTTCCGGCAGAATCTTCTCGGCAAGCGGGTCGACTATTCTGGACGGTCGGTGATCGTGGTCGGTCCTGATCTCAAACTGCACCAGTGCGGTCTGCCCAAGAAGATGGCGCTCGAGCTGTTCAAGCCGTTCATCTACTCAAAACTGGACGCCAAAGGTCTGTCGGGGACTGTCAAGCAGTCGCGGCGCATGGTGGAGAAGGAGCGCCCCGAGGTCTGGGACGTGCTCGAAGAAGTGATCCGCGAGCATCCGGTTTTGTTGAACCGGGCGCCCACGCTCCACCGTCTCGGCATCCAGGCGTTCGAACCGAAGCTGATCGAAGGCAAGGCCATCCAGCTGCATCCGCTCGTCTGCGCGGCCTTCAACGCCGACTTCGACGGCGACCAGATGGCGGTGCATGTGCCGCTGAGCCTGGAAGCGCAGCTTGAAGCCCGCGTTCTGATGATGTCGACCAACAACATCCTCAGTCCCGCCAACGGCCGTCCGATCATCGTGCCCTCGCAAGACATTGTTCTGGGCCTTTATTATCTCTCAACGGCCAAAGAGGGCGAACCGGGAGAGGGGCGGATTTTCGCCGATATGGGCGAGATCGAGCACGCGCTTGAAAGCGGCGATGTGACTTTGCACAGCAAGGTCAAGGCGCGGTGGGAGACTGTCGACGAGAGCGGCAAGAGCGTGCGGGTGTTGCTCGACACCACGCCAGGCCGGATGAAGATCGCCGAACTTTTGCCGCGTCACCCCAAAGTGACGCCGGACATCATCGAAAACCTGATGACCAAGAAGCAGGTGGGCGAATTGATCGACACGGTCTATCGCCACTGCGGTCAGAAGGCGACGGTCATCTTCGCCGATCGGGTGATGCAGCTCGGTTTCCGCGAGGCTGCCCGGGCCGGCATCTCGTTCGGCATGGGCGACATGATTGTTCCCAAGGCCAAGCAGAGCCTGGTGGAGGAGACCCGTCAGCGCGTGTCGGAGTATGAGAAACAATACGCCGACGGCCTGATCACCAAAGGCGAGAAGTACAACAAGGTCGTCGACGCCTGGTCAAAATGCACTGACCGTGTCGCCGACGCCATGATGGAAGAGGCCGCCAAGCCGATCAAATTGGCTGATGGTCGCCAGGGCGAGCTCAACTCCATCTACATGATGGCCCATTCCGGCGCGCGCGGTTCGAAGAACCAGATGAAGCAGCTGGCCGGCATGCGCGGTCTGATGGCCAAGCCGGATGGGTCGATCATCGAAACGCCGATCATTTCCAATTTCAAAGAGGGGCTCTCTGTTCTGGAGTACTTCAACTCCACCCACGGCGCCCGGAAGGGCCTCGCCGACACGGCGCTGAAGACTGCGAACTCCGGCTATCTCACCCGACGTTTGGTGGATGTGGCGCAGGACTGCATTATCACCGAGGACGACTGCGGCACGAACCAAGGCATTGAGATGCGCGCCGTGATCGACGGTTCTGACATCGTGGTGTCCTTGGGCCTTCGCATTCTTGGCCGGACTGCGGCCGAGGATGTGCTGCATCCCTCCTCCGGTGAGGTCGTGGTGCCCTCCGGCGCGCTTTTGGACGAGGATCTTGTCGCAGCGATCGAGAGCGCGGGCGTGCAGTCCGTCCGGGTTCGTTCGGTTCTCACCTGTGAGACCCGCACCGGCGTCTGCGCCGCCTGTTATGGCCGCGATCTTGCCCGGGGCACGCCTGTCAATGTCGGGGAAGCGGTTGGCGTCATTGCGGCGCAATCGATCGGCGAGCCGGGCACCCAGCTCACGATGCGTACCTTCCACATCGGCGGCGCCGCGCAGGTGGCGGAAAGCTCGGTCATGGAAAGCGCGCACGAGGGGTCGGTGCGGTTTGTCAACCGCAACACCATCAAGGGGCCTTCGGGCGACTTCGTGGTGATGAGCCGGAGCATGCAGATCCTGGTTGTCGATCAGGACGGCAAAGAGCGGCAGAGCTTTAAGCCGCCCTTTGGCGCAAAGCTGAAGATCGAGGATGGCGCGAAGGTTTCGCGCGGCGACCGGATTGCGGAGTGGGATCCTTACGCGACCCCCATTCTCACCGAAGTCGCCGGCCGTGTGCGCTTTGAGGATTTGACCGACGGCGTCGCCGTGCGGGAGGAGTTCGACGAAGAGACGGGTATTTCCTCCAAAGTGGTGGTCGATTGGCGGTCCTCGTCGAAGGGCGCGGACTTACGTCCAGCGATCCTGGTCGTCGGCCCTGATGGCGCGGCGGTGAAGCTCTCCAACGGGTCGGACGCGCGCTATTTGATGGCGGTCGGGGCGATCCTGTCTGTGACTGACGGCGACGACGTGAAGCCAGGCCAGGATCTTGCGCGGATCACCACGGGCGGCGCCCGGACGAAGGACATTACCGGTGGTTTGCCGCGGGTGGCGGAGCTGTTTGAGGCCCGTAGGCCGAAGGAGCACGCCATCATCGCCGAGATCGACGGGCGCGTGGAGTTTGGCAAGGACTACAAGTCCAAGCGGCGACTGCGCATTGTCCCGGAAGACGAGAGCATCGAGCCGGTCGAGTATATGATCCCGAAGGGGAAGTATATCGCGGTTCAGGCAGGCGATGTCGTGCGTCGCGGCGACTATCTGCTGGACGGAAACCCTGCGCCTCAAGACATCCTGTCGATCCTCGGCGTGGAGGCTTTGGCGGATTACCTCGTTGAGGAGATTCAAAAAGTCTATCGTTTGCAGGGCGTGCCGATCAATGACAAGCATATCGAGGTCATTGTCCGGCAAATGCTGCAGAAAGTGGAGATCACGGACGGCGGCGACACCGAGTTCCTGAAGGGAGAGGCGGTGGAGAGCCTCGATCTCGAGGACGAAAACCGCCGTGTTCAGGAGTTGGGTCTTAAGCCAGCCAAGGCGCAGCCGATGTTGTTGGGCATCACCAAAGCGAGTTTGCAGACAAGGTCGTTCATCTCTGCGGCCTCGTTCCAAGAAACGACCCGGGTGCTGACCGAGGCGGCTTCCTACGGCAAGACCGACATGCTCGAGGGTCTGAAGGAGAACGTCATTGTCGGTCGTCTCATCCCGGCCGGGACGGGCGGTCAGCTCCGGCGCTACCAGCGCGTCGCGGCCGAGCGCGACGCCAAGCTGGCGGTTGAGCGGGGCGAGGCCCCCGCCCTGCCGGAGGAGACGGCGGCGGAGTGAGGGCGTCTTTCGCACTCCGAGCGCCCGTCGTGATGAGCGCCCGTCGTCCTGAACGCCTGGCGCCCTGAACGCCTGACGCTCTGAACGCCGCATGGTTTGAACGCAGCGCGCCCCGGACCAGGGTCCGGGGCGGCTTTGCGTGGGCGGGTGGGAGTGTCAGTCGAAGATGTCGAAGATGTCGAAGCGCTTTTTCTTCTTGTAGTAGTGACCGGTTCGCGGATCGTAAGAGCCTTCGCCCCGTTCGCCATATTCCCCGCGCTCTCCATAGCCCTGATACCCCTGCTGAGACGGGTAGGGTTGTTGCGGCGGGTAGGGCTGGTGAGACGGATTCTGGGGATGGGAGCGGCGATAGGCTTCGGGATCGCGATAGAATTCGTCGCGTTCCTTGGTGAACTGGGCGCGCTCCTGGGCGTCCTCCTGCGCCTGGGCGCGCAAGCCTCCCAAGAGTTTCTCCAATTCGCCGCGGTCAAGCCAGACGCCGCGGCAATCGGTGCATACGTCAATCTCGACTTCGCCGCGCTGAACCGCTTGCATCGGCGCATTCTTCCCGCAGGGACAGACCAGAAGGGGCATGGGGATCTCCTTTGGCTTTAGAGGTTGGGTGCGAGAGGCCGATTGACCAGGGCGCTATCGTTGATTTGATGCATGGGCCGCCCGACCGCTTCAGGCGGCTGGCGGCGTCGCGGCGTGGTTTCGCCGGGGCGCTGTGGTCGCCGCCTGCGGGTTGTGCGGTCAGCGAGGCTTGGGACTTTTCAAGGAGAGCGCACCCCATGCGGCGCAGGAAGGCCAGTCCGAAGCTGTCGACCCGCTTGAGGCTTGTCTCACAGCAGAGGCAAGGCCCGCCAGCCGCGCCCCCTGACCCCAAGCCGCCGGCGCCGGACCCAGGGTTTTCGGCTCTGGACCGCGCCGCCCGCGCTGCGGTCGGTCGTCTTACCATGGGGGCTTCGCCGTTTGCGGTGGCCAGCGCCGGTCTGGACTGGATGGCCCATCTGAGCGTGGCCCCGGGACGTCAGATCGAACTTGGCCTTTTGGCTGGCCGCCTGTGGGCGGAGTGGGCCATGAGCGCCAGTCCGTGGGCTGCCGACGCCGCGGTTTTCGAGCCGCGACCCGACGATCATCGCTTTGACGACCCGGCTTGGCGCAAGCCGCCGTATCGTCCTTTCATGACCGCCCAATTGGCGCTGGAGGAGTATTGGAGGGCGGCCACAGCGCCGATGAGGGGCATGCGGCCGCGCAATGTCGAGCGGGTTCGGCTTCTGGCCGAGCAGGCGCTTGCAGCGTGCGCCCCGAACCATCAACCGCTTCTGAATCCCGAGTTCGCCCGCGTGACCGCCCAAGAAGGAGGGATGAATCTCGTTCGCGGGTTTCAGCACTGGATCGAGGATGTTTCGGCGCTTTTGGTCGCCAACCCTCCGGCGGCGAAGGGACCCTGGCGGGTTGGGGAGACCCTTGCTGTGACGCCCGGGGCGGTCGTGTTCCGCAACCATCTCTTCGAGCTGATCCAGTACGCCCCGTCTACCGAGACGGTCTTTCATGAGCCGGTGGTGATCGTCCCGGCCTGGATCATGAAATACTATGTCCTCGACTTGCAGCCGCAGAACTCTCTTGTCCGTTACCTCGTGGCGCAGGGACACACGGTGTTCATGCTGTCCTGGCGCAATCCTGGGCCTGAAGACAGCGGCCTTTCATTAGACGCCTATCGTCGCGACGGGGTGAAGGCGGCGCTCGACGTCGCCTCGGCCCTTTGCGACGGCGCGAAGGCGCATCTGTGCGGATATTGCCTGGGGGGCACGATGGCCGCGATCGCCGCCGCCACCATGGCCCGCGATGGCGACGACCGCCTCGCCTCGCTGACGCTGCTCGCCGCGCAGACCGATTTCAGCGAGGCGGGCGAGCTCATGATGTTTGTCGACGACAGCCAGGTCGCCTTCCTTGAGGACATGATGTGGGCGCAAGGCGTCTTGACTGGCCCGCAAATGGCGGCGGCGTTCCAGATGATGCGGGCGGACGAGCTCGTCTGGGCCCGGATGATGAAGACCTATTGTTTCGGAGAGCGTGATCCGCCCTTTGATCTTGCGGCCTGGAACGCCGACCAGACGCGCATGCCTGCAGCCATGCACAGCCAGTATCTACGCGGGCTTTTTTTGGAGAATCGCCTCACCGCGGGCCGCTTCGCCGTGGAAGGCCGGGTGATCGCGCTGAAAGAGATCGGGGCGCCCATGTTCGTGGTTGGCGCTGAGACCGATCATATCGCCCCTTGGCGGTCGGTCTATAAGATCAGCCTTTTCACCGACAATGACCTTACCGTCTTGTTGACGAGCGGCGGTCACAATGCGGGGATCGTCTCCGAGCCGGGCCGGGCGAACCGGCGCTACAGGATCAGCCTGCGTCGACGCGGCGACCGCTATGTCGATCCGGACACCTGGGCTCACGGCGCGGAGCGCCGGGAGGGCTCATGGTGGCCGGAGTGGGCCGGCTGGTTGCGGCGGCATAGTCGCCCGCGGGCGGTTCCCGGCCGAAGGCTTGGCGCGCCGGATCTGGGCTATCCAGTCTTGGCGGCTGCTCCTGGGGATTATGTCAAGCAGCGCTGAAACTGGGGAGGCGCGCGCAGTGGCGCGGGGAGATCGGGTCAGCGAACGCCGCGCCTAGAAATTGGCGGCTTTCACCGCGCCCCCGTCAATGCGCAGATTGACCCCGGTAATGTAGCTGGCGCGCGGGCTCGCGAGGAAGGCGACCGTATCGGCAACCTCCTCTGGGGTCCCGTGTCGGCGGAGCGCGGCGAGGGCGGCGGCGGCATCAAAGAGCGGCGGTCGGGCGGTGCGGATTTGGTCCCACACGCCGCCGGGGAACAGGATCGGCCCGGGCGAGACGACATTCACGCGGACGCCGTCTTTGCCGCAGCGTTCGGCCAGTTGGGCCGCGTGATTGACCAACGCCGCCTTCAGCGCCCCATACGCCTCTTCGCCTGCGGGGGCCTGATGGGGGGGCTTGGTAAGCCCTTGGCGCGACGCGGTCGCCGGAAACCATTGCCCTTGGAGGGATCAAATGGTTAGATATCAAATCAAAACCGGAGAGCATCATGTCATCCAGGCGAACCGTGTTGAAGCTCCTGGGCGGCGGCGTCGTTGTGTCGGCGGCGTCGTTGTGTCGGCGGCGACGGTCGGTGGATTTGTGGCCCTGAACCAGCCCTCGCGGGTCGCGCGGGCGCCCTGGCGAGCGGCTGGCGGCTATGATGAGTTTCGGCGGCGCGCTTTGTCCTACGCGCTGCTGGCGCCAAATCCGCACAACCGCCAGCCATGGCTGGTGCGGCTTGAGGGCGAGAGGGCCCTTTCTCTTTATTGCGATCTTGACAGGCGATTGCCGGTGACGGACCCCTTTGACCGCCAGATCGCCATCGGCTGTGGCGCGTTCCTGGAGCTTTTGTCGATGGCTGCCGCGCAGGACGGCTATGGTGTTGCCATCACTCCGTTTCCGCAGGGTGCGGATATGGCGATGTTGGACACGCGCCCTGTCGCGCATGTCGTCTTCGAGCCGGGTGGTGCGTCGCCCGACCCCTTGTTCGGCGCGATCCTGGCGCGCCGATCCAACAAGAGCGTGTACCGTGCCGAGGACGTGCCCGCCCCGCATCTGCAATTGCTCGCCCAAGCCGGCGCAGCCTATGGCCAAACCTCGAAGACGGACGCTGCTCCCGAGCTTGTCGCCCGGCTTTGCGATCTGACGTGGCGGGCCCATGAGACTTCCTGTGTCAACCTGGCTGTGGAGAAGCGGCGTTAAGGGCGCGCGCGGCGGGGTGTTTAGCTGGGTCGTAGGGGACGGCGTCGGACCAGGCGCGCCAGAGGACTCGGATCCAGGCGCGGGCGAGGATGCGCACGGCGTGGGCGTGATTGCAGCCGCGCGCGCGGGCGCGTTTGTAGACGTCTGCGGCCCATTGCGAGGCGTGTCTGG
>JAGWZH010000114.1 GCA_018971945.1 Alphaproteobacteria bacterium | reverse complement strand
CCGCCGCCGCCGAACTCACGGCCGCCGCCGCCGAAGCGCTCGGAAGGAGCTGGGGGGAATTCCGGGGCGCCGCCAAACTCGTCGCCCCCGCCGCGGTGCCGCTTTTCTTTCTTCCGCTTGCCGTCGCGGGTGTCGTCGTCAAAATCGTCGTCGAAGCTCATGCCTGTTCAGTCCAAATTAAAAAAGGCGGCGACGCTCTCTCGCGCCCCGCTGGTCACCGCGATCCAGTTCATGAGGGAGAAGGATAGACTTTGCCGCGCATGCGGTTTGACGCACCCTGCCAGCCTCACGCCGGCCACTGCGACTACATGCTTCAAAACACCGCAAAGAGCAAGCCACAACGCTTGCCAAAGGGTGGTTTCACGACACCGTGTGTGTGATTCGGGCCGCTCCTTCGGCCAAACAGGCCTCAGGCGAGGCCATGCGGGGCCACCTGGACTTCTGGCCGCAAGGCGCTCGGGAGCGCCGCTTTCAGGGATTGAGCGAACGCACCAAGATCCTCGCTGAGCCCATAGGGAGGATTGAGGATCAACACGCTAGAGCCCCTGAGCCCCTGCGTTAGCCCAGCCAGCGTGAGCTGCGCCGCAAGCGCGGGCCGGATCCCTTCTTTGAACAATTCCGCGTCCGCCAAAGCAATCGCGTCGGGGTCCTTCAGCGGCCGCCACCAAAGATAGACCCCATGGCCGAAGCGCTTAAGGGCCCCCCCGATCGCACGCGCTGCGATGAGGGCCTCATCCGGCTTCTCGTAGGGGGGATCAACCAGCACCAGGCCGCGTTTTTCGGGCGGGGGCGTCAAGGCTTTCAGAGCCTCCCACCCGTCCCGAGCATGGATCTGCAGGCGTCTGTCCGCTGCATACCGCGCTCTGAGCGCCGCAGCGTCGATCGGATGCAGCTCGCATCCTGCGTAGCGGTCTTGGGGCCTTAGGCAGAGCCTCGCAAGCTCCGGCGATCCTGGATAAAAGCGCAGACTGTCCTTGGCGTTGCAGGCGGCCACCGCAGCCAGCAGGGGTTGCAGAGCAGGGGCTGTCGAGCCGATCAACGGCCCGATGCCAAACTTCCATTCCGGGTTTCGCATCGCCTCTGGCGCGTGGAGGTCGTAAAGCCCGACCCCGGCGTGGGTTTCGATCACCGCCAGCGGCGTGTCTTTCCGCTGCATGCGGGAGAGCGTCGCGAGCAGGGCCCCGTGTTTCAGGACGTCGGCATGGTTCCCCGCATGGAAAATATGGCGATAATTCATGGGCCCACCGGGTAAAGAGGCCGCCTCCGCAGCGCAAGATGTCGACAGCGCGGGGATGGCCTCTGCAAGCGATCCAACGCCCCCTTGTTCCTTTGCCCGTGGCCTGCTTGCGCCTTTGCCCCTTCCCCCTCCCCCCTTGCGCCCCCCCCTTGCGCCCCCCCTTGCGCCTCCCCCATCCCAGCGACCCATCGCCCTTCCCGAACAGGCGTTTGGGTCTGGGCCCGCAGCGGTGGTCCAGAGGGCTTGCCACCTTGCGCCAAGCTGATCGGAGGGCGACGGCGGTCCTGGCGAGGCGTCCCCCCAAGATCGGGTCGGCTGCAGGCCTCGCGAGCCGGTCTCCCGGCCGCGTCCCCCTGCCCAGCCGATTGCCGAGCTGCGCCCGCGTCGCATATAGAGCCTTTGAAAACGATCAGGCCTGCCGGGATTGGCGAGGCCGAGACCGAGGGAGACGCCGCAATGGCCGCCAGCACCCATAACCAAAACCGCAGCTGGACCCTGAAAGAGCGCCCTCCGGGCCTCGTTGGGCCCGAACATTTCAACTGGGTCACAAGCCCGATGCCCGAACCCGGTCCTGGGCAGATCCTGGTCAAGAGCCTTTATTTCTCCTGCGACCCGACCCAACGCGGCTGGTTGCATGCCGAAGGCGGATACATTGCCCCCGTGGCCATCGGCGAGGCCATGCGCGCCGGCGGCGTCGGGCAAGTGGTGGCCTCCAACGCCCCTGGATTTGAGCCGGGAGACCTGATCCAGGGCACCTTGGCGTGGTCGGACTTTGTTGTTGTGACCCCTGGGGCTGGTCTTACCCCGGTCACGAAGGTCTCCAAAGATTACCCACTCACCTGGAACTTCAGCGTCTTCGGACTAACCACATTGACGGCGTATTTCGGGCTTCTCCACACAGGCGAGATGAAAGCCGGAGACGTGGTGCTGGTTTCGGGCGCGGCGGGCGCGACCGGCTCCGTGGTCGGCCAGATCGCCAAGATCAAAGGCGCCTCGAAAGTGATCGGTATCGCCGGCGGCGCCGAAAAATGCCGCTGGTTGGTGGAGGAGGGCGGGTTTGACGCCGCTATCGACTACAAAACGGACGATATCGCCCTCAAAATCAAAGAGCACGCGCCCCAAGGCGTGGACGTTTTTTTCGACAATGTCGGCGGCGACTGCCTCGACGCCGCTCTCATGAACCTGAAAGCTGGCAGCCGCGTGGTCATCTGCGGCGGCATCTCGACCGGCTACGCCAGCTGGTCCGCTCCCGAGGGGCCGAAGAACTACATGAATCTCATCCTGCACGGCGCCGCCATGAAGGGTTTTCTGGTGCTCCACTTCATGGCCGAGTTTGGAAAGGCCATGGCTGAGATCGGCCAGTGGGTGCGCGAAGGAAAGCTGAAAGTGAAGGAAACCGTCGTGGAGGGGCTCGAGAACGCCCCCGCTGCGCTCCAGGGCCTTTTCACTGGCAAGAACCTTGGAAAAATGATCATCAAGGTCGCCGACCCATTGTGATCGGAGTGTCCCCTCCCTCCCGCCCAACAGGGAGGGGGCCCCTTTCATCCGCCAGTAAAAACAATTTATCCCCAGGGCAGCAAGCAGGCGCGCACTGCAACGCCTTGGAGCGTCAGGCTCTTCCGCATCGCCCCTGAGGTCACCGCGTCCGCTCCCACAAACGCTTCAGCCGGCAGGACGAACCGCAAAGTCCGCCGGCCTGCTATGTCGACCACCCAATATTCCGGCAAACCAGCGCGCTCATAACGCAGCCTTTTTTCCCCCAGATCATCGTCCAGGGTGGACAAGGAGACTTGCGCGATCAGGCGCACGCCATCCCCGGGAAGCGGGCCCAATTGACCCCTCGCCACAAACACCCGACCTCCGGCGCCGGCATGAAACCCGGAAAACTGGCCGTGACCCCCACAGCCACTGTCCAAGCCGGGGCTCCCTTTCGTCAGAAGATGGAAGACGGGCGTTGTCAGCCATCTTCTGACCCGACCGCCGCCCCACACCCTGAGGCGATCACCCCAAAGGCTGGGTCAAATCGAACTCCACACGGAAAAAGCGCCCCGGCCGCCGCAATTCATAGGCCAAGAGCCTGCCCTGGTGAATCTCCATGCCCCAGACATTATCCACCGAGACCGCCCGGTCATGGGCCAAAAATAGAGCCTGGCTTTCGGCGTCCGCGGGGAAGGCCTGCCGCCGTGCGGACCCGGATCCCTCCGCTGCGAGCCCCCCATAGTTCGTCATGACTTCCGGCGAGCCGTCTGCATGCCGATGGTCGTGTTTCAGCTGCAGGCCCTCGCGATAGCGGGTCAAGACCCAGGTCCGGGAGCGATCCTCTCCCACATGGAACTGCAGCCGCACCTCATCTGCGCTGCAGGACACTCCCTCCACCCTCAGCGCCGCCGCGGCGAAGCCCGCGTCCACCGCGTCGACGCTGACCACCCGACCGGCGAAGCTCTGCCCACAAAGGGCCTGCGTCGCGGCGAAGAACGCCGCTTGTGGAGAGGAGGGGACAGGCGCGCTCGCGCAAGCGGCCAACGCGAACGCCAGGAGCAAGAAAGGGACGCAACGACCAAGCATGGCCCGCTCCTTAACCCACAGGTCCAAACTGCACCCCTGGCGGGGGGGGCATGGTGTCAGGCACGAAGAAGTCAGGCGCCAAACTCTGGGTCGGATCGACGCGGTACTGGTCGAAATCACGCACGCCCTCGGCGTAAAGCAGGGTGTCATCGATGAAGAAATTGCCAGTGCATTCGCGCGAGGGCTTGCAGAAGATCGCATGCGCCGCGTCCGCCATGATGTCGGTGCTGCGGCACATCTTCAGGCTTTCCGAGCCCCCGAGCGCGAACTCCATCGCCGCGGTCGCCACCGCCGTTCGGGGCCATAGAGCGTTGAACGCGACGCCGTCGCCCTTGAACTCTTCCGCCATCCCCAGAACGCACATGCTCATCCCGAACTTGGCCATGGTATAGGCCACATGTCCGCCGAACCATTTGGGGCTCATGTCCAAAGGCGGGGACAGCATCAGGACGTGCGGATTGCTTGCGCGCCTCAGGTGCGGCAGGCATGCCTTTGAGGTGAGGAAGGTTCCGCGCGTATTGATCTGGTGCATCAGGTCATAGCGCTTCATGTCCGTGGACAGGGTTCCCGTGAGGCTGATCGCGCTGGCGTTGTTGACGCAGATATCGACGCCGCCAAAGGCCTCCACGGTTTTCTCCACCGCCGCAGCCACACTGGCTTCGTCGCGCACGTCTACGATCAAAGGCAAGGCTTGGCCGCCAGCCTTCTCAATAGCGGCAGCCGCCGTGTAGATCGTGCCTGGAAGATGTTTGTGCGGCTCGGCGGTTTTCGCAGCGATGGCGATATTGGCGCCGTCCCGCGCGGCCCGCATCGCGATGGCGAGACCGATGCCCCGGCTTGCGCCAGTGATGAACAGGGTTTTGCCGGCAAGGCTCATGGGGCTTTGTCTCCGCTCTGGGTCTAGGGTGGAACTGACCCTAGCCCAAGCGGCGCTGAAATCTACCCGGCCGCATCGGCAGCTTTGGTTTTGGCCCCGCCGCTAAGGACGGCCTGCGCCAGCCCTTGCGCGCGGCCCCCCAGGCTCAGCTCTGCCGACACGATGATCTCAGTCCGGCGCCGCAGCCGGCCGAAGGCGTCTCCAACAGGCCCCGGCGTCGCCGTTTCCGCCGCCCGCCACAAACGCGACCGCCACCGATGCACAGTCCCCGCCACAGAGGCCGCAGTCACAACGCCCCGCGCCAAATCCATCGCCGCATTGGCGTAAAAGCGTTTATAGTGCCCGGCGCCGACCCCGAAATCGATCGTCCGCGCGCCGAGTGCGTCCGCCCCTTCGATCATCCTCAGATTGATCAGGTGGCCGGGCGAGAAGCTTGAAAATTGCGGGTCATAGGCGGTGATCCAGCTGTGCAGATGCGCCCCGCCGCGCAAGGAGAATTCCGCCGCAGCAAGCCTGTCCCCAATATAAAGCGCGGCCATGACGCCGCCGAAGGCGGCGTCGCTCTCCTCCGCTAGCGAAGCGATGAGCGCCCGCGTCCAGGCCGGCGCAAAAACATCATAGAGCCCTGTCCGGGCGAACTGCGCCCTTTTCCAAGCCATAAGCTGCCTCAAGGTCGCCCTGTCACCTGTCTGCGCGAAGAAGCGGATTGGCCCCGAGGCCTCGATCGCCTTGCGCTCTTTCCGTCGCATGTTCGTAAAATGTCTGGCGTGCGCAGCCCTCAGAGCGTTGAGCGTGGCCGGACCGCCGGCTGACACGTCCAGGCGCGCAGTTTGCCCCGCATCGGCGACAAACCGGGCCAAGGCCTGCGGCGGCGCTGGAGCGCCTGTGAAGGCCGCCGCAGCGAACCCTGCTGCCCGCAAGGAAGCGGGAAGATCGATCTCGGCCTCGGGATGAAGCACGGGTCCGTTTTCGTCGGCCAAAGGCTGCCCCAGGGGCCTGCCGAAGCCGTCGGGCCGTTTGTGCAGGCCCCAAAAGCCAACAATCCGCCCCCCGTCCTCGATGACGAGCACCCGCGCGTCCGATCGTTGCGCGCCGACCAGGAGGGCGAAGCGTGGGTGGAGGTAGGGGCTCCCATAACGAGGGCTCGCCATCTGCAAGGCGCGCCACTGCGCCTGCAAGGAAGCGTCCAGCTCCTGAGGATGAATGCACGCGACCCGCATGGCCCCAAAAGCGCCGCGTCTGGCGGCGCGCCGAAACTGATGAACGCGGGCTGGTCTAAATCAAAGCTCTTAACAAGAGACCACAGGAATCAAAAACGGCCCGAAGTCTGAGGCGGCATGGCGCTGTGCGCCCCCGCTTGGCGACGCGTGGAAAAACTCGCTAGACTTCCATCAACGGCGTTGTGGAGCGCCGCCCGAACAAAGATCAAAATGGATTGAGGAGAGGTCTTTCATGCCCCATGCTTCAGCCAAAGCTTGGCGCGCCGCTTTTGCCGGCGCCGCCGTTCTCGCCGCCGGCTTCAGCGTCGCCGCCGCTGAGCAATGGATCGCCGAAGACGGGCGGATGCAGATGACCGTTCCCGACGGCTGGCCTGTCGATCCGCTGACCGGCCCTTCCGACACGATCCAACAGATCATTGTCGGCACTGCTGACCAGGAATGCCGCGTTTATACTGTGCCGAACCCTGGCACCGCATCCGCAACCACCCAGCAAATCATCCGTGCTTTCGCGCAACCCTTCACAACCGAGCAATGGGACCAGATCATCTCCGGCGTGCCCATCGTAAGGAATGGGGCCCTCGCCAACGCCGCCGTCGACTCGAGCGGCTTCTTTCCTCGTCAGGAAGCCCAGATCGCCACCGCTGACGGGCTCGTCCACGCCAGCATCCAAGGACGGCCCGGCTACGATCTCTATGCATTCTGCAAGACCTATAGCGGCCCAGACGCTCCCGAACTTTACAACACCGTGTTGGACTCGATCGGCGCTGCCGGCGACGCCGCCGCAGAGGCGGCCGCACAGGCCGCCGCTCCAGCGACGCCTGCGCCGGCGGCGACCCAGTCGCCCGGCTCGTAAAGCTGCGGCGTTTACCAGGGATTCACGACGCTGAGGCGAACTCCTGACCACAACGCCGACCCAGAAGGGGGCCCGGCCAGGAGAGCGTCCCATGCGAGCTTTGCCCTTCGTCAAAGCCCTAAGCCCATCGCCGTCGCAGCGGGACGCAGGGATCGCTATGGTCTGCGCCCTGGCCGCTCTGCTCCTCGCAAGCCTGGCGCCGATCGCTGGCTTGCTGCTGTTGACGGTCTTGGCCGCCGCTGCGCTGATGACCCGTCGCACGCCGATGAGATGGCGGCCTGACGCTTTTGCGTGGGGCGGTCTGATCGTCGCCGCCGCAGCCGCCGGAGCGGCGGGAGCGCCAGGGCTTGTGGGTTGTCTCTTCTGTTGGCTTTTGGCCGACAGCGCCAGAGCGGCCATACGCCGTTCCGCCGCCATGAGCGGCGCCGGTCCCCATCCCTTATCCGAGCGCCTGCCGCTGCTCCTTGTCGCGGCCTTCGCTGGTCTCCTGGTCGCTGCTTCTGCCCCGCATATGGTGCTGGGCCTGCCGCTTGATCTTCCCCACCCCCCATCAGGACTCATGACGATTTTTGGCGTGGCTTATGCGTTGGCCGCGGTAGACTGGATTGTAAGGATTCTGGCCCGGTGGCGGCTCGGCGAAAACCGGCCCGCGCCTGTCGCCTTCGACGCGAGCTTCCATGTGATTATCTTGGCGGGCTTTGTTCTGTCGCCCGATGTCTCTGCAGGCGTGATCGCCCTGGTGGCGTACCGGATGGCCTTGGCCATCGATCGGAAAGCAAAGGCTTTGGCTGCGGTCTAGGGGCTGGAGGCTCTTGAACCCGGCAGGCTCCATGACGGCTGGGGGGCCCCAGCCCTTTGTTCTGCCTGTGGCGAGAGCCGTGGCCAAAGCCCCGAGGGATCGCCGAGCGCGGCAAAGCTCTGGGGTCCTTAAAGGGAGGTTCGGAACAGGTCGCGGGCGCCTGGCGCGGACATTTTGTTGGATAAGGGCGATCTGGAACGCGACAACGCGGGCATTTTTGAGGCTTGCGAGGTGCGCCCAGGCGCGCATCGAAAAGGCCTGACGACTTCCTGAAAAGCCGGCCTAGGCGAGCTTAACGGCGGTGCCGTACGCCAGCACCTCTGTCGCCTGACCCTGACCAGCCTCCGTGGTTTCAAACCGCATCCCAATCACGGCGTCAGCCCCCAAGGACTGCGCATGGGAGATCATGCGATCTAGGGCTTGCTCACGGCTCTCCGCCAGAAGCTTGGTGTATTCGTGAATTTCTCCGCCAACCAAAATCCGGAAACCCGCCACGAAATCGCGACCGATGAACCGCGAGCGAACCGAATTGCCCCGCGCCAGCCCCACGATTTGCGCAACCGTCCGGCCCGGCACGTCGAACGTCGTCGATAAAATCATCTCAGCGCTCCACGCTTCGACTATAGGGGTCTTTTCCCGTTTGATCGACAATCACTTGAACAACAAGCCAAATCCCGCCGATCAGCAACAGCAGCAAACCCAAAATCCCTGCGCCGATCGCCGCGATCCCAGCGCCCAAAAGCGCCGCCGCCGCCGCTGCCGGTGAAGACTGGTGGACCGCTGCGCTCAACCCAGCCCACAGACCCAGAAAACTTGCGAGCCAAAAGAGCGCTCCGCCTGCGCAAAGAAAGAACAACGCCGCCGTGGTGCGCCTTTCGGGGTTTGGCCCGGGTTCAACTTGGCTCATAGAAAGAGACTCCGTCCGCGGTGAGGCGCCGCCTGATCAGCCCCCGCGCCGCAAGGCAATTGAGGTGCGCGATGCTTTCCCCGGTCGCCATGCCGATAAGGTCGGGTCCGATCGCCCGCCCAAACAGCGCACCGAACAAATCAACCGCCCGCCGCGGCGATTCGCGCACCCGTTTCAGCACCCGCGCCAACGCCCGTTCATGGCCTTCGATCAACTCGTTCAGCCGATCATGCAGACCAAAGAACGGCTCATTATGCGCCGGGAGCACCAAGAGGTCCTCTGGCAGACTGTTCCGAAGCTTGGCGCAGGAAGCGAGCCAGTCGCGCAGAGGGTCTGCCTGCGGCTCTGTCGGAAACACCGACACATTCGACGAAATGCGGGGCAGAACCTGATCGCCCGAGATCAAGACCTTCAGGTCCGGCTGCCACAAACACACATGCTCAGGACTATGTCCGTTCCCGGTGACAATCCGCCACTCGTGCGCCCCGATCTGCAGCCGATCCTCATCAGAGAGGCGGTCGAAACTGTCCGGCAGACGCGACACGGCCTTACCGAAGCCCCCGAACCGCACCCGGTAGCTGTCCAGATTATTCTCGTCCCAGCCAGCGGCCCGATAAAACCGCACCCCATCTTCCGGCGCCTCGCGTCCGGTGTCCGCCACCAGCATCCGGCATGTCACATATTCCAATCGCGAGATCAAAAGCCGGCAATCGAATTTTCGCGTGATCCAGCCGGCGAGCCCGACATGGTCTGGGTGCATATGGGTGCAGATCACTTTGGTGATCGGCGCCCCTTGCAGGGCTTGATCAAACACCTGTCGCCAAAGCGCGCGAGTCGGCTCGGTGGCGATGCCGGTATCCACCAGCGCCCAACCGTCGCCGTCCTCGATCAGCCAAAGATTGATCCAGGCCAAGGAAAAGGGGAGGGGCATCCGCACCCATTTCACACCCGGCGCCACGTCCAGAGTCTGGCCCCCCTCCGGCGCCGCCGGGAACGGGTAACGCAGCTTCGCCCGGGCGCGCCCTCTCTCGGCGACCATGTCTTCGTCGGCCGCGCCATCCATTGAGGCCATGAAACTCCGGCTCCTTTGAGACCCATGCTGGACCGTAAAAACGAAAAAGATCAAGGCTTGACAGCGCCACCTAGCCTAAGATCGCGGATGGGGTCTATCCTGTTTGCTCCGCATCCGGGCGGGCGGCCTGCTCCTCCGAGAGCCGATCGCGCGCCGCCGCATCATGGTCCCCAACCCCATATCACGAACG
>JAGWZH010000232.1 GCA_018971945.1 Alphaproteobacteria bacterium | reverse complement strand
TACAATGAGTCAGGTATCTGATTTGCGAGTCGGTAGGATATGGGCGGTTTTAGGGTATTCATTATTGCGTTCGTTCTGGGGCTGAATTTCTACCCTGATTCCGCCAGAGCCAGTGGAGAAAAGGCGCGCTGCGATAAGGCGGCTAAAGAAGCCAAGTCCGCCTGTGATAGCGCGGCCAAGGGCGCCGAGGGCGCCGGGCAAGCGCATAACGCCGCGGGAACAGCCCAAGACGCCGCCTCCGGCGGTCACAATAATCGCGGGTCTGCGAATATGTGCCCACGACTCAACAACCAAAAGAACAATCTGGATAAGGCGAAGGGTGCCTGTGAGGCCGAAAAGGCCAAGTGTAAAGCCACCTGTAACTCAGAAAAGGGCAAAGACCAATCTCACTGCAATCCACCTCCGCCGTTCGGCCAACACGCATGCGAAAACCCCGACCCGAGCGCATGCGATATCGTCGACCCCAGCATTGCCCAACTCGCGTCCGCCGCCGCCCCACTCGCCGGCCAGGCGGCCGAAGCGTGCAAATCGGGCGACCAAGCTAAAGACGGCGGCATGCCGCAGATGCCCCAGATGCCGCAAAAGCAGGACGACAAGAAAGAGGAAAAGAAGGAAGAGAAAAAGCCCGAAGGTTTGAAGTGCGAAAGCGACGAAGGCGCGCGCTATTCGGATTGCAACGACCAGTTCATCACCAGGTGCACGAGCGACATGACCCAAAAAGGCTGTGACGCCTTTGGCGCGCGTTTCTGCGGCACCGCCGGTGGTTCGGCCCCGGGCGCTGGCAGTGACAGCAGCGTCGTCGGTGGTGACTCATCGAAAAGCGGCGGTTCGGATAACATATCCATTCAACCCGGCAGCGTCTTGCGCCCCGCTTTCGCCAATAACAACACCACGGGCCTTGTGGTCGACAAACGCGGCGAAGGCATGAGTTCGCCCTTTTGCCGGCGATACTCGGCCTACAAGTTTTGCCAGCAGACTGGACGCGGCCACTGCCCGAGCTGCATCAGCCTGAACGCCTCGATGTCCGACACGTGCATGCGCTCGCCAGAACTTTGCGGCAACGAAAACTTGCCGCAACAGCTGGAGCAAGCCAAAGATTCGTGTCCCATGGATCCGATCTTCGCGGACCCCAACCGGCAAAAGGCGAATAGCAGCAAAATTTCCACCCAGTACTCAACTTCATCGACCAAAGACAGCGAGGGCAAATCCGGCGCGAGGGGCGCCTCCTCGTCTGGCGGCTCAGCGGGAGCCAGTGGCGGAGCCGGCGGCTCGAGCGGCGGCGCTGGCGCCGGAGGCGGCGCGGCCCTGGACTCGGGCGGAGCCCTAGCGGAAGCCCCCGGGCGCGGCGTAAACACCAGCGCCGAAGCCTATGGTGGAGGCGGAGCCGGCGGATACTCAAGCCAGTCCAGCGAGGAATCGGAGAAAGAGGCATCTTCCGAAGAGAATGCGGGCGCCCGTAATCCGCAGGCCCAGGCCGGACCCACACAGGACATAGCCGTCCAGCGCGGTCAGAACCTGTTCTCGATCTCCTCTGATGTCTATAAGCGCA
>JAGWZH010000231.1 GCA_018971945.1 Alphaproteobacteria bacterium | reverse complement strand
GCCGCCCGCTTCTCGCGTAAATACTCGTTGCGGTCATAAACTCGGCTAACCGCCGAGCCCACCAAGTGCGCGATCACCCGCTCTGCCGTTTCATAGCCGACGCCGACCCGCTCGCTCGTCATCATCGTTCGTCCCGTCCGGCGCAGATCGTGTGGGCCGGCCTGTGGGATGCCGATGATTTTGCATGTCCGCCCCATGGCTCGGGTGAGCCGCTTGGGGTCAAGGGCGGTTTCGCCGGCGCGATCCAGGAACGCGAACTCCGCCCCAGAGCGGGCGAAGGCGTCCTTAAAGCGGTCGAGAGCGAGGTCGGAGAGGGGAACCGCGTGCGCGCGTTTTCCCTTCATCCGCTCCGCCGGGATGATCCAGAGCTTGTCGGTCCAGCTGAACTCCTCCTTTCGTGCGCCGACCACTTCGCCGGCGCGCTGAAGCGTGAGCAGGCAAAGCTGCAACGCCGTGGCGACGCCGGCCGACAGGCCATTGACCGGTCTTTCTCCCGCTTCCTGGCCGGGCGCTAAGCCTCCCCCGGCGTTGGCGCGGGCCGCTTCAAGGAAAGCCCAAAGCTTGCGGATTTCGTCCTCGTTCAAGATCCGCTCCCGCGAGGTCTCTTTGAACAGCTGCTCGATGCCAAGCGCCGGGTTGGCTTCGATCAAGTCGCGCTTGAGGGCGTAGTTCAGGACCTGGCGGACCATGGCGTGGGCGCGATTGGCGGTGACGTGGCCGGTGGCGTCGCCGATGGCTTCGATCATGGCGATGATCTCGGCGCGCTTGACGCCGGCATAAGGCCGCTGACCGATCCGAGGTAGGATATGGCGGTCCAGGAGCCAATTCTCGTAAGCGAGGGTTTTAGCCCGCTTGCGTCGAGCGGCATCGACTTGATAGCGCGCGACCAAGGCGGCGAACGTCGCTTCCTTCTTGGCCTTTTCGCGTTTAATCGCGGCCTGTTTCTCCGCCACTGGATCGACTTTGCGGACCGCAAGGTCGCTCAACACTTCCACCGCCTTGGCCCGCGCGGCGACCAGGGTGATGGAGCGCGCGTCGCCGATCGTCGCTTCGCCCCGCCGGCCGTCAATCGTATAGCGAAGGATATAGGATTTTGCGGAACTGGGGGTCACGCGCAGGAAAAGCCCGCTCACTTCCCCGTCTGGGATGCGCAGCTTACCCGATGGCGGCGGTCCAATTTCATTGACCAATCTTTGGGTTAGCTTGGCGTTCCCGCCGCCAGGCCGCGTCTTGGGCGTGCGCTCAGCCTTGGTCTGGATTGGTCGGGTTTGCTCCGCCGTGCCCCGTTTCGGCTTGAACTCGATCACACGCCCCATGGTCAAGACCTTCAGCTCTATCAGCAGTTTAGGTCGAATTATGCCCCGTTTCTGTGCCCCGTCTATGCCCCGTTTGAGCGTCGGTTTTGGTCGGTTTTGGTCGGTTTTGGCCTGTTTCTATCGGGTTTGTAATGTTTAAAAATTGCATCAAGTAGCTGAAAGTCAATGAAAAGTGGTGCACCTAGGCAGACCATTCCAGACTGCGCCAGAGGGGTGTTTTTGGCTACGGAACCTTCCACGGCCG
>JAGWZH010000113.1 GCA_018971945.1 Alphaproteobacteria bacterium | reverse complement strand
TTTGGCCTCGACATAAGGCACGGTGTGGGCGCCGCATGTCTGGCCGATCAGGAGGCTGTCGCACTGGGTGAAATTGCGGGCGCCTTTGGCCTTGGCGTGAGCTGAAACCAAGCCTCGATAGGTGTTGTTAGAGCGGCCCGCAGAAATACCCTTTGAGATGATGCGGCTTTTTGTGTTGCGGCCCAGATGGATCATTTTTGTCCCGGTGTCAGCCTGCTGCCGTCCATTGGTGACGGCGATGGAGTAGAATTCACCGACGCTGTCGTCGCCTCGCAGGATGCAGGAGGGGTATTTCCAGGTGATCGCCGAGCCGGTCTCCACTTGGGTCCAGCTGATCTTGGACCTGGACCCGCGGCAATCGCCGCGCTTGGTGACGAAATTATAGATCCCGCCTCTGCCTTCGGCGTCGCCGGGCCACCAATTTTGTACAGTGGAGTATTTGATCTCGGCGTCGTCGAGCGCAACCAGCTCCACGACTGCGGCATGGAGCTGGTTTTCGTCGCGCATCGGGGCGGTGCAGCCCTCCAGATAGGAGACGTAAGACCCTTTGTCGGCGATGATCAGGGTTCGCTCAAACTGCCCCGTGCCCGATGCGTTCATGCGAAAATAGGTGGAAAGCTCCATCGGACAGCGGACGCCCGGAGGCACATAGACGAAAGAGCCGTCGGAGAAGACCGCGCTATTCAGGGTGGCGAAAAAATTGTCGCTGGCGGGCACGACCGAGCCCAAATACTTGCGGACGAGTTCGGGATGGTCGCGCAAGGCTTCAGAGATCGGACAGAAAATCACGCCCGCTTTCGCAAGTTCGTCTTTGAAGGTGGTGACGACCGAGACGCTGTCGAACACCGCGTCCACGGCCACTCTCGGGGCGCCTTCCACGCCCAAAAGCACTTCCTGTTCCTTGAGCGGAATTCCCAGCTTCTTATAAGTCTCCAGAATTTCCGGATCGACCTCATCCAGGCTCTTGTATTTCTGCACGTTTTTCGGCGCCGCGTAGTAGTGGGCGTCTTGGTAGTCAATGGCGGGATACGCCACCATGGCCCAATGGGGCTCGACCATCGTCTTCCAGCGGCTGAAAGCCTCGAGCCGCCATGCAAGCATCCATTCCGGTTCGCCTTTCTTCGCCGAAATGAACCGGACAATCTCTTCATTCAAACCCTTGGGCGCGAACTCCTGTTCCACGGCGGTGATGAAC
Source organism: Alphaproteobacteria bacterium (assembly GCA_018971945.1). Taxonomy (GTDB): domain Bacteria; phylum Pseudomonadota; class Alphaproteobacteria; order Caulobacterales; family Aquidulcibacteraceae; genus REEB509. The sequence goes on along the minus strand of JAGWZH010000113.1, from coordinate 8,642 downwards.
CCGGCGCTGTATTTGTCGCTCTCGAGCGCGCGAACAGCATCCACCGTCTGCGCGTCCACCCCTTGTTTGACTTCGACCGGGGCGCCCATCATTCGGCTCCTTCCAAGACGCGACGCTGTTGCCGCGAAGCCATTGCATTCAACGCCGCCGCCGCCGCTTTGGCGTCCTCAAAACGTGAGCCCCAACCAAAGCTGACGCGCAAGGCCGAGGCCGTGCAGTCCATGCCGAGGCCCATCGCCTGCAAGACGCGGCTGGCGCGCACCTTCCCTGACGAACAAGCAGCGCCGGACGAGACCGCCAGCCCCGCCAGATCAAGGGAGATGACAGCGGTCTCCGCCTTCAGTCCTGGCCAGACCACGAGGCTGGTGTTGCATAGACGCGGCGCTTCCGCTCCCACGACGCGGAATCCAGGATCGAGGCCCGACTCGAAACAGGCGCGCAATTCCGCGAGCCGCGCGGCCTCCAGCTTTAGGCCATCCGCCGCCTCTCGCACAGCGACTGCGAAACCCGCTGCGCCGGCGATGTTTTCCGTGCCTGGCCGCCGGCCCCGCTCTTGCCCACCCCCCGCGCGCGGAGGCTTGAACGGAGCCCCCGGCGCCAGAATCAAGGCGCCGACCCCTGCCGGTCCTCCAATCTTGTAGCTTGAAACCGCGAGATAGGTCGCATCCAGAGCCGCCATATCCACCGTCAGCCGACCCAGGGCTTGGGCGGCGTCCACCAAGAGCATCGCGCCGTGCATGCGGGCGATCGCGGCGGCTTGGGCGACAGGCTGGATCACGCCGGTCTCGTTGTTGGCGAGCATGATTGCTGCAAGGGCGGGCTTCGGCGCCCGGGTCAGGGCTTCCTCAAGACCAGCGAGATCGATGACCCCATCGCCGCCGACGGCCGCCAGAGCGATCGGAAGGCCGCTTAAGAGCGCCTGTTCCCAAACCGCATCATGCTCCAGGGGCGACAACACGATCGAGGCTGGCGCGCTGGCCGCCAATGCCGCATGCAGCGCCTCCGTGGCCCCGGAGGTGAAAACCACGTTCGCCGCTTGCGCGCCGACAGCCCAAGCCAGGGTCTCGCGGGCATCCTCCAAAAGCGCTTTCGCGCTGCGACCCGCGCCATGAACGGAGGACGGATTGCCCCCGGCCGCGGCCGCGTCCGCCAGCGCCGCCAGCGCCGCAGGCCTGATCGGCGCTCCGGCGTTATAGTCGCAATACACCAAGGCCCGGGGCATTTAGGTCCAGTCTCACTCCGCCGCGTAGCAGGCCGTATCGCCGTGCGGGGGGTGGGCGCGTCCCAGCACACGTCTCTCCACCACGTCTTCCAGCGTCACGCCACTGAGAAACACGCTGATTTGCCGTCCCAGCTCATCCCAAAGGTCGTGGGCGATGCAGCGTCCAGCCTTGCCCTGACAGCTCTTCAGCGACCCATCCCGGCAGCGGGTCGCTTTGATCGGTTCGTTGACGGCGCTGATAATGTCGGAGGCGAGGATTGCCGAAGCCGGCCGCGACAGCCGGTATCCGCCCCCCGGCCCTCGAACGCCCGACACGAGCCCGGCCCTTCGCAGCCGCGCGAACAATTGCTCGAGATAAGATAAGGAAATATCCTGCCGCTGGGCCACCTCCTGCAGCGGCACGGCGCGCGCTCCGCCGCCATTCGCCGCCAGATCCGCCATGGCCATGACAGCGTAACGTCCCTTGGAAGTCAGCCGCATCGATTTTCTTTGACCCCCTTGTCGCCGCCCGGAAGCGCCCGGCTTTCAGCCGCAGCGCAGGCTCCTTCTCTGCCATCCAGCTAGGTTTCGGGATCACCAGGGTCAAGAAATAATCATACTAAATTGGTCAAGAATTGGGACACAAGCTTGTGAGCGCTCCTGCGAAACGCTAGGGCCTAAGGGAAAGCGCTTCGCCCAGTCTTTCTTGATGAAAGGCTTCAGCGCAGGCGCGTCCAAAGCACACGACAACGAAGAGATCTTGATGGCTGAACTGATATTTCCCGGGCCGGCTGGCCGCGTCGAAGGCCGCTACCACGAGCCCGCCAAGGAGGGCGCGCCGATCGCGCTGATCTTGCATGGCCATCCCCGCGCCGGCGGATCGATGCAGGATCGGGTTTCAGTGCAGATGTTCAAACTCTTCACTGAATTCGGCTTTGGCGTGCTTCGGTTTAATTTTCGCGGCATCGGCCGAAGCCAGGGCGTGTTCGACAATGGCATGGGAGAGCTTTCCGACGCAGCCTCAGCCCTTGATTATCTTCAGGTGCTCAACCCCAACGCCGCGCAGTGCTGGGTGGCCGGCTATTCGTTTGGCTCTTGGATCGGGCTGCAGCTTCTGATGCGCAGGCCTGAAGTGGACGGCTTTATCGCGATATCGCCTCCGGCCAACCACTACGACCTGTCGTTCCTGGCGCCTTGCCCAGCGTCGGGCATCGTGTTGTACGGGACCCGCGACAGCGTCGCTCCGGCCTCGGACGTGGAACGCACGGTGGCGCGCATCCGCACGCAGAAAAACATCAAGGTCGAGAGCGCCGCCATCGAAGGTGCGGACCATTTCTACAACGACCCCGCCAACCGGGGTTTGGACCATCTTCCGACCTTGGAAAAGCTTGCGCGCGCCTATTTGATCAAACGCCTTGGCAAAGAGCTCGACGCCTGGAAGCCGGCGGCGCCAGCGTCGGAAGCGTGACCATGGAAGCGAGCTGCGTCTGGGGCGGCTGCATACGGGGGCCTATAAGGCGCGGGAGCGCCTGCGCCCAGGCAGCCCCCAGCGCCCGCGTCGCTCGCCTTCTCAGCCTTGCGCAGCCCTCGTTCTTGCCCAAATCCGCCAGATCCTCTCAAGTCTCAGAAGCCCTCAGTGCAACTCATGGCCGCTTCCTTTCGATCCCCCTTTCTCAGCGCCCTCCAGGAGCGTTGTTTCATCCATCAAATCACCGACGCGGAGGGCCTTGACGCCGCCGCAGCCCAGGGGGTGACAGGCTATATCGGCTTCGACATGACCGCGCCGAGCCTGCATGTGGGAAGCCTTGTCCAGATCATGATGCTCCGTCATTTGCAGCGGGCGGGCGGCAAACCCATTGTGCTATTGGGAGGGGGCACCACACGGGTCGGAGACCCTTCTGGCAAGGACGAGAGCCGCAGACTCCTCTCAGAGGAAGAGATCGAGGCGAACGCGGCGAGCATTCGCACGGTCTTTGAGCGTTTCCTGCGTTTCGGCGAGGGCCCGACGGACGCCATCATGCTGAACAACGCCGATTGGCTGCTGAAGCTCGGCTATATCGACTTCCTGCGCGATGTGGGCCGTCATTTTTCGGTCAACCGAATGCTGTCGATGGATTCGGTACGCCTGCGGCTCGATCGCGAACAGATGCTGTCCTTCATCGAATTTAACTATATGATTTTACAGGCTTATGACTTCGCTGTGCTAAACCAACGCCATGGCTGCCGCCTGCAGATGGGCGGGTCTGACCAGTGGGGAAATATCGTCAACGGGGTCGATCTCACCCGAAGAATGCATGGCGAAGACGTGTTCGGCCTCACCACGCCTCTGCTCACCACCGCTTCTGGGGCCAAGATGGGCAAGACCGCGGCCGGGGCGATTTGGCTGAACGCCGCCATGCTCAGCCCTTTCGACTATTGGCAATTCTGGCGAAACGTCGAAGACGCCGATATCGGCCGGTTTCTGAAGCTGTTCACAGACCTTCCCATGGATGAGATCGCCCGCCTTGCCTCGCTTCAGGGCGCTGAAATCAACGAAGCCAAGAGAGTGCTTGCGACCGAGGCGACCGCGCTCTTGCATGGGCTCACGGCGGCCCAAGCCGCCCAGAACACCGCCGCTGCAACCTTTGGCGGCGGCGGAGCGGGCGAGGCTTTACCGACGATCGACCGGTCGATCCAGACGCTGATCGGCATGCGCGTGGCGGACGCGCTGCGCGCGCTGCGGCTTGTGGAGAGCAACGGGGAGGCCAAACGCCACATCAAAGCGGGCGCAGTGAGCGTGAACAATGTCCCGGTGGCGAGCGAAACGGCGACATTGGAAGAAGCGGATCTGATCGACGGCGTCGTGAAACTGAGCGTCGGCAAGAAAAAGCATGGATTGGTGCGGCGGACGCAATAGGCCTTGTCTTACCCCCCGCCCACCCGCGCCGATGCGGCAGGACGCGTCGGCAGGGGCTCAAAGATCCGGCGGAAAATGCCAGGCGCGAGCGCGGACAGCGGATTGACCCCGATATCAGCTTTCTCGATCGGACCGTTCATCGAAAACGTGATGCCGACGACGCCTTCCCCCTGACGAGAGACAAGCAGGCCACCCACGATCGGCAGATGCCCCCACATGGAATTGAGTCCGTAGGATGGAACGACCACGCCGTTGAGGTCGATTTCGCCGGTATCCATATCGAAGCCGCCGCTCCCGGTGAAACCCAAGGCTGGGCCTGACGCGCGGCTTTCGCCGATGGTGAGCAGGTCGCCCCGCAGCGCCAAGGGCGCTTCCAGGGATGTGATGGCGATGCCGTCCCCGCTCAGCGTGTCCGCCACGCCTTGGATCGAGGCCACCATGGAGAGAAGTTGCGCCATGGCCGGCACGTCCACGACCCGAAAATCGGTCATGGCCAAATTGAAATCGGCGTTCATGCGCGCTCCAGGCGACCAGACGCCCGTCGCTTGGGCGCGTCCCCCTATGACGATCTCGGCGCCGGTCAGCGCCGTCAGCGCCAATCCTGCGTCTCCGGTGGAAAACGCGACGCCTCCCGCAGGATCGTTCGGCCGTGGGCCCATGGCGAGACGGACGGGATCGCCGCCCGCCGTCAAGGCCTCCGCCGTCAGCGACACAAGAATATCATCCCGCAAAGACGCAGCCACTGTTGCGTTGTGGAGGTCCACCCCGCCCCGCATCCGCAGGCGCGCCGCGTCGATGATCACTGCATAGCGCTGACTGGGAGAGGCGGGACGCGCGGCGCTGGCCAAAGCCGCCGGACTTTCGGTCAAGTCCGCTTCGAGATACCGCGCGGCCTCGAAGGCGGCGCCGTTGAGCCGGATTTCGAGGACTTGGTCGGCTCTCCGTTGCGCCGCAAGCGCCACGTCGATGGCGTCGCCAATCCGGATCCGGTCGAACCGCGCCATGCGCAGGCGGTGATCGGCGCCGAAATCGGCCTGCCCCCCGGCAATGGCGACCGCGTCGGCGGTGAGGGCGATGTCGGTCAGGATATAGCCCTCTGTCGACCGATCCACCCGAAACACCGCCTCCGCAGGCGCGCCTGCGGGTTTGTTCCATAAGCGAGCAGGCAAAAACACCGCAGCCTCGGACAGATCCAAAGTGAGATTCCCGGTGTCGATATCGAATCCCTCGCCGAGGGCGCGGACCTGCACCCCGATCCGCCCCATCGCCAAGCTTGTCGCGGGCAAGCCAAGCCGGTCGAGATCCGCCGCTTCGAACAGCCCAGACGCCAGGATCCGCGAGGGGGTGGCCTCGTCTTCCCGCAGGCTTTCGGTCCAATCCAGCGTAACCGGGCTGCCATTGACGCGCAGTGGGCCCGACAAACGCAGCGACTGCTCATCGCCCGTCACCGCGAGATCCCAATCGGCGAGGGTCAGGTCCCGGTCCCGCGCGCGCGCGCCGATCCCCGAGAAAGCGCCTTCGATGGTGAACCGCAGATCCTCAGGCGCCGTCTCGGCGAGCATCGGCCGCCGCAACTGGACCGCGAACGTCCCCTCGCCTTGGACCGTGCTGAGGTCCACGGGCAGCCGCTCCCCAAGGCCGATGGGCTCCTGCGCGAGGATGCGCAGAACCTCCTGCGCCGCTCCGCGGCCTTCGAAGCGAATGGTCGACATCGCCCCTTTCGGCGACAGGCGCGGCAGCAACACCACGCCGTTCGACACCGCCACCTCCCCGATCCAGCCGCGCGCCACCTCCAGATCGAACCGATTGCCCTGAAGGCGACCGCGTCCAGTCGCTGCGGTCAAGGGGGTCATGGTGGAGATGTAGCGGACCTCGGCGTCAGAGTAATCGAAGCGCACATCCACCGCCTCGTTCGGCGGAGCCGCGCCGAAATGCTCCGGCGCAAGGGCGAGGCTGAAGACCGTGTTCGTCATCCGCCCCGCGATCAAGGCGTCGTCGAGCCATGTGCGCGCGCCGTCCCCAAGGCGCACGGGCCAAAAACGCAGCACCGCGCGGGGATCAAGGACGCCGTCGACCCGACCGGTGAGGTTCAAGCCCGGCCGCCAGCCGTTCGGCGTCTCCGCCCAGCTGACAGCGCCCGACGCAGACATCGTCGCCTCGTCCACGCCTGCCCTCACCTGTGTGAGCGTGAAGCGGCGATCTGCGAGCCTCAGATCCCCCTCGATCCGGGCGTCGGTCAGCGTGACGGGCTCCGCCAAGATCCCTGGCATAGCCAAGCGCGCCGACGGGAGCTCCAACGCCACCGCGGCCGTCTCCCCAGGCCCAGCCTGCCAGAGGCGGGACGCGTCGCGCACGCGGATCGTTCCCGTCACGGCGGTGCGGTCCCCGTCGATCGCGAGACGGGAAATCTCCAAGACGTCGTCCTCGTCATGATACCGGCCGGCGATATCGGCGCTGGCGAACGAAAAGCGGCCGCCGGCGATCTCCACCTCGCCCGCTCCGAGTGCGATGCGCCCTTCAAAATGGGTGAGACCCGTTTGCCGATCGAGGCCGGCGCTGACCGTGGCGTCGGTCGGCGCGTTCAGGCCTGAAAACGGGCCAAGCGCCCCTGGCGGCGCAAGAAGCCGAGGCGTCACGCCGTTTGCTGTGAGGCTGAAAAGCGCCGCTTGGAAAGCGGTGTCGGTGGCGATCTCCACCCTCACGGGCGCGGGCCCGTCGGGCCCGTCGAGGGCGGCCCCGAAACGCAAGCGCATGGTGTCGCGGGTGCGGATGAGCTCCAAAGACGCTTCATCGGCGGAGATCTGTCCGTCCCGGACCGTATCGACGATCGTCAGCTGCGCGTCCCGGAGGCTCAAGGCCTCAAGCCTCCCGCCTGGACCGACAGGGGCGAGCGCTGCAGCGAAACCGTCGAGGATCCGGTTGACCCGCTGCTGCGCAGTTTCATTCGGCGGCGGGGCGGGGATGACAAAATCGGGGGTCGAACCAGGCGGCCCTACGGCGACCCGCGCTGTGCCGTCCTCGGCGAATACCACGCTGAGTTCTCCGCCGACGAAGGCCGCCCTGGTGACCGCCATTCGTCCAATCAATAAAGACCAAGGATGCACCGCCACTGACACTTGTCGGGCGACGGTCAGCGGCGCGCCGTTCTCGTCGCGAAGCGCCACGTTCCTGGCCCGAAGCTCTAGGGCGTGCGCCGCAGCGTTCCACACAAGATCCAGCCGTTCGATTGAAACGGGACGGCCTGCGCGCGCTTCGCTCAACCCCTGTTCAAGCTGACTGACAAAGCCTGGGAGTTCGACCGGGCCGAGCGCGAGCCGCCACGCCAAAGCCCCTCCGGCCAGAAGCGCGGCGGCCGCGAGCCCGAGGGCCAATTCCAAGACAAGGAGCGTGGAGCGGCGGATCATGAGGCGCTTTCCTGACCCAAAGCGTGGCCTATGTCTCTGGGATCGAAAACCCAGCCCGCGGCTTCCGTCCCTTCGCATCCGCGAAACGGCCGCCAACCGGCCCGCACCACGGCAGGTCTCATGAGCAAGGCCAAGACCAAAAAAGCGTCCCCCGCCGCCAAAGTCTCCAAGCCACCCCCACAAGGCGCTGTTCCGCTGGAGCGGCCCGCCGCCGGCGACCTCGCCCCAGACTTCGCCCTACCGACAAAGGGAGGCGGGCGCGTTTCTTTGGCCGAGCTGAGGGGCCGCTTGGTCATTTTGTACTTCTATCCGAAGGACGATACGCCCGGTTGTACCCAACAGGCGATAAGCTTCAGTGAAAAAGCCGACGATTTCGCGGCCATCGGCGCCGTCGTCATCGGGGTGTCTAGAGACAGCGTCGCCAAGCACGACGCGTTCGCCAGAAAGCACGGCCTCAACCTCATCCTGGCCAGCGACGAGGACGGAGCAGTCTGCGGAGCCTACGGAGTTTGGAAGGAGAAATCGCTGTACGGCAAATCTTACATGGGCGTCGAGCGCTCGACTTTTCTCATCGGGCGCGACGGCCGCGTCGTGCAGGCATGGCGAAAGGTCAAAGTCGCTGGCCACGGCGCGCAGGTCCTCGCCGCCACGCGGGCGGCGGGCGCGGGCTGAAAACTGGGAGGGCGAGGAGACCGCCTGTGGCGCGAAACCTGCACGACGCGTTCTTAACAATGTTGAATTTCTTGTAAATGGCAGCCTGCGCTGTTGCAAATCGGCGCCATATCGGCTGCTATATGGTTGGGGTTAGGTTTATTATGTCGAGGCGGCGACGTTCATGAGCGAGATCGGCCATCGTGCGCGCGCGTTGTTTGACCGCGTGTTCCCTGAGCGACAGATCTATCACCGGAGCGGCGGTACCGTTCGTTACATCTCTTTGACGCCGCAGAAGCAGGCTTTGCTGGCCCTTGGCGCTGTCGGCGTCGCAGGCTGGTGTGCCTATGCGACAGCCAATATCATGCTCCAGGGACCTGTCACTGGGGCCTCCAATCCGGAAACGCAGAGACAAATCGCCTCCTATGAGCGGATGCTCACGGAGGCGCAGGCGCAGACCTCGGCGATGCAGGCGCAGCTCAACGAGCGC
>JAGWZH010000112.1 GCA_018971945.1 Alphaproteobacteria bacterium | reverse complement strand
TCGCAGGCGGCACGACGCATTGATACTGGTAAAAACCTCTGCGCCCATAGAGGCGATTCCAACCCTCTATGGAATCGAGGGGGAAAAAAAACGGGGCGTAGTGAACCCGTCTAGACCCCTTTTTCAGCGCCTTCATCGCCTCGTAGAGGCGGTTGAAGGCTGTGAGCGTGAGGCTGTTGAGCATCCAACCTGGCGAGAAACCAGGCGCCGACAGCATGATCTTGTCGCGATGCGGCAGCAAAGCGCCGTCGTCCAGGAAACGCGCCCGGGATAAAATCCCCCGCCCGGGCCTCGTACAGTCGATCCAGGCGACGCGGTGCTCGAAGGCGGCGCTGTCGGCCATGAGCGCGAAATACTGATCCAGAGAGAAGAAGGGAAGGTCTTCGCAGCTGAGGAAGGAGCTGTCTTCGTCCCGCACCGCGAGCTCCACCCAGCTGATCGCGCCCGTCAGCCCAAGCCCCCCAATGGTCGCCTTGAAAAGCGGGCTCTCAGAGGACACGACTTGCCGCCCGGTATCGCTGCGCACGAGTTCGAGGCGCCTGACATGGCAGCCGAAGCTCCCGGCCATCAGGTGGTTCTTTCCATGGATGTCGTTAGCCACCGCTCCGCCCAGCGTGGCAAGCCGTGTCCCTGGAAGGACAGGCAAGATCAGGCCCCTCGGAGTCAGATGTTGCAAGGCCTCCGACAAGGTCATCCCCGCCTGCGCGGTGAAATTCTCTTCTCCTTGATCGATTTCCATCAGCCGATCGAGACCGCGCATGACCATCAATCCGCCCTGGCCGTTCAGGCAGCTGTCCCCGTAAGAACGCCCCATCCCCACAGGCAAGGCTGTGGCGGGGCGTCCCAGCGCCGTCACCACCGAGGAGAGATCGGCGGAAAATCTTGGCCGCGCGGTGGGATAGCGCCGCCGTACGACCCTGCCCCAGCTATCGAAAGGCGCATGCTCCACAAACGGCTGCATAAAGTGTCCTTATCCCCCAGGGCCTAGGGCGCCACCTCTTTATGCGCGGTTGCCGTGCGGTCTTCACGCCCCCTCGCGCACAATGAGCGAACAGGGTTGATCAAGCCCTTTAAAAGGGCGCCTTCACCGGTTCTCGGTGCGCCTCGAAGGTCTCGCTCATCGCCACCACCGTTCCTGACGGCACGATCGCGCCTTTGGCCACATGCGCCCCGGCTTCGAGGATCACCCCAGGTTCAAGGATCGCCCGGTCTCGCACGTCCACGCGCCTCACCACCATGAGCGGCCGCCCGTCGCGGACGGTCAGCTTGTGGCCGGATAAGCATGTCCGCTGGCCCACCACCACCCGATTGCCGATTTGCAAGAGCGACCGGTCAGCCACAGAGAGTTCGATCGGCCAGGCCACACCGAACCCGATCCGAGAGCCCCAGAGCCGCAACCACACACTGTAGGCCCCGGGGATCAGCCGCAAAATCGCCTCAAGAAAGGGCAGGGCGTCGTAGAAGGCCTGCAGTCGCCTTGCGGTCTCCCAGGCGAAGGCCGCCGCCGAATCCACCTCGAATGCGCCCTCATTCAACGGCCGGAACAAGTCCAAAAGCCGTGTCAGAAACGCTGGAGCGACATAGAGAGCCAAGAACAGAACACATCCCGACCAAAGGGAAGGCGCGGCGCAAAAAGCCGCGAAGGCCCAAAAAGCAAGGGCCAGCACCAGAACCGGCGCCAGCGACGGCATCCGCTTCATGGGCGATCCCTCAGGCGGCGTCGCTGCGCGGCGTCGACGTCTGGAACAAGGCCTGCAGGCCTTCCGCATTCCGCGCAGCCCTGAGCTTTTCCCGCATCTCAGGCCTGCGCAGGAAACGCGAAACGCGCGCGAGGGCCTTCAGATGGTCTGCTCCGCGTTCTTCAGGCGCGAGCAGAAGAAAGACGAGGTCCGCCGGCCGACCGTCCATGGCGTTGAAATCATGAGGTGGATCAAATCGAGCGAAAGCCCCGATCGGCGCTTTTAGGCCCGGCACGCGGGCATGGGGGATCGCCACCCCGTCGCCTGCGCCGGTGCCAGAAAGTTTCTCGCGCAGCAAAACCGCCTCGAAGACGCCGCGGCTCGTGATCCCGCCCGCTTCGCACAGGGCGTCGCAAAGGGTCTGGAGCGCTTGACGCTTTGTCGGCGCCGACACTTTCGCGAGGATCGCCTCCGCCAGAACCAGATCGTGCAAATCGCTCATCGCTATCCTCACTCGCCCCCGCCAAGCCCGCTCACCCCGACGCGCCCGCTGACCGAATGAGCCGGTCAATGCTGGCGCTGTCCGCCGCGCTCCGGGTCCACCCACCCGACATTTCCATCATTGCGTTTATACACCATGTTCAACCCCCCATGGTTGGGGTTGCGGAATAACAAAGCTGGGCTATCCGAAAGCTCCAGCTGCAGAACCGCCGTCGCCACCGCCATGGTTCGGATCGGGGTAGTCGCCTCCGCGATCACAAGCGGCGCGCCATCCGGCTCCGCCACAGCGTTCACATCTCCCTCGTCGTCCTCGTGTGCGTCTTCTTGGATTGGTGACAGCACATACGCGCGTGCGTCTTCAGCGGGAAGAGGAGATTTTTGTGTGTTATGATGATTTTTCAGGCGCCTTTTGTAGCGTCGGACGCGCTTAGTGATCTTTTCTAAGGCATTGTCGAAGGCAGCGTGGGCGTCTCCTCCGTGGCCATGCGCTTGCAGCGAGATGCCGGAAGACAAATGAACGAGCGCGTCGCATTCAAATCCGACGCCGTGGCGCGACACCGTGACAGCCCCCCCGGTCGGCCGTCCGAAATATTTGGTCACGCCGGTCTCGAACTCTTCCTCGATCCGTGTCCGAAGGGCGTCTCCAACGTCCACCTGGCGACCTGTCACCTGAATGCGCATGCATGCCTCCCATTGACGAACCCGAGGGTTCAGCCTTGGAGGGGGCGGGCGCTGCGGGGGGTTTTCTCGTTGGCTCCCGCCCGATCCAGAAGCGAGGCTAGGCCTCCGATTGCGGTGACGTCAACGGGAAGAGATAGCTAATCTTCGGCAACCAAAACCCGCGGCTGAAACGTGGCGCCTCAAGAGCCCGCCGGCCCCCTTTTCGAGCCTCTTCGCCTCGAGCCCGCCATGCTCGGCGGAAGCTTGGCCAGGCTTGAAGCCTCACAGGCCGCGGGACATGCGCCTTTTGCGTTCCACCGAGGATGGGATCCTGAGCCCCTCCCGGTACTTCGCTACGGTCCGCCTGGCGATATCAACGCCGTCCTCGCGCAGGATCTCAACGATCCGGTCGTCGGACAGAATATCCGCGCCTGTTTCCTTATCGATCAGCGCCTTGATCCGGTGCCGCACGGCTTCCGCGGAGAGCGCGTCCCCGCCATCCGACGCCTGGATGGCCGCGGTGAAGAAATATTTCAGCTCAAAAAGGCCCCTTGGGGTCGCCATGAATTTATTGGTTGTGACCCGGCTGACCGTGCTTTCGTGCATGTCGATGGCGTTAGCCACCGTCTTGAGGTTCAAGGGCCGCAGGTGCGACACGCCATGGGCCAAGAACCCATCCTGCTGCCTGACGATCTCCCGGCTGACCTTCAAGATGGTTTTCGCCCGCTGATCAAGGCTTTTCACAAGCCAGCTCGCGCTCGCCGCGCACGCTGACACATAAGACTTTTCCTGGTCCGACCGCACGCGCGCGGAGACCGTGGCCGCGTAGACCTGGTTCACCAGCACTTTCGGCAGACAGTCGGTATTGAGCTCCACAAGCCAGGCCCCGTCCGCCGCTGCACGCACATAGACATCCGCAACCGCCGTCACCGCAGGCGCTCCGCCGAACGAGGCGCCGGGTTTTGGCGTCAGCGAACGGATCTCCGCCACCATGTACTGCAGGTCTTCCCGGTCGACCCCGCATAGCGCCATCAGGCGCTCCATCTGGCCGCGCGCGAGGAGTTCAAGATTCGCCACGAGCGCTTCCATCGCCGGGTCGAAGCGGTTTCTGTCTTTCAGCTGCAGCGCAAGGCATTCCGCCACGTCCCGCGCCATCACGCCCGCTGGCTCAAACCCCTGCAGCAGGGCGAGGACGGAGCCTACCTCCGTTAACGGCGCACCGAGCCTGGCGGCTGTGTCCTCCAGACGCCCGCGATAGTACCCCGCCTCGTCCAGATCGTCCAAAAGCGCCGCCGCGATCAGCCTCTGGGCGGGGCTCACCGCCGCTTTCATGAGCTGGCTTTCGATATGAGCCTGCAGGCTCATCTCCGCGGTCAGGCTGTCTTCAAAGTCGGGCAGATCCTCCAAAGATCGCCCGGACCCGACCTTTGACCAATCCACTGCGCCCTGGGCCTCGGCCATGTCTCCCGCTGACAAGTCCGGGTTAAGCGCCTCTGCGTCGAGGTCAAGACCCGCGTCCGCCTCAGAAGGGGGGCCCTCTTCCTTCAACAGCGCGGCGTTCTCATCCTTGAGGGGCGCGTCTATGATGACTTCCTCGCGATCAAGCAGAGGGTTCCTCTCAAGCTCGGCCTCGATGAATTCCGCCAGTTCCTGGTTGGAAAGCTGCAGCAGCTTGATCGCCTGCTGCAGTTGCGGAGTCATCACCAGGGACTGGCCCTGGCGCAGCTCTAATCGCGGGGACAACGCCATTGGTTCCCCCGTCAGCTGTGGCCAAACCGCTCGCCCAGATACCGCTGCCGCACGTCGGGGTTGGCCGTGACTTCGTCCGGCGTCCCTTCAAACATCACCTCTCCGCCAAAAATGATCGAAGCCCGATCCACAATCTCCAGTGTTTCCCGGACATTATGATCGGTGATCAATATCCCCAAGCCGCGATCCTTTAAGAACAGGATCAGCTCGCGGATGTCGTTTATGGCCAGAGGGTCGATGCCTGCGAACGGCTCGTCGAGAAGCATGAAAGAAGGCCTTGTGGCCAGCGCGCGGGCGATTTCGCAGCGCCGTCTTTCTCCGCCCGACAGGGCGGAAGCCGGAGAGTGCCGCAAATGGTCGATGTGCAGCTCTGTAAGAAGCTGGTCCACCATTTCCTTGCGCTCTGCCCGATTGGGCTCGGCGAGTTCGGCGACGCTCATCACGTTGTCCTCGACGGACAGACCACGGAAAATCGAGGGTTCCTGCGGCAGATACCCCACGCCGAGCCGGGCGCGTTGATACATCGGAAGGCCAGTGACATCCTGGCCGTCGATGGTAATCTGCCCCTGGTCCACGCGTATCAACCCCGTGATCATATAAAAGCAGGTTGTTTTACCCGCCCCGTTCGGACCCAAAAGACCCACAATCTCGCCCTGACGCAGCCCGATGCTGACGTCCTTCACGACCTGGCGGCCGCGATAGGCTTTCGCGAGATTCCGCGCCGCAAGGCCCTCCATGGGGGAAGGGTCCGCAGCGGTCGGTTCGTTTGCGCCCGTCAGCGTCATTTGGCCATCGTCCGCCTAAGATTGGTTTAAGACCGCCGCTTTATGGCGGCCGCGACACAGAGCCCTGCCGACGTCAAGGACGGTTGGGATTGACCACGCCCTGCACCCGTCGGCCGTTCTGCGCCGAAACGGTCGTCCGCCCGGCGCTCACCTGCAAGACCAGGGTTTGTCCCCGGATCACATTATCCTCGCTCGCCACCACGACATTGCCTGTGAAGGTGACGGTGTCGCTGGAGGTCTCGTAAACAGCCCGATCCCCGCGGGCGTGTTGTGTGGGTCGGATATAATAGACTTCTCCCTCCGCGATCATGCGGTCGATGTCTCCCGACCCCATCCCCTGACCAGCGTCCGAGGAGCCTGGCCGGAAAAAAATGGTGAGCCTGTTCGACCGAAGCCTGGCGTCCCCCTGAACGAGGTCCACCGCCCCCGTCAGAATCAGCCTGTTGTCGGTTTCGGAGTATTCAAGGGAGTCAGCCTGGTAAGAGATGGGACCTCCACCTTCGGCCAACTGCGCAGCGCCGTCCTCCGCGGTCAGCATCAGCGCAGCAATCGCTGAAAGCCCGAGCGCTGTCCCAAGAGCGGCCCCATGAAACCAGCGTCGCTTGCCGGGGGGTGGCGAGGCCGGTGAGGAAGTCTGTTTGCTGATCTTCGCCGTGTTCATCTCTCGTTCTGTCCTTAAAACAGATGGCCCGCCTTCGCCTAAGGCGCGCCCGCCCCGTCCGCAGCTGCCCCGTCCGCAGCCGTATCGTCCGCAGCCGCATCGTCCGGCGAAGGCGCCAAGGCCTGGCCTTGCGCCGGCAGGACCCCCCGCACCCGACCTCGGAAGGTGATCGAGCCGTCCGAGTCCCTCACCTCATAGGCGTCCGCGCGGATCACGCCAAGAGGCCCTTCGCCGATGATCTGCGCTGATCCGGTCAAGGTGCGGGTCCGGGTGTCGATCAAAGCGTCCGAGGAAGTGAACCGGTTGCCGCTAAGGTCGGTGAAGGTGACACCGCCAGACAGCCTGATGATGCCGTCTGTCGGCTCATAGACCCCGCTCGGCGCCACCATGACGCGCCCGCCGCGCTCACGATAAATCGGTCCATTGAGAGAGATCGGCCCTGAAACCTCAGAAGCCCTCTGAGCATCCGAAGCCGTGAGTTGAAACAGCACGTCGCCGTTCAGCCGTCCGGTGAACCGCGGCTGCACCATGGTGACTTGCTCTGAACTCGGCCCAGGTTCGGTGCGCGCGAACCCGCCCGAATAGGAGTAGATCGTTGTGTAGACAAAGACCGACGCCAGCGAGGCCGCCGCCAGCCCTGTGAACAGAAACCGCAGAATATGAACGAGCCGCGACCGCGCGCGGGCCTGATGCAGGGTCAAGCGCCGGTTCGGATGCCATGCGGCGGTTGCGCTGAGTGAGGCTGTATCGGCCATCGGCGGCGTCAATCCTGAACGAACACTGTCCACATGGCCCACCCTGATGACCGAAGCAAGGCGGGTTGCAGGGGCAGGCGGGTTGCTGGAGCCCAACGCTGCGTTTGCTCAGGATTTGGGCTCAGGAGTGCGCGAAAATATCCACGGGCTCCCAGCCCGCCAAATCCAGCTGCGCCCTCACCGGCAGGAATGCGAAGCACGCCTCCGCCAGCGCCAAGCGCCCTTCCCGGATCAGGATCGCGTCGAGCTTGGCCCTGACATCGTGCAAATGCACAACGTCATATGCAGCATAGGCAAGCTGGCTGTCGCTCAGCTCCTCAGCGCCCCAATCCGAGCTCTGGCTCTCTTTCGACAAATCCCGACCCAGAAGCTCTTTAACCACGTCCTTCAACCCGTGCTTATCTGTGTAGGTCCGGGCGATTTTCGAGGCGATCTTGGTGCAATAAACAGGCCCGCAGGCGATCCCCAAGTCCCGCGCCAGCATTGCAAGGTCGAACCGCCCGAAGTGAAACAGCTTCAGATGCGCCTCGCTCTCCAGCGCCGCTTGAAGCCGCGGGGCTTCGCGCTGATTGCGATGGATCTGCACAAGATGGGTCTCGCCGCCGCCGTCCGACATTTGAACAAGGCAAAGCCGGTCCCGAGTAAGCCCCAAACCCATGGCCTCGCAATCGACCGCGATCGCGCCTTTAAAGCTGACCGCCTCAGGCAGGTCTCTCTGATGAAGGTGCACGTGCACCGACCGGCCGTCCACGGTCAAAGAAAGCTTTCGGTTCGCCATGGCGGCTGTCTGAACCGATCCCGCAGACGGGTCAAGCGCGGCCGGACCGCTTTCGGCCTGCTTTGCGGGCTGATAGAAGCCTGAGGGATGATCCTAATCTCGAACCTTCCCGCTATCGCTGAAAAAGCCCGCGCCGCCCAATCCGTGCTTGATGTCGGAGGGGGGCGCCACCCCCTGAACTTAGCGACCCATGTGATGGATCTGCGCCCTTTTGCCGAAGCTGGCTCCCATGGCAGCCTGGATCCGAGCCATGAGCGCCGGTTCTGCGCTGACACATGGATCGTCCACGACGCCTGCGTGGCCCCTTGGCCTTTTGCCGACAAGGCGTTTGATTTCGCCTTTTGCTCCCATTTGCTGGAAGATGTCCGTGATCCGATCGCCGTCTGCAAAGAGCTGATCCGCGTGTCAAAGGCCGGCTATATTGAGACCCCGAGCCGCGAGCGGGAGATTTTTTCCAAGGCCCGCGGCTTCGGCCTTTTAACCGCTTTGGGCATGATGCCGGAGTTGGGATTCAACCATCATCGCTGGTTTGTCGAGATCGACGGCGGCCATGTCCGCTTCACAGCGAAGGATCAGCGCCTGTATCAAAAGCGCGACCGCTACATCACCCGCTTTGATCTCGGTCGAAAGATGACCGAGCGGGAGAGCGGGGCGTTCCTGTTTTGGGAAGGCTCCTTCACATGCGAGGAGAGTTTTGTCGACGATGCGGGCGAAAGCCTCTCGGTCTATCGCGCGAAGGCCCTGGCCCGCTTGAAGACGTCAACGCCGATGTGACTGAGGCCGCGGCCCCTTGCGCAGAGGGCCTCAGGGAGGCGAAGGGCCGCATGCGCGAGGCTTCCAACAGGACATGCGGCTTGGAATGACGGCGATCGGCTGTTTCTGGCGGCCCTTACGACAGTCGCGCCGCCGCCTGGGCGCGCCCAAACCCCGGTGTTTGGAGGCGGCTAGCCCCATCGCCAAGCCAGATCAACGCCCGAGGCTTGAGAAAAAGCAGTGCGCAAGGCTCTGTCTTTTCTGCGGTTTGACCGCCGTGTTTCCCTGCCTTTTGACTTCTCCTATCCCGACGCGTTCACCCAAACGCACCCGCCAAATGCTTCACCTAAGTTTCCGCCTTCGCCCTGACCGCTCCCGACCCACAGGCGATATCGCGAGCGCTATCGAGGCCAGACGAGAACATATGGCCCCGCTGGCTGCCGCGCCGAACACGCCGCGCCGACCGCTTGACCCCAGCGCGCCTTTACCCTATCCCCGCCGGCTCGGGAGCGAGAGCTCTTGGGCCCAGATGGCGGAATTGGTAGACGCACCAGTTTCAGGTACTGGCGCCGCGAGGCGTGGAGGTTCGAGTCCTCTTCTGGGCACCATTTGTTCTTTTTCAACCACCTGGCGGAATGCCGCGGAATTCCTCGGAAAGCGTTGGCGGGCAAGGATTTTTCGGCGAGAACGCGACGAAATTTCGCGGAAGCTCCGGGCATCGGGCTGACAGTACAAATTTTTGAAAATCTGTCTTGATCCTGTACAGGCGCGGCGGGCGATACCGCCAAAAGCGCCTCAGGATACTGCCGCGATGCTCACAGATTACATCGTCGAACACGCCAAGCCCGGCCCCAAGGCGATCCGCCTTTCCGATAGCCGCGGCCTCTATCTCGCGGTTCTGCCGAACGGCTCGAAGCTGTGGCGGCTCGACTTCCGCTTCGATGGCCGCCGGCTCACGGCCTCGTTCGGGCCTTATCCGGACATCACCCTTGCGGACGCGCGCGAGGCCAATGCCCGCGCCCGAACAATGATCCGCGCAGGCCTCAACCCGATCGCCGAAAAGCGCGTGGCCCTTCAGACCGCCAAGATCGCCCGCGCCACCACGTTCGGCCTGGTCGCGGATGAGTTGTTGGAAAAGCTGGCGCGGGAGGAGAAGGCGCCCGCCACCGTCGGCAAGCGCGCCTGGCTGCTGAAAGAGCTCGCCGCGCCGCTGGCGGATCGGCCTGTCAACGCGATCACGCCGGTCGAAATCCTGTCTGTGCTGCAGGACGTCGGAGGCAAGGGCCATCTCAAAACCGCGCGCCGCCTGCGCGCTTCCATCGGCCAGGTCATGCGCCTCGCCATCGCCACCGGCCGCACGCACAAAAATGCGCCGCGAGCATCGGGTTCCGCTATCGCGTCAAGCCGTCGCGGCATTCCGCCAAGGACGGACATTAGAGGCGTTGGCGGCTCACTCGCGGCGACCCCGATTACACGCCCTGATATTGGGTGTTGGCGCCTGGCCAGAGTGCGGAGGCCAGCGGCGAAGTCGGGGCATTTGCGAACGGTTTTGCGGGTCGGGGTAAGCGGCTAAGCTGACATTTGAAGGCGGGCTCCGGTCAGCAGTCGTTGGCCAGAGGCAGCCATTCAGGCCCA